>NZ_JBEONZ010000006.1:0-159611 GCF_040308705.1 Pseudoalteromonas sp. 19-MNA-CIBAN-0066
AAAGTTTTCTGGCGAATTCAATTATACCTTATCTTCATGCTGTTTGTTTTTCATACCACAAAGATCAACACGCCCTAGATAACCTGAACGCTGGTTAAATTATATTGCGTAAAAGTTACTTTTAACCAGCGCGTATTTACACAGTAATGTGCGCTGGTTTATTTATTAAACCAGCAACCAAGTTGCGGTGCCTAAAAAGGCAAATATACCTACTATATCGGTTACTGTAGTGAGTATTACACTGCCAGCAAGTGCAGGGTCTATTTTCATACGTTTAAGTATTATAGGAATACACGCACCCGCCACACCCGCAACAACTAAGTTCATAAACATTGCAAACGCCAGTACCGCGCCAAGCATTAAGTCCCATTGCCATAGGGCTATAACACTGGCAATTAAAACAGCCCATAAAATACCGTTTAATGCACCAATGGCTAGCTCTTTTATCATTACAAAACGTTGGTTAGTTTGGTTAATATGACCCACTGCTATACCACGAATAACCAAGGTTAATGACTGGCTACCGGCCACCCCACCCATTGAGGGGACAATGCCGTTAAGCACGGCTAAAATAGGCAGTATTGCTAAAGTGCCTTCAAAAAAGCTGGCAACAAAAGCGGCTGCCAGAGCCGTTAATAAGTTAACACCTAGCCAAACAGAGCGTTTTTTTGAGCTTTTTAAAACCGGTGCGAAGGTATCTTCTTCATCATCAAGACCCGCTAAACCTAATAAGTGATGCTCTGCGTCTTCACGAATTACATCAACAATGTCATCGATAGTAACACGGCCAAGTAGCTGGGCGTTGTCGTCAACTACTGGGGCTGATATCCAGTTATGACGTTCAAATAACTGCGCCACTTCGCTTTCATCCATCGAAATAGGAATAGACTCACAGTCTTCATCCATCAGGTCGTGAACAATTTTTTCGGGCGAATTGGTTAGTAAGGTACTTAACGATAAAGCGCCTAAAAAACAGTTATGCTTATCGACAACGTAAAGGTCGTCGGTACCCTCAGGGAGTTCGCCGCGCAGACGAATGTAACGCAGTACCACATCTAGGGTTACATCAGGGCGAATGGTTACTGTATCTGTGTTCATCAGCGCGCCAGCAGAGCGTTCCTGATAGGAGAGTGCTTGCGTAGCACGTTCTCTATCTTGAATGTCCATGGCGCTAACCACGTCTTTATAAACCGTGTCAGGCAGGCTTCGCAGTACTTCACCTAAGTCATCGTGGCCCATGTCTTCAGTGGCAGCAGCAATGTGCTTAGGTTCCATTTGGGCAATAATGCCTAAACGTACATCTTCAGAGAGTTCTTCAAGGACATCACCTTGTACATCTGGATCAACTAATTGCCAGAGCAGGCGACGAACTTTATGTGGTGATGATTCTAGTAAAAGTGCGGTATCACAAGGAGCTGTTTTTGCCAGCATGCGCCTAACTTGAACAAACTGACCACTATTGAGTGACTTGGTCACTTGTTGTAATTGTTGTAGTGGATAGTCTTGTTCGAAAGTTTCGGGCATTGGCGTCCTTAATTTATTTTTATAACGTTAGGGAAGAAGTTAGTCATTAACTTCGTTCAGTTTATCTTACTTTTTTAGCCAAACTAGCTTAAGGTTTCACTAACCCTATATTTTAGCTCGTTTACTTGGTTTAAATAAAGTGCCTACTATTCTTGTTCGTTAAAGCGCTGCGCTATTAATTGGCCAACGGCATGTAAAGCATGCTCTGCATCGGGTCCTTCGCACACTACTTTTACTTCTTTACCTTGGCTGCTTTCTAGTAACATTAAAGCCAGTACGCTATCGCCAGCGGCTTCTTTTTCATCTTGAAATAAGGTAATAGATGCGTCAAATTGTACCGCTAATTGTGCTAATACGGTAGCAGCTCTAGCATGCAGGCCTAGCTTGTTTTTTATTAAAAATGTATTTTCTAAGCGCATAAGATACTCTACTTAAGCTGAACAGATGATTATTTAAATTGAATTATTTTTCTTGCTCGCGATGGCGAATTTTTACATTAGGGTGAGACATAGCAAAGCTTTCACCAATTGTTTGCGCTAAATAAACTGAGCGGTGCTGACCACCAGTACAGCCAATAGCAATGGTTAAATAACTGCGATTATTACGCTCTAGGTGTGGTAACCACGTTTGTACAAAGGTTTGAATTTGCCAAGTGAATTTTTGCACAATACTATGACTAGCTAAATAATCTTTTACAGGTTGATCTAATCCAGTTAAAGGCTTGAGCTCCGGTTCCCAGTGTGGGTTTGGTAAAAAACGCGCATCAAAAACATAATCAGCACCTTTGGGAATACCATGCTTAAAGCCAAACGACTCAAAGGTAATGATAAGCTGTTTGTCTTTTTTACCGAGTATGGTTTCACGCATAGATTCAGCAAGTTGATGCACACTTAAATCGGTTGTATCAATGACATGATCAGCCCGCGTTACGAGTACATCGAGTAATTCTTTTTCTTTTTTTATTGCTAAATCTAGCGGTAGCGAATCAATCGAAAGCGGGTGCAAACGACGTGTTTCTGAATAACGGCGGATTAATGTTTGATCGTCGCTATCTAAATAAAATAACGTTGGTTTAGCAAAGTCGGGTAAGTACTCAAGAATATCGTTAAACTGCTGCTGGTCTTTAGGCAGGTTACGCACGTCTATACTAACGGCTATTTTATCGTAGTTATCAGAGACACTGCGCACTAATGAAGGCAGCAAATTTACCGGAATATTATCTACACAATAGTAACCTAAATCTTCTACAACACGTAAAGCAACTGACTTACCAGAACCTGATCGGCCACTTATAATAATTAATTCCATTTACCACCCCTTTATTAGTAACTAGGATTGATCCAAAATAACTTGGTATAACGCTTCATCAGACTTTGCCGCACGCAATTGCTTACAAAACTCTTTATCGTTTAGTTTATCAGCTATTGTGGCTAGTGTTTTCAAGTGCTGCTGGTTATCGCCATCGGGCACTATAAGCGCAACAAAAATATCAACTGGACGATTATCAATTGCATCAAAATTAATAGCGGTTTCGCTTATTAAAATTAAGGCAAGAGGCTCTTGTGCCCCGCTCATACGGCCATGTGGAATTGCTATTCCTCGGCCAATACCGGTACTACCTAGCTTTTCTCTTGCCAATAAAGCAGTGAGAATATCTTGCTGAGGTAAATACGGCATTTTTTTATGCGCGAGTTCACTGATGAATTCTAAAATTCTTTTTTTACTATTAAAAAGGACCACAGCTTTGCTGCAGTCCTGGCATATAAGTGAGCTTAATTTCATAGTGTTAGTGTCGAGCAAACTTCTCTTTGTGTTTAATTACTTGACGATCGAGTTTGTCAATCAACGAGTCAATGGCAGCGTACATATCTTGGTGTTCGGTCGATGCAAATAGCTCAGCGCCACTTACAAAAATTGTTGCTTCAACTTTTTGACTTAATTTTTCTACATCGAGAATAACATGCACATTAGTTATGTGATCTGAGTGTCTTTGCAGCTTTGCAAATTTATTATTTACATAGTCTCTTAATGAGTCTGTAATGTCTACATGACGACCAGTTAAGTTTAGTTGCATCAGCATTTTCCTCTTTGTTGTACGTCTTAAATCAAGCTTTTACGTTGATTCGACGGGGGAATAGCCAGAGATTCGCGATATTTTGCAATTGTCCGTCTAGCTACTTTAATTCCTTGCTCAGCCAATATATCTGCAATCTTGCTATCACTCAATGGTTTGGCTAAGTTTTCTGCAGCTATCAACTTTTTAATCAGGGCACGTATGGCAGTTGATGAACATTCGCCACCATTTTCGGTGCTTACATGGCTTGAAAAAAAGTACTTAAGCTCAAAAATGCCACGTGGAGTGTGCATATATTTTTGCGTAGTGACCCGTGAAATAGTCGACTCGTGCATTTCAACTATTTCGGCAACATCGTTTAATACCATAGGTTTCATGGCTTCTGGGCCATGTTCAAAAAACGCTTGTTGCTGCTTAACAATACAATTAGTTACTTTCAGGAGTGTTTCGTTTCTACTTTCTAGGCTTTTAATAAACCATTTAGCTTCTTGTAAGTGCGAGCGAATAAATTGGCTGTCACCGCTGGATTTTACTGTACGAGACATAGCCGCATATTGGCTGTTAACACGTATTTTTGGCATGCTATCTGGGTTTAGCTCTACCACCCAGCGGCCTTTTATTTTTTTAACAGACACGTCAGGTATAACGTATTCAGACTCTTCTCTGACAATAGTATCCGCAGGCTTAGGGTTAAGCGTATGAATAAGTGTCATTATTTCTTTAAGCTCTTCTTCTTTGAGCTTAGTTTTTTTCATTAACGTACGATAGTCGCGAGCAGCGAGTAAATCGATATGATCAGTTAACACCATTTTTGTTTCGTTAATATAAGGGGTGTCTTTATCAAATTGATTTAATTGAATGCATAAGCATTCTTGCAAGCTGCGAGCTGCAATACCAACAGGATCAAATAATTGAATGCGCTTTAGCACTGCTTCTATTTCATCTAGTTCTACTTCGTGTTCGTCGTCAGTTTCTTGGTTAAAGCTTGCTAAAAGGTCTTCGCAACTGAGGGTTAAAATACCAGAGTCATCTACGGCTTCAACGATAGCTATGGCAATAGCTTCGTCGGTAGGGCTAAAAGGGGTGAGCTGTAATTGCCACATTAAGTATTCATGCAGGGTTTCGGTTGATGCACCTTGATAAATAGATTCATCTTCAGGCATTGGCCCTGATGAAGAGGCAGGCGCTGCGCTCATATATTCATCCCATGATACATCCATGGCCATGTCGTCGCTTATGGTGTCTTTATTTAGTGCTTCACCGCTATCTTGCTCATACTCGCTTGGGGTGTCGTCAGCAGAGGCGCTAACAGTAATGTCATCTGCTTTTTGCTCGTTTTTACCTGCTGATTCTTCCGTGTAATCTTGTTCATCAACTTCAAGTAATGGGTTGCTATCAAGTGCTTCTTGTATTTCTTGCTGGAGATCCAAGGTACTAAGCTGCAATAAGCGAATAGCCTGTTGCAGTTGCGGAGTCATTGTAAGTTGCTGGCCCATGCGCAGCTGTAATGATTGCCTCATTTATCTCTAACAATCCTTATAAATTGATATGATTAATCTTAGCAGATGCTTATAGTAATAACATAAATATTACAGTTTGAACTGCTCGCCTAAATAAACATCACGTACTGTTTTATCGTTTAATACAAATTCAGGAGTACCAGATGCAATTAGCTCCCCATGAGAAACAATGTAGGCTTTTTCACAAACATCAAGGGTTTCCCTTACATTGTGGTCGGTAATTAGTACGCCAATACCACGATTTTTAAGGTGTTCTATAATTTTTTTAATATCGAGTACTGAAATAGGATCCACGCCAGCAAAGGGCTCATCAAGCAATATAAATTTAGGATCTGCAGCTAAAGCACGTGCTATTTCTACGCGGCGACGTTCACCACCAGATAGCGCCATACCTAAGCTGTCGCGAATATGTTGCAGGCTAAATTCGTCCAATAAACTATTTAGGGTTTCTTCCCTGGCTTGTTTATTTAGTTGCTTACGCGTTTCTAAAATAGCCATTAAATTTTGATACACAGTGAGCTTTCTAAAAATAGAAGATTCTTGTGGTAAATAACCAATGCCTAAACGAGCACGGCTGTGCATAGGAAGTAAGGTAATATCGTTATCATCAATTAATATTTTACCTTTGTCGCTAGGTACTAAGCCTACAATCATGTAAAAGGTAGTGGTTTTACCTGCGCCATTTGGGCCAAGTAAACCAACAATGCTGCCAGCTTTTACTTCAAGTCCTACATTTTTAACAACTTCACGGCCTTTATAGCTTTTTGCTAATAGCTCTGCTTTTAATGTACTCATGGCTGACCTTTATTGAGTTTTTGTTCTTTTTTTACGTCTACAGGCACTAAAATAGTGTGTACCCGATCAGTTGAGTTTTCATCTTTTTCAGCACTTATAAGCTGTTGCTCTATATCATAGGTGATGCTTTTAGCCGTAATTTTTTGCCCAGCTTGAGAAATGTTTGCATCTCCTACCAGGGTTAAAAAACGTTTCGCTACATCGTAACGTACTTCGTTAGCGCTGGCGCTCATGACAGTACCATCTGCTTGCTTTTCTTCAAAATATGCAGGGCTGCCCGTGGCAATTAATAGTTGTTTATTATCGCCAAGTTCGTCGCGCTTATGTACTTCTAAACGATCGGCGGTGATACGACGATTACCGTGAATTATCTCGACGTTTTTCTCAAAAATACCAACGTTTTCTTTTAGTTGGCCTTCTTGGCGGTCAGCACTAATAGAAATTTGATTAGCTAATGGGGAAGTACTTTGCTCTGCCGCATTACTATTAAATACAAGTATAAGCGATGGAATAATAAGTATTTTTGCAAGGTTATTGGTCATAATATAGTGTTCGCGTATGGTTAATTAGTTTTATCACCTCGGTTGTTAAATTGGCTTCAAGGCCTTTACCGGTGATCTTTAAATTCGGTCCAGTTATAATAACGGGCTGTTCGCTACGCATAGTGAGTAGCATTATATCTACTTGAATATTGTCGGCGGTAATTTTGTCTATCATTGCGCCATCAATTAAGTTTTGGGCAGTTACATTACCCTCTAAAATTAATTGTCTTTCATCGTAAAGTGTTGCTTCATCAGCATTGATACGCCACGTTTTTTGTCTGTCGTCGTACAATATGAAAGTAGGTTTTTCGAATAAGGTAAATCCTAGCTGCTCGTAAAGCTCCGTTTTAACCGCAGTTACTTTATGGCTAATTTCACCGTTTTCGTCAAAAGCTGTTTGTTTTAGCTCAATGGCGGTGTAATCGGGTTTAGCTATTACTTCTGAGTCGGCTTTAGCAACCGTATTTACCTGAGTAAAATAAGGGTACCAAAGCCAAACCATACAGGTGATGAATAAAACGCTTAAGACTATGCGCGCTATATTCATGAACTGGTGCCTTGGCTAGTTAATGGTTTATTGTTTTCAAGCATAAGTAAGTCGGTTAGCTCTCTTACTGCACCAAAACCACCCGGCATTTGCGTAGTGTAATGTGCTAAGCGTTTAATTAGTGGGTGCGCGTCGTTTACTGCGACTGCAAAGCCAACTAACTCCATAACAGGCATATCAGGGCCATCATCACCAATATAAGCAATTTGCTCATCGCTCAAATTAAGCTTGTTTTTAAGTTCTTGGTAGGCAATAAGCTTGTTTTCTTGACCTTGATAAATATGCTGCACGGTTAAGCTGGTCATACGTTGTTGTACTATTTGCGAGTGCCTGCCGGTAATAACCGCTACTTCAAAGCCGCTGTTAATAAGTGCTTTAATACCAAAGCCATCTTTTGTATTAAATGCTTTTAGCTCTTCACCTTGGTTGCCAAGATAAATTCGGCCATCAGAAAATACGCCATCAATGTCGCATATAAGTAGTTTTACTTTTTTTGCGCGCGCTTTAGCGTCATCACTTAGCGCTTGATAGAGTTCTTCAAATTGCATTTATAATACTCCTGCTTTAAGTAGGTCTTGCATATTGAGTGCCCCAATAGGCTGATTATGCTCATTAATAATAATTAAGCCATTAATGCGTTTATGTTCCATGATATTAAGCGCTTGCGCAGCAAGCATATCTTGGGTTGCCGTGGTACACGATTTAGTCATTACTGCATCTATTGACGTGGTATGAATATCAACGCGTTGCTCTAAAATACGGCGTAAATCACCATCGGTAAATAACCCAGCGAGTTGCTGATTATCGTCAACTATGGCGGTCATACCTAAGCCTTTAGCTGTCATTTCAATCAGCGCATCTTTAATAGTTTGCGAAGTAGTTATAATAGGCGTATTTACACCGCTGTGCATAACATCTTTTAAGGTGAGCAGTAATCGCTTCCCTAAACTGCCACCGGGATGCGATAGTGCAAAGTCATCGGCAGTAAATCCGCGTGCTTCTAACAGTGCTACCGCCATTGCATCGCCCATAGCGAGTGTTGCCGTGGTACTGGCTGTTGGTGCTAAGCCTAATGAGCAGGCTTCTTTTTCTACTTTAATGCATACATGCACGTTAGCAAGTGTGGCCATGGTTGATTGTGTATTTCCTGTCATGGAAATAATTTTTGCACCAAGGCGTTTTAACACTGGAATAATATTAAGTACTTCACTGGTTTCGCCTGAGTTAGAAATAAGCATAACGACATCGTTTTTAGTGATCATGCCCAAATCGCCGTGGCTGGCTTCGCCTGGGTGCACAAAAAAAGCAGGGCTACCAGTGCTTGCTAAAGTTGCCGCAATTTTATGGCCAATATGCCCAGACTTACCCATACCAATAATTATAATACGGCCGCTGCAGTCATACATAAGCTGACATGCCTGATGAAAATTATCATCTACATATTGTTTTATATCAAAAAGTGCTTGGCGCTCGATATCAAGAACACGTAGCCCTTGCTCGATAAAACTTAGCTTGGTCATAGACAACTCTTACCCTATTTGACTAAAGATGTAACCTTGGTAAATCAAAAATGCGCTTAGCAGTAAACCACCTTCTACTCTATTGATACGCTGAGCGCCTCTAAAGTTCAATGACATAACAATAAGTGCCAAGGTTGCTGCAATCATAATCAGTACATCACGATTAGCAATAGAAGGGTCGATTATCGATGGATTGATAATACCGGCAAGTGGTAACACGGCTAAAATATTAAAAATATTTGAGCCCACAATATTACCCAGTGCTAGGTCATCTTCATTTTTAAGCACACCTGCAACAGACGCTGCCAGTTCTGGTAAACTGGTGCCAATAGCAATAATAGTTAAGCCAATTACCAAGTCACTTAAGCCAAAGAATTTTGCAATATCGACAGCTGAGCCAACTAAAAAGTGAGAACTAACAGGAAGTAATATCAAGCCCACAATGAGCCAAAAAACTGCCTTTTTAGTGGAAACGTTATCGGGTACTTCATCGCAGGCTTCGTTTACAAATGGATCGTTATTATTTTTAGCTCTTAGGGAGATAATAATAAGTCCAAAAATAAATACAACAAAACCAATAAGTAGGGCAATTGCTTCTGGGTATGAAAAATAGTTATCTGAAAAAATATACCAAGTAGCTAACGAAATAATTAATACCAAAGGTATTTCACGTTTTAAGGTGCTTGATGAAACAGACAACGGGCGCAATAAAGCGGTAATACCCAGTACTAATAAAATATTGGTTATGTTTGAGCCAACGGCATTGCCTATGGCAGTATCGGTTTTACCGGCTAAAGCGGCAGAAGCCGAAACCATCATTTCAGGCGCTGATGAACCCATTGCAACAACGGTTAACCCTACAATTAAAGTAGGCACACCAAAGTTTTTCGCCAGTGCTGCGGCGCCATAAACGAACTTGTCAGCGCTCCAAACTAGGCCAGCAAGACCAAAAATTAAAATAACAAATGAGGTAACCATTGTATTGAACCAGTTATTGAAAATACATATTGCGCGAATAGTAACAAAAGCCAATCTGAAAGTATAAATAAAACAGTGGCGAAGAGAGCGGTTAATCACTTATTTTATAAATATTTAGGGTATGCTATGCAAAGGTTTAAGCCAAGGTTAAGGTGGTTTGAGCGAGCCTTATAACTGTTTTGGCAATTACATTACAAAATCTTACGAATTGTTTTTTCCATCTTGGTCGAAAAAGCCTTAAAATAGGAATACGAGTGAATATTGTTATGGAGAGCGACTTGTCGCAATCAATAGTAGAAGTCAAGGATGTTTGCTTTTCAAGGGGCGATAGAATCATATATAAAAATATGAGTTTTAGTGTTCCTAAAGGTAAAATCACTGCCATTATGGGGCCAAGCGGCATTGGTAAAACTACCATGTTGCGTTTAATTGGCGGTCAGCTAAAGCCTGACTCTGGTGATATTTTATTTGAAGGCAGTAGCATTCCAAAAATGTCACGTAAAGCCCTATATGAAGCGCGTACCAAAATGAGTATGCTTTTTCAAAGTGGTGCATTATTTACTGACATGTCGGTATTCGATAATATAGCTTTTCCGATTCGAGAGCACACTAAGCTAAGTGAAGACCTTATTCGTTTAGTGGTATTAATGAAGTTACAAGCTGTGGGTTTACGAGGCGCTAAAGATTTAATGCCGTCGGAGTTGTCAGGTGGTATGGCTCGCCGTGCAGCTTTAGCCCGCTCTATAGCACTTGACCCTGAATTAATTATGTATGACGAACCATTTGCAGGCCAAGACCCTATTTCTATGGGAGTACTGGTAAAGCTTATAAAATCACTTAATGAAGTGCTTGGTTTATCGTCTTTAATTGTGACCCATGATGTGAACGAAGTCATGAGCATTGCCGATCACGTTATAATAATTGCCGATCAAGGTGTTATTGGCAGTGGATCGCCAGAACAAATGCGTCAACACGAATCTCCTTTGGTACAGCAGTTTTTAAAAGGCTTATCGGATGGTCCTGTGCCATTTCATTTCCCGGCACAAACATATGCAGATGAGTTGCTTGGAGAGAATAAATGATGTTGAATTTTCTGCAAAAAATAGGGCATAAAACACTAGGTCGTTTTGCAGCGCTAGGGCGCTCAGCGAACATGTTATTTGGTGCACTTGTGCACATACCTAACTTTAAAAAAGGCACCCCCTTACTCATTCGCCAGCTTTATATGGTGGGCTCACAATCGTTGCTCATTATTGTGGTGTCGGGGTTGTTTATTGGCATGGTATTAGCGCTGCAAGGCTATACAGTGCTGGTTGGTTATGGTGCAGAGGATAGCTTAGGCCCTTTAGTTGCGCTGAGTTTGCTCAGAGAATTAGGTCCTGTGGTTACTGCATTGCTATTTGCTGGGCGGGCGGGCAGTGCGCTCACCGCTGAAATTGGCTTAATGAAAGCAACCGAGCAATTGTCATCACTCGAAATGATGGCCATTGATCCATTGAAACGTATAATTGCACCGCGTTTTTGGGCTGGTTTAATAAGTATGCCGTTGTTAGCATTAATATTTTCGGCAGTGGCTATTATTGGTGCCCATTTAGTCGGCGTTGATTGGCTAGGCGTTGATACCGGAAGCTTTTGGTCAATTATGCAATCACAAGTTTCGTTTCAGCAAGACATACTCAATGGCATAATTAAAAGCGTTGTATTTGCTATTGTAGTGACCTGGATCGCCCTTTATAAAGGATATGATTGTGTACCAACTTCTGAGGGGATCAGTAAAGCAACCACAGAAACCGTGGTGCACTCATCTTTAGCAGTGTTAGGGTTTGACTTTCTTTTGACAGCGGTAATGTTTACCAACTAGTAGGGTATAGATAATGAATTCACGGAAATTAGAGATTTTAGTTGGTTTTTTTGTCGCATTAGGCATTTTAGCATTTGCTATGCTTGCGCTTAAAGTGGCCAACACTGGTATTAGTGGCTCAGGTGACACATACACACTTAATGCTAAATTTGAAAACATAGGCTCATTAAAGCCCCGTGCACCCATTAAAGTGGGCGGTGTGGTTATTGGCCGGGTAGAATCTATTTATGTTCATCCGCAAGAATTTTTACCAGTTGTTAATATGACCATTGATGCACAGTATTTATGTCGTTTTTCAGACACTAGCTCAATCTCTATTTTAACGTCAGGCATTTTAGGTGAGCAGTACTTAGGGATTAACCCTGTTATTGCACCAGAATCTGCAGAGCAGCGTTGTTTAGGTTTAACTGTGGTACATAACGAACAAGATCAAGCAATTGATGATTTATTTGGCGTAGAAAGTAAAGCGCTAGGTGACGGTGGATCTATTACCGATACTAAGTCTGCCTTAGTGCTAGAAGAGTTAATTGGGCAGTTTTTATTCAACCAAGGTAGTGAGTAATTATTATGTTGAAAAAGTTTTTAGTTATTGCAGCGCTTAGTACCCTAACGTTTGCACAGGTAGTTAAAGCTGCCGATGTTAAGCTAACAGATCCTAACAAAATGGTACGTCAAGTGGCAGATAATACCTTTGAGCGGATCACAAAAGATCAGCCATTAATTATTAAAAATAATGAGCATTTACGTGTCATTGTTGAAGAAGAATTAATGCCCTACATTGACTACAAATATGCGGCACTGCGAGTGTTAGGCAGCGAAGTATCAAAAGTGCGTGCAATAACCGATGAAGCTGAAAAAGCGCGCGCAATTAAAGATATTCAGCGCTTTATTGTGGTATTTAGAGAGTACCTAGTAGCAACGTATGCAGGTGTTTTTACCCAATACACCAACCAACAAGTCGAGTTTGGCGCACCACAACCTTTTAAAGGTAAAGATGTGGTGGTAGTAAAAACCAAGATCATTGAAGCGGGTAAACCCGATATTAAAATTGACTTTAAAGTACGTGAAGATAGAAGTGGTGAATGGCGTGCTTACGATATGATTGCAGAAGGTATTAGCTTACTAGATGCAAAGCAAAGTGAGCTACAAGGCATGTTACGCCAACAAGGTATTGACCACGTAAGTAACCTTTTAGAGCAAAAGAGCCAACTGCCAGTACAGTTTAGAGGCAGCGACACCAATGACTAAGTTGGTGATAAGCCAAGTTGATGAGCAACATTTTCGAGTCAGTGGTGAGCTTACTCGAAGTTCAATTGGCGATGAAAAAGGCCTGGGCAGTCAGGCAATAACCAAGCATAAAATCTGCTACTTTGACCTTAGTGACGTATCTAGGGTTGACACAGCAGGCTTAGCTTGGTTAATTCACACTTTTGCGCAGTACAAGCAACAAGGCATTCGCCTTGAGTTGCAAAATCCACCTGAACAATTGCAAAATTTAATGCAATTGGGTCAAGTTACAACCCTATTTGAGTGAGAGTTATGGAAACTAGCCAAGTCGAAATATTATTACGCGATGAACTTCAATTAGCAGAAGTACATGTTAAAGCCAATGGTAGCCATTATGAAGTAATAGCTGTTGGCGAATGCTTTGACGGTTTAAGCCGAGTGAAAAAGCAACAGCTAGTTTATGGACCATTAATGAATACTATTTCAGATGGCACCATTCACGCAGTATCAATTCGCGCTTTTACTCCTGTAGAGTGGAAACGCGAACAAAAATTTATTTTACCGCAATAAAAAAGGCCCCTACATGGATCAATTTGTAATTCAAGGTGGCACTTCGCTTGCGGGTGAAGTTACTATCTCTGGCGCTAAAAATGCGGCACTTCCTATTTTATTTGCCGCATTATTAGCCGATGGTAAAAGTACGTTTACTAATGTACCGCGCTTGCGTGACATAGTTACCACCGAAGCGTTATTAAAAACCTTAGGTGCGAGTGTTAATTGGCAAGGCGACACGCTTGTGATTGACGGCGCAACAGTGGATAAAACACTTGCTCCGTATGACCTAGTTAAGCAAATGCGTGCATCGGTACTGACACTCGGGCCTTTAGTGGCGCGTTTTGGTGAAGCACAAGTGTCACTCCCTGGTGGCTGCGCTATTGGGGCTCGACCTGTGGATATTCATATTCAAGGTTTAGAGCGCATGGGCGCACAAATCAACGTAGAAAACGGCTATATTAATGCCAAAGTAAATGGTCGCTTAAAAGGCGCTGAAATCTTTATGGAGATGGTTAGCGTTGGCGCTACTGAAAACCTATTGATGGCCGCGACCTTAGCCGATGGCAAAACTGTGCTTGAAAATGCAGCTTGTGAGCCAGAAATAACAGACTTGGCTAATTGCTTAATTGCTATGGGCGCTAAAATTACGGGTGCGGGTACAAACCGTATTGAAATTGAAGGCGTTGAGCGTTTAGCGGGTTGTGAGCACCGTATTTTACCAGATCGTATTGAAACAGGTACTTTTTTAGTTGCTGCTGCTATGGCCGGTGGCGAAGTGCTGTGTAAGATGACCGATTTTCATTCACTTGAGCCGGTAATTGAAAAGCTACGTGCAACCAATGCATTGTTAGAAGTACATGACAACAGCATTTATTTAGATATGCGCGGCAGAGAATTAAAAGCCGTTAATATTAAAACAGCTCCGCATCCTGGTTTTCCTACCGATATGCAGGCGCAGTTTACCGCATTAAATGTAGTGGCTAATGGTAGTGCCACCATTACCGAAACTATTTTTGAAAACCGCTTTATGCATGTACCTGAGCTACAACGTATGGGCGCAAATATTCGCTTAGAAGGCAACACAGCTATTTGTGGTGATACAAAAACTCTTAGCGGTGCCCAAGTTATGGCAACCGACCTACGTGCATCAGCCAGTTTAATTTTAACCGGTATAGTGGCGCAAGGTGAAACGATAGTTGATCGTATTTATCATGTTGATAGAGGTTATGAGCGCATTGAAGATAAGCTCAGCGCGTTAGGTGCTAATATTAAACGTAGAAGTAGTTAAATAACTATTTAGTTAGTTAAGGTATTTTTAAAGGCCGGATAAGCTAATTTGCTATCCGGCCTTTTTATTAAAGCTTAGTTTCAAGCTCTGCAACCGTCACCATTATTTTTTCTATTTTACCATTGCGGTACAGCTCAAATTCTATTTCTTTACCGGGTTCGGTATTGCCTATTTTTTCTAACACTTTTTGTGGGTTTGCTACCGAAAGTCCTGCTATTTCAATTACAATATCTTGCTCTTCAATACCGGCCTGCCAAGCTGGGCCTAGTGGGTCTAAGTTAGTAATACGCATACCTGCCACGGGCGTTAGGCTGTCGTTTACTTCTTTGCCTGTGCTATCTACAGCTGTCCCCTCAAAGCCTAAGTAGCCACGAACCACTCGGCCATGGCGAATTAGTTTTGCCATAACCTCTTTTACTAAAGAGTAAGGAACCGCAAAAAATATTCCCTGTATGTTTAAGTTTTCGCGAGTTTTAAATTGCGCAGAAGTAATACCGACTAAATCACCATTGGAATTAACTAATGCACCGCCCGAATTGCCTACATTAATGGCTGCGTCCATTTGCAATAAATTATTATAAGGACTGTCGGTGATTTTTTGTTTGCCGGTGGCGCTAATAATGCCTTGGGTAATGGTTTGCCCTAAATTTAAAGGGTTACCAATGGCCAGTACAATGTCGCCAACACTTGATGAGTAGTCATCGTTAACAGGAATAACAGGTAAGTGATCGGCATTAATTTTTAAGAGCGCAAGGTCAGTAATAGTATCAAAACCAATAAGCTGTACATCAAAAAAGCGTCGGCCATCGGTTAATATAACCAGTATTTGGTCGGCATTATTAATCACATGATAATTGGTAAGAATATAGCCATCTTGCGACATGATCACGCCCGAACCTAGTTCTTGTACGGTGTTTTGTCGTTTATAGCGTGGTTCTTTAGAAATACTTTCTGAAAAAACGGTGACTACCGAAGGAGCCGCACGCTTAACCGCATCTGAAAAGCTTAAATGGTTGCTACTCATAGCACTGGGCAGTGGCACATTAGGCAGCAATGCAGTGCGCATATTAGGACTAAAAAAAACCACTAAAAAAGCAATACCTAGGCCTGCAAATAGAGGAGGGAGTATAAATTTTAAGATTTTTAGCACAAGATTCTTATTGTTAGTGAGCAATCTCTTTATGATGGCCAAAAAAAATAACAGCGGCAAGTGCCGCTGTTACTTTTATTGCATTTTAACGGTTATAAATTATTGAATGAGTACAAATATAGACTCACGACCGCGTTTTACCCCTAATACAATGTTGCCTTTGATGTTTTCAATGATCTGGTTCATATCATTTATGCTTTCTACGCGCTGGCGATTTACTTGCACAATAATATCACCTTCTTCAAGACCAACACGCGCTGCAGGAGAGCGCGGATCTACCGTACTAACTTCAATACCCTTAGCGTTATTTTTCTTAACGTTTTCTAATGTGGCACCTTGAAATGCAGGGTGTAATTCTTCGCCAGTTGCGGTAATACCAGATGCGCCATCTAGGGTTACTTTAACGGTTTTTATCTTACCATCGCGGTAAATACCTAATTTAACGTCTCGGCCTTCGCCTAAGGTTGCTATTTTACTGCGTAATTCATGAAAGCCGCTAATATCACTACCATTAATGCTAATAATAACATCGCCTGCTTGTATGCCCGCTTTGCTGGCTGCAGTGTTATCCATTACTTGCATAACATACGCGCCCTGTTTTACGTCAAGCTGCTGTGCTTTGGCAAGCCCAGCATCGAGAGGGCGACCTGATATTCCTAGCGAGCCACGGCGAACTTCACCGTGTTCAATAATTTGATCAACTAAGTTTTTCATCATATTAGAAGGAATAGCAAAGCCAATACCTACGTTACCGCCAGATGCGCCTAAAATTGCGGTGTTAATTCCAATTAGCTCGCCATTTAAATTAACTAATGCACCACCAGAGTTACCTTGGTTAATAGCGGCATCGGTTTGAATGAAATCTTCGTAACCTTCAATATTTAAGCCACTGCGACCAAGTGCGCTTACTATGCCAGATGTAACCGTATGGCTTAAACCAAATGGGTTACCAATGGCAACAGCAAAGTCGCCCACCCGTAAATTATCAGAGTTAGCTAGCTTTACTGCGGTTAAATCATCTGCATCTATTTGTAATAAGGCGATATCAGACTCTTTATCAGTGCCAATTTTGGTTGCCTCAAACTCTCGGCCGTCTTCAAGGGTGACTATCATTTTTTCGGCGTCTTGGATCACATGGTTGTTAGTGACCACATAACCTTTCTTAGCATCAATAATAACCCCTGAGCCTAACCCGCTAAATTGACGTTTTTGACTGCGAGGTTGTGGGTTACCAAAAAAGAACTCCAGCGGATCGGCGCGGCGACGTATTTCTTTTGAGCCCGAAACCTGGATACTGACAACACCAGGGGTTATTTGCTCTAACATAGGCGCAAGTGTTGGTAATTGTTGGCCATTTACTGCAATCGGCATTTTTGCGTAAGACGTAACCGGGCTCAATAATAGGCTAGTAGACAAAATAGCTGCGCTGATAAGTGATAATTTCATTTTCATAGTCAGGGTTTACTCCACTTAGGATAAGCGAAAACAAAAAGGGCTACTTTAAAAGCAGCCCTTTTCGGTTTATTTAGGGCCTGTTGACCTTTGCAGGATTGTAATTTGTTCTATCTAGAGGGGGTTTAATCGCGGCGCGAGATTTGTAACCTAGTGGGCTAAGTAAAAACCGAGCAACAATGAGTAAATTCCCCCTAGGACGAACCCAAGGGCAGCGCATGTTTGTTATTTATGCTGCGTTATCGCCTGTTTATGTGAAATAACCACATGGCACAGGCTCTGCCTTGCCTAAAAATCAAACATACTGCTGCAAATTCAACCTCGAAAGAAAAACAGGCCCTTTAAAACAACAAAGCTGTTATATCTAAAGACTATGGGGTTGAAAAAAAGTTCATCAAGATGCTGTTGAAGATTTTGCTTCGCCAGCAAACAAACCAGACTCACCCGATACGTAATCAGCCGGCTGTGCATCGGCGTTAGAGCGATCTGAGCGGCGCTCTTTAAGTGAAGCTTGTAACTGCTCAGTCATCTCTTTAGAGAAAAAAGGTTCAGCAGGTGCTTTATTTCTGTCCTCTAGTAAAAACTGATTAGTTTCTTCAACATGGCTAAGTAACTGATCGTAATTGTCTTTCATTTTAGTTACTAACTTACCAGTATTTGCTAAGTGATCAGCTACATCTTGTCGATATTGCTCTAGCGTATTTTTTGCTTGTTCAACCTGCTCTTCTAATTCATCATGCTTGAACTGTTTTTTAGTGACAAATGCACCGATGAAAAATGCGGCTATAGCAACAATAATAACTAAACCGACCCATGTAAATGTACCCATAAATATCACCTCTTTGGGAAAATAACTAACGAATATCTTAAATCAAACTAAGTCTAATATACCCTGACTAATGATGCGTGTTAATATGCTTTGTAAATTAAACTGCGTTTTAACTGTAAATAGATATGACTCCTTGGCAAACATACCAGCAAGACCTCAAGCGTGATGACTTTGTATACGACGCAGCACAAGAAAATGCTGTACGTCATTTACAGCGCTTATATGATGATTTAACTCAAGCAAAACCGCAACCTACCGGTTTTTTTGCAAAGCTATTTAATAAAACAGAGCCTGCACCTATAAAAGGTTTGTATTTTTGGGGCGGAGTAGGGCGTGGTAAAACGTATTTAGTTGATACCTTTTATGAAGCACTACCGGGGCAGCGTAAAATGCGCGTGCATTTTCACCGCTTTATGCACCGAGTACATGACGAGCTTAAAAAATTAAATAAAAAAGAAAACCCACTAGAAATAGTAGCTGATATTTTTAAAGCCGAAACCGATATAATTTGTTTTGATGAATTTTACGTTCAAGACATTACCGATGCTATGTTACTCGGTGGCTTAATGGAAGCACTGTTTGCTCGTGGCATAGTGTTAGTTGCTACGTCGAATATTATTCCCGATGAGTTGTATCGAAATGGCTTACAGCGCGCGCGCTTTTTGCCCGCGATTGCGCTTGTTAATGCAAATACAGAAATAGTAAATGTCGATTCGGGCATAGATTACAGATTAAGAACTTTAGAGCAGGCAGAGATATTTCACAGCCCACTCGATGAGCAAGCCGATAAAAATCTATTTGAATACTTTGATAAGTTATCACACGAACAGGGTAAATCTAATACCGCCATTGAAATTGAAGGGCGCATGATTAAAACCCGTAAAGTATCTGATTGTGTTGTAATGTTTGAGTTTAGCGAATTATGTGAAACCGCGCGTAGCCAAGTAGATTACATGGAAATTAGCCGTTTATATAACACAGTTATTTTGTCTAACGTAAAACAATTTGGGCAAGTGAATGACGACGCAGCAAGACGCTTTATTGCATTAGTAGATGAATTTTACGAACGCCACGTGACTTTAATAATTTCGGCAGAAAAACCCATTACAGAGCTCTATACTCAAGGTAATTTAAGCTTTGAGTTTAAACGCTGCATAAGTCGCTTACAAGAAATGCAGTCGCTAGAGTATTTAGCGAAAGAGCATTTAGCATAAAAGTTAGCGCCTTAGGGCTAATTTATTCTTTTGAGGAAGGGGCTCAATGCTAGAACCCAATACACAGCGAAGGTCTTTTTAATATAAAGTGCCTAGCAGTTAAAAAATTTGTGGAAAAAACAACCCGCCGGTAGTAATGCAATAAAAGTGCTGATATACTCCCGCTCCTGCCACGTTGCGTTCTATGCCTTCATATAGTCTAGCCACTTGTGAGCGGCGCAAAAGTCTAAAACTCGAAGGGGTTATAGCAAACTTAGAGCAGTAGTTAATATTAACTACTTGTGGTTTTAATTGAAAAACATTGGATTTTTATAAATGAAAACGTTTGTTGCTAAACCAGAAACAGTAAAACGTGACTGGTACGTAGTTGACGCTGAAGGTAAAACTTTAGGTCGCATCGCTACTGAAATCGCTCTCCGCCTACGCGGTAAGCATAAAGTTGAATATACACCGCACGTAGATACTGGTGATTATATCATCGTTATCAACGCTGAAAAAGTTACTGTAACTGGTAACAAATTCAAAAACAAAGTGTACTATTCACACTCTGGTTTTCCAGGTGGTCTTAAGTCTACTACTTTTGATAAACTTCAAGCTGCAAAGCCTGAAATGATCATCGAAAAAGCTGTTAAAGGCATGTTGCCACGTGGTCCTTTAGGCCGCGCTATGTACCGTAAACTTAAAGTTTACACAGGTACTGAGCATAACCATGCTGCACAACAGCCTCAGGTTCTAGACATTTAAGGAGCACCATCATGGCAAATCAATACTACGGTACAGGTCGTCGTAAAAGTTCTAGTGCTCGCGTGTTCTTACGCCCAGGTACTGGTAACATCGTAATCAACAAGCGCTCTTTAGAAGAGTACTTTGGTCGCGAAACAGCACGTATGGTTGTTCATCAAGCTCTAGAGCTTGTTGATATGACTGAAAAGTTTGATCTTCACATCACCGTTTCTGGTGGTGGTACAACTGGTCAAGCTGGTGCAATCCGTCACGGTATTACTCGTGCACTTATGGAGTTTGACGAGTCACTACGTCCACAACTTCGTAAAGCAGGTTTCGTAACTCGTGATGCACGTAAAGTTGAACGTAAGAAAGTGGGTCTTAAGAAAGCGCGTAAGCGTCCACAGTTCTCAAAACGTTAATATTTACGTTATCAAGAATTCAAAAACCCAGCTTATGCTGGGTTTTTTGTTTTTCGCGACATAATAAATGGTAACTTTGACGATAGGTAATTGATAAACTCAGCGTGTTTAATGAGCAAAAGTAAAAAAACACTCAGTGAATACTAAAAAAGTTAAATAATTATCGTAATTAGTTTAAATCCATCAGTTAATTGGTGAATTTTTTTGCTACAATTGGCTGGCAAATAATGTGAGCAGGTTTAGCCCTAGCAAATGCAGTTGTTACTGCTTGTTTTGGTGAGGTTGACCTGAGTCAGTATATTATTTTTACAGAAGCGATATGATAGTCATTCGGCTTCATACTCGAGCTAACTTAATCTATTTTTTGAGCAAGTCAGGATTATTCGAGCATGGGGCTGTGAGTAACCTTGTTTTAAACAAGGATTTAAATATGATCGTTTCTATTTTATAATTCAAAAAAATTAACCTGCTGTAACTGATGTTCTCAATATAGCAAGTGTTGAGAATCATAGTGGAGATAAGTGGATGAGCAATGCGCCTGTAGACAATGGCCGACGTCGCTTTTTAACCATAGCTACCTCTGTTGTTGGTGGTGTTGGTGCGGCTGGGGCTGCTGTTCCTTTTATTGCGTCTTGGAATCCAAGTGAGCGAGCTAAATCTGCGGGTGCGCCTGTAGAAGTAGACATAAGCAAACTTGAGCCAGGACAATTAATACGTGTCGAGTGGCGTGGTAAACCTGTATGGGTTGTATCACGGACCCCAAAAATGCTTGAGCAAATGAAAGGACATGAAGATCAACTTCGTGACCCGCATTCGCAAGAGCCACAACAATTAGAATCATCAACAAATGATTACCGTTCATTGCGTCCAGAAATATTTTTGGCTGTAGGTATTTGTACTCATTTAGGATGTTCACCTAGCTTTTTACAAGGTGGCTTTGGTGAAAAAGTGGAAGGGACTGACGACGGTTTTTACTGTCCATGTCATGGTTCTAAGTTTGATATGGCTGGCCGTGTATTCCAATCGGTACCTGCACCATTAAACCTAGAAATACCACCATACACTTTTCTTGATGAAACCACTATATTAGTGGGCGAAGAACAAGGAGTGGCCTAATGTTTGGTAAGATTATTGGTTGGCTAGACGACCGTATACCATTGACACGTGTCTGGAACATGCATATTGCACAGTACCCAGCACCTAAAAACTTTAACTTTTGGTACTTCTTTGGCTCACTAGCTATGTTAGTACTAGTTAACCAAATTCTTACAGGAATTTGGTTAACTATGAACTATGTACCTTCTGCTGAGGGGGCGTTTGCATCAGTTGAATACATCATGCGTGATGTTGATTATGGCTGGTTATTACGTTATTTACACTCAACCGGTGCATCAGCGTTTTTCATCGTTGTATATTTACATATGTTCCGTGGCATGATCTACGGCTCTTATCAAAAACCACGGGAATTACTGTGGGTATTTGGTATGTTTATTTTCTTAGCGCTAATGGCCGAAGCATTCATGGGGTACTTATTACCATGGGGGCAAATGTCATTTTGGGGTGCACAGGTAATCATTTCACTATTTGGAGCAATTCCGGTTATAGGTGATGATTTAACACTTTGGATCCGTGGTGATTACGTAATATCGGGTGCAACGCTTAACCGCTTCTTTGCATTGCATGTTATTGCTTTACCATTAGTTATCGTGATTTTAGTATTTTTACACATAGTTGCACTACATGAAGTAGGGTCAAATAACCCTGAAGGCGTAGATAACAAGCGTAAAAAAGGTACGGTAGCTGAAGAAGATAAACCTAAGTTTAAGTTCCATGAATATTATACTGATAAAAAAGATATTCTTGATGCGATCCCGTTCCACCCTTATTACACAGTAAAAGATATTGTGGGTGTGGTTGGTTTCTTAATATTGTTCTGTTGGGTGGTGTTCTTTATGCCAGCCATGGGTGGTTTCTTTTTAGAAGCGCCAAACTTTGAAGCGGCTAACCCGCTGAAAACACCAGAGCATATTTTTCCAGTTTGGTACTTTACGCCATTTTATGCAATCTTACGTGCGATCCCTGATAAGTTAATGGGTGTTGCAGCAATGGGTGCATCTATTGTAGTGCTTGCGTTATTACCTTGGATAGATCGTGGTTCAGTTCGCTCAGTTCGTTACCGTTGTGGTTTCCACAAATGGAACATTGCAGGCTTTGTTGTTACTTTTGTTCTTTTAGGTTGGGTTGGTGCAACACCACAAACTGACATGAAAACAATTGTTTCGCAGATATGTACTGTGACTTACTTTATGTTCTTCGTACTGTTATTTGTATACAGTAAGAATGAAAAAACTAAGCCATTGCCTGAGAGGTTACTGAAATGATGAAAAAGCTACTTATTGGTTTATTTGCTTTATCAATTAATGTGTTGCCGGCAATGGCTGCAGGTCCTTCAGTGGCATTATTAGATGCTGGTAATGACCTAACAGATCAGCCTTCGTTGCAACGCGGTGCTAAATTGTTCATGAACTATTGTGTTGCTTGTCATCAAATGCAATACCAGCGTTATGAACGTACTTTTCGTGATATCGGTATTCCAACGGAAATTGGCGCAGAACAGTTAATTTTTGACGGTTCAAAAGTAGGTAGCCATATTACCAATGCGATGGCGAAAGAAGATGCTGAAAAGTGGTTTGGTGCTGCGCCACCAGATTTAACTAACGTTGCACGTGTTCGTGGTTCTGATTGGATATATACGTATTTAAAATCGTTCTACAAAGATGAGTCACGTCCATTTGGCGTAAACAATACATTGTTTCCATCTGTAGGTATGCCGCATGTTCTGCAAGAACTACAAGGCTTACCAACAGCTATTACAGAAGAAGTAGAAGTGAATGGTCATACTGTGACCAGAATTATTGCTACTGAAACTGATGGCTCAGGTGAATTAAGTGTAGATGAATACGACCAAGCTGCTCGCGATTTAACCAACTTCCTTGAGTACGTGGGTGAACCTTCACGTCTTGAGTCAGAAGCAATAGGTATTAAGGTAATTGGATTTTTATTCATCCTATTTATCTTGGCATTTATGCTTAAGAAAGAATACTGGAGAGATGTTCATTAAGTTTGAACATGTTTAAAGGTAATTTTGCAATAGGGGCTTAAGCCCCTATTGCTGTTTTAGTTATTTAATGGAGGTAGGCATGGCCGTAGCTGCCAATAAGCGCCCTGTAATGACCCTTTTTTCTGGTGCTAACTGTATGTATAGCCACCAAGTACGCATTGTACTTGCTGAAAAAGGTGTAAGTGTAGATATTCATTTGGCTGAAAAAGATAACCTGCCAGAGGCACTTCACGAAATTAACCCTTACGGTACAGTGCCAACACTGATTGACCGTGAGCTTGGTTTATATCAGGCAAATATCATCATGGAATACCTTGATGAACGTTTCCCTCATCCTCCACTAATGCCTGTTTACCCGGTAATGCGTGGCCGTAGCCGTTTAATGATGCACCGTATTGATACTGATTGGTACAGCCTAGCTGACAAAATCACTAACAACGCACCAGATGCTGCTCAAGCTCGTAAAGAGCTAACAGAAGCATTGCTTGCGGTTGCAGCAATCTTTAGCGAAGCACCTTACTTTATGAGTGAAGAGTTTAGCTTAGTAGATTGTTACCTTGCTCCACTATTATGGCGTTTACCTGAATTTGGTATTGAGCTTAACGGTGCAGGTTCTAAAGAGCTTAAAGAGTATATGATCCGCTTATTTGAGCGTGAATCATTCCAAGCTTCTTTAACTGAAACTGAGCGTGAGATCCGTTTATAATGACGCCTAATCGTCCTTATTTATTACGCGCTTTTTTTGATTGGATTGTTGATAACGAATGCACGCCACATTTAGTGGTTGACGCTGATTACCCTGCAGTACAAGTGCCAACACAGTTTGTGCAAGACGGACAAATTGTATTAAACATAAGTCCTTCAGCGGTAACGCAGTTTTCGTTAGATAATGAGCAGCTTAGCTTTAGCGCGCGGTTTGGTGGTCAGCCAATGCAAGTGTATGTGCCTTTAAGGGCTGTACTTGCAATATACGCGCGTGAAAATGGCGAGGGTACGGTCTTTACAGCAGATGAGTTTTTAGAGGACGAAGACGATTTTGCTCCAGATTTTGAAAGTGTTGATTCATCAGCAAATTATGTTGACGAAACACCACCAGAAAAGCCTGAAAAGAAAAAAGGTTCGCATTTACGTGTTATAAAATAATATATTTTATAATCTGTTAATGATAAAAGAAAAACCGCTAATAAGCGGTTTTTTTATGTCTGTATAAAAGTAAAAGGTTTTAGGTATTAGGTATTAGGTAGAGATTAAGCCAAGCACAAAGTTTAGCTTAAGGCTTTATGCCTTAAAGTTTGCGGGAGTGGGCTGCGAGAAGTGGGTTAAGGTTGATTGTTGTAACGGCGGGTTTTCCCACCGGTATAAAAAACCTTGCAGTGTTAACTACAAGGCTTTTATATTCATCGAACCAGCTATCTTTACAAATATTCAAATACTTTAATTACGCGCTCAACACCCGATACATTACGCGCAATATTTACTGCTTGCTCTGCTTCTGCGTCAGAAACTAAACCCATCAAAAATACTTCGGCATTTTCAGTCACTACTTTAATATTATTACTACTAATATTTTTAGCGGTTAATAGCTGTGCTTTTACTTTTGAGGTTAACCAAGAGTCATGAGTTTGGGTAGTCACCCCAATATTTGAACCAATACGAATTTGGTTATGTATTTTTCGAATGCCAGCAACACTCTCAATGGCTCTATTAGCTTCGTTTTTCATTTCTTCATTGGCAACTTGGCCAACTAATAAAACAATGCCATTAACGCTTACAGCGCTAATATGAGCAAATTTATGCAAGCGATCTACTTCACTAATTGCAATGCTAGCTTTTATTTCAATATTGCTGTCATCGATCTGAGAGCCAATTGTGCGACGATCGTTTGCAGCTGTTATTGCACTAGCAGTACCAGCAACCACTGCGGCTGCACACCCTTGCAGTAATACAACCGTGCCTAAAATAATAAGGGAGCGTTTAAACATAATTTTCATCCTGCGGGAAAAGCGTTAAATCAACCAGTTCACTTAAACAATGTAAGTTAACTAAATGCGACTCAATAATACGGCTTGGGCGTTTAGAAGGCGTTCTAATCTCAACATCATTAGGGCCAAGTAAACCAACTAGCTCACCGCCGTCATCACCAACCATAACTATGACCTTCATATCCTTAGTTAGTGCCGCCTCTACCGCTGAAATAATTTGTTTTTCATTACCATTAATAGCCAGTGCCAGCAGTAAGTCACCTTGTTGAGCAAAGGCACGTACTTGACGAGCAAACGTGTCGTAATCGTCAACCTGAGTACTTTGCCCTAAGTTAATACTCTCTTGCGATAAAGCAATAGCTGGCAGGCAAGGGCGCTCGGTTTCATAATGATTAACTAAAACACCTGCCATGTGTTGAGCAAGCATATGGCAGTTAGCTGTACCGCAACAAATAAGCTTATTGCCGTTGATCAGGCTTTGAGCAATGGTAAAAGCGGCTGACTCTAATGCACTGGGTAATACCTCACCCGCTGCTATTTGTACCTGAATGCTTTCTGTAAAAATTTCTTTAATTGTGTCTTGCATAGAATACCAACAATTTATACCTAGTTCTTTGTTTTTAAAATACGTTTTTGAGCCAGTTAATATGCATAGACGGCTCTCCAGTGATTGCTACATAATCGATTCTTAACGGCTGATTTGTTAGGTTTTTAGCGGCTAAGTAATGATAAATACTGCGTTTTAAGCGTGCTTGTTTTTGTATACTTAATGCGTAATTAGCGCCGCCGCGAGCGTGGTTTTTACGAAACTTAACTTCCACAAAAACCAAAGTGTTACCGTCTTTCATAATTACATCAAGTTCGCCAAAGGGGCAGTAATAGTTACGCTCAATTGCTGTTAACCCTTGAGAAACTAAATACTTTTGTGCCTGGAGCTCATAATACTGGCCTTTTTCACGACTGTTTTGCCACAGCTGTTTAAACCAAGACATGTCGCCCCCTTAGTTATTCGGTAATGTATAAGTCACTGGCTGATTGCATAAATAATGGTACAGGGCGTTGTGTTTTTAGTTGCACAGCCTTAATCCGACGATTGGTATATTGTGCCCAGTCTAATGTGCGTTCAATATGCCCGCTGGTATTAACCGAGAGCTTACCACTTAAACCGCTAAACTGATTCCCAGGGGAAAGACTTAGTTGTTTAATGTCATGTAATATAGTTACTGCATCGTAGGCCATAGCAAATAAACGCTGACTTATATCGGCGTGCTCTGGCCACAATGTTTCGTATTGCTGGCGAAGATTATGCTGTTTAATTTGCGACTTTAACATCCAAGGAAGTTCGGTAAAGTATAAGCCATCTAAGTCGCCTTTATCGGTACGATCAATTTGGCTACTATGGCTTTTAGAACTAGCATAAAGCGGGATCCTATCAGCAAATGTACTTACATTAACGTCTAAATACGGCTTTATTAAACGGGTTTCTATTGCATCGCCTAAGATATAAATAGCGTCTATATCGCTGCGCGAGCGTGTTTCGTTTTCGACTTCTTGCTTAAATAAAGTTTTAACGGTTTTGATCCGCTCTTTACTTTTATCAACCTCAAGTAAGCTGGTAATCGTATCAGGCATGTCTTGATTACTGTTATAAAAGCCAATTTGTGGTTTGGTTTCGCTATAGCGTTGCCACTGCAGGTTAAAGTAATCAACCAAACGCTGCCCGTTTGCATTATTAGGCGCAAGTAACATAGGCTTTTGGTAGCCCTGAGCTAAAAAGTGCTCTAATGCTTGTTGTATTTCATGCTCGGGGTTAAGGGCAAAAAAGTAGTGCTGTAACGAAAGCCGCTCACCATCAAAGGTATTTAAATGCATAGTAGGTATGTCTATAAGCACTTGCGCATTTGCAAGTTTATCTATATTCGCTTTTAACAGTGGACCAACAACAAAGTCGGGTTTTATTTGCGCTATTTTAGCCGTAATTTCATCAACATCACTGTTTTCATCAATAAAAATGGTTTCATTAATGCTTTGCTGATCAAGTGCTGCGAGCACGCCGGCTTTAAGTGCATCACCTAAGCGTTCATTAGCACCAGATTGCGGCAGTAGTACAACTAAACGCTCTATTATTACAGGCGTTAAGTCATTCACTAACTCATCTTGTTTAGGTAAAACTACTTTAGCAGGGTGCCCGGGGTAGCGTCTCAACCAATTATTAATAGCTTGGTCAAGTTCAACGGCACTGCCAGCATAAACTTGATGGTACAAAGCAAGGTTAACCCAACCTTGTTGAATAACCGACCCTCTGTTAAAGCGTTCAAGTGTATAAGAGGAAAGCTTTTTTAAGTTATCCCATAAGTTTTGGTTTAGCTGTGCAATATCAATATTGTTTTTAGTAGCAGACTCAGACGCTGCAAAAAAGTAAGGGGCTGCGCGTTTCGCAAAGTCTTGCGATGCATACACACTGGCGGTTAAAAATTGATGCCAGGCAAAATGTTCAGGCTGTTTAAGTTGACCATCTAAAGACTGCAAAATAACTAACGCTTGAGCGTTTTTATTTTGCTGCTTTTGCGCAAACGCAATATAAAGACGATTTTGAATCTGATCAACACTTGGGGTTAATTCTAACTCACCGCATACCTTTTCTAATAACGACCAACTTTGCTCATTCACTGCAGCATCGCGGGCACTATAAAGTAGCTGTATTTTATCGGCACCTTGGCGGTTTTGCGCCAATTGATAGATAGATAACGCACTATTAGCTTGGTTTTTTAGTGCATTGGCACTGTTACTGAAGTTATCACTGTTTTTAGTTGGTTTTTCGGTTGTGCTACACGCCGATAACCCTGACAATATAATTAATAGACTAACTAGTTTAAGTCGCACAATGATTTCCCAATACGTTAACGCGATTTGCTTATATTACTGACTGACGCAGGAGACCTCAATGTTAAATGAGGAGAATTCACAGAAAATTGGCACTCTTTACATTGTAGCCACCCCAATTGGCAATTATGACGACTTAAGTCAGCGTGCAATCGCGACATTATCGCAAGTTGACTTAATCGCTGCTGAAGACACACGCCATACTGGCAAGCTACTTAGCCACTTTGGTATCAAGGCTAAAACCTTTGCTTTACACGATCATAACGAAAAGCAAAAAGCACAACAAATTATCGATCAGCTCAATCAAGGCTTAAATATAGCCTTAGTATCAGACGCAGGCACACCTTTGATCAGCGATCCTGGCTATGCGGTGGTTAATTTATGCCGCGAGCAAGGCGCACATGTTACACCCATTCCTGGAGCATGCGCTGCAATAACCGCTGTATGCTGTTCTGGCTTACCAACTGATCGCTTTCAATTTGTTGGTTTTACACCAGCAAAAAGTAAAGCACGCCAAGAATTTTTTATTGATGCAGTTAATTCTGGCATTACTAGCATAATGTATGAAAGTACCCATCGTATTATGGCAAGCCTTGATGACTTAGCCGAGGCACTTGGCGATGATCAGCAAGTGGTGTTTGCTAAAGAGCTGACTAAAACCTTTGAAACATTTTTTAATGGCAGTGTGAGTGAGTTAAAAGCATTTTTAACTAACGATCCTACCAAGCAGCGCGGCGAAATAGTACTCATGTTGCCGGGTAAACCTAAGCTAATAGACGACGTACCGCCTGAAGCACGTAAAATGCTAGCGCTGCTTGAAAGCGAAATGCCAATGAAAAAAGCCTGCGGTATTGTAGCCGATTACTTTGGTATGAAAAAAAATGCGCTGTATAAAACAATAATTGACGAAAAAGGGTAAATCTTTACTGCGCTTGGCATTATCCTCAGGTATAATCCGCGCCGAGTTAGCCAAGATAATCGCTGCCTGTGACGAAAATGATCAGGGGGAGGAAAGTCCGGGCTCCATAGGGCAGAGTGCCAGTTAACGGCTGGGGGGCGCGAGCCCACGACAAGTGCAGCAGAGAGAAGACCGCCAATCTTCGGATTGGTAAGGGTGAAAGGGTGCGGTAAGAGCGCACCGGGCCGCTAGTAATAGTCGGTTGCAAGGTAAACTCCACTCGGAGCAAGACCAAATAGGGTTCCTTATGGCGTGGCCCACGTTGGAACCGGGTAGGTTGCTTGAGCCATAGAGCGATTTATGGCCTAGACGAATGATTATCACTTTCTTCGGAAAGGACAGAACCCGGCTTATAGGCTGACTCAAACTCAAGCGTAAGCATCTGATTTATTAGGTGCTTACGCTTGAACCACTAATCTCATGGCACAAAATTTTAAAAGTGTGCCAAATAGTGTGCCAAATAAACT
The DNA here is from genome assembly GCF_040308705.1 of Pseudoalteromonas sp. 19-MNA-CIBAN-0066. Taxonomy (NCBI): domain Bacteria; kingdom Pseudomonadati; phylum Pseudomonadota; class Gammaproteobacteria; order Alteromonadales; family Pseudoalteromonadaceae; genus Pseudoalteromonas; species Pseudoalteromonas sp. 19-MNA-CIBAN-0066. The sequence goes on from NZ_JBEONZ010000006.1 coordinate 29,633, forward strand.
CAATACGTTACTTACACATAGGTAACTTAATGAGACATATCAAACTTCCCGAACACCTCATACTACGAAAAGATCGTTACTATTTTCGTTATGTTTTCCCTCGTAAATTTATCGGCTCCGATATACGCATTTCACTTAAAACTAAACACCTTCATCATGCTTTAAACTTTCTTGATTTAATCAAACCCGAATTAGATAAATTAAAAATACTTGCGAGTGATCGACACAATATAGATACTGAAACTTTAATTACTCAAGCAAAACGTATCTTAATTCATATGAAGCAAAAACTTACCCATGAGCTAAGCAAAAAAATAATAGCAAAAGAAGAACAACGTTATGCTTCAACTGCTCACTCTGTTCACGGCATCAAAGCTAAGCCGTTAAACAATCACTCACCTACACATTTAAGAACCGCAGCAAACATTATGCTTTCTATTGCAGATGGTGAAACGGGTGAGTTATTGGTTGAAGCTTTAAAAAACAATGATTATGAAGTGCTCAATATTTATGTTTTGGTCAGCAAGTACATGGCACTTAAAAATAGTGGTTTAAGTAATGCCGATATTGTAGCTAACAAACAAATTGAAAAAAGTGTTCGTCAGCTTGCACGTCAATTAGATACGTTTTTACTCGCTGGTATGTTTAATAGTTCTGAAGTTGAAACAGATGAAGACTTATTTGATGACTTAGATGAAGACGACAACTTTTACGCTGATAACATTGATGCAATAGAAACCCTAAACAAACACGATGTAGAGTTCGAGCATAGCTCTTTAGAGTATTCAGCATTTAAAAGTATGCTAGAAACATCAAGAAATTTGCAGGCCAAATACTTAGCTTCTTGCTTAACTAAAGACTCAGAGCAAAAACATTTATTAGATTCAATGTTTAATAAAAGCTCACACACCATAGCTGAAAGTCAGCCAAGAGAAGAAAAACAACAAACTCAAGGCCCACTGTTTTCAAAAGTGTATGCTGAGTTTTTAGATTTCAAAGTAAAGGCAGGTCTAAACGATAGGATTTTAAAAGAATATGCTCGTCACTACGAAGCATGGTGTTTACTGAGTGAAGATAAACCAATTGAAAGTTACAAAGCGAGTGACATAGGTCGCTTTATTGACCGTTGTTATCAGCTACCTAAAAAGAATCGTGCACCATACAGTAAAATGAGCCTGCAAGAGTGCCTAGACTTCGATGTGCCAGAAGAAGACTTAGTTACACCTAAAACAGTTCAAGGCTATTACAAGTGGTTACAGGGGATATTTTCCTATGCTAAGAGAGATACTGTTGAATATATTCAGCATTCACCATGTACTATAAAACGAGACTTTAAGCAGCGTATACGTGGTGTTTTTAATAGCGATGAACTTAATAAGTTTGAAGCATTCGCAATGCAGACAAAACATGCGTGGCAAAAGTGGTCACTTTTATTAGCCATGTACACAGGCGCAAGACGTACAGAGATATATCAGTTAAGAAAGCCTGATATTCGTATTGAAGATGGTATTAACTACATATTAGTAACTGATGAGCATGAATCCCAACACCTTAAAACTAATAACGCTAAACGTAAAATTCCTATCCATAAACGCTTAATCGAGCTTGGTTTTTTAGAGTATGTAGAACAAGCAGAGGAACGTATTTTATATGAAATAACTTCAGCTGAGAGTATCACTAGTTGGTTTGGTCGTTTGGTTGTAGAGCTTGAAATACCAAGTGTGAATGAATTAGATGAACTACGTAGTTATCACAGCTTCAGACATACTTTCATAAGTAATATACGTAATAATCATTCGTTTGATCTTTCACTGATTCAGCAAATAGTTGGTCATGAACTTTCAAAAGGTGGGATAACTGATACGTACACACATGGTGGAGCTAATTTGAAAAGGTTAGCTGAAGTAGTGAATTCAGCTGAATATAATTAAAGCAATCATTGTTGCATTAGTTTATGATTTCTATTGATATTTTTTTTAAAAATATGCTTAATCGGTCAAGTGTAATATATCTTGCACCAGTACCTTTATAAAGCTCAAAGAAATCTTCCCAATGCTTTAATAGCCTTTCTTTAACTATAGCTAAAGTTCTTGAGTCAGCACTAATTGCTATTAAACAATCAGATAATTGATAGCAGGTATCTTTTTGAGTGATAGGTATATTTTGAACTTTAGGTAAACCGACTCTAGGTATCAATAATGAGATGTCACTAATAGCCCCTGTTTTTTTCTTTATAGTGAATTTTTGTTCATCCGTTTGGTAAAGGTTTTTAAGATCTGTTGAATGTAAAAATCTTATAGCGTTATCTTGTTCGGGTGACACAGTTTTTAGCTTATATACAGGTAAATTGCCCCGAGTAAGTGAGATTTTAAGTTTTGAATAGCTTAGGCCTGAAGTAGGCAATGAAGTTACTCTCTCTCTGTGTGGTTTTATTGAAATTACAAGGCTGTGAACCCTTGCTCCTTTAAAAGTCTTTTTTTCTAAAGAAGATATGATATTCAATGAAAAGTATTGCTGTAAAGCCTTTCTGGCAAAGGTATCAGTATGAGAGTGCATTACCGACTCTGGTATAATTACAATAGCACCTTGTTTTGGTTTGAATTTTTCAATGCAACGTAATAAATAAGACATTGCAATACTACATTTAAATGTAGCACCTTTAAAATCACAACTAACAGATTTTCTATTAAAATGGCTGAAAGGAGGATTTAATAGCAACAGATCTGAATTGGGTATTTGTGATTCGAGTAATGCTTTACTTATACTCGAATCACATAAAATATCGGCATGAAATAACTGCCAACTTTTAAATTTTTCTCTTAAGAATTCAATTGCTTCTAGATCAATATCAAACCCAATAAGTTCCACGTTTTTATAAAGTTTGTGGGCAGCTAAAAGTAGATTTCCTTTTCCGCATGTAGGGTCTAAAACAGAGCTTACATCTGAAAAGCCCGCTAACTTAATAAAACTTTCCGCAGTTTGTGTAGGGGTATAATACCTATCAAGTAAATCCACTCATCTTTCCCAAAGATTATAAATATGTATGTTTGCACGCCCCTCAGTCCTACCTTTTTTAACGGAAGGGTTATCATAAATAATCTCAGTTGTCTCACCGTGGTCTACATTAAACATGATAGCGCCTAGAGCATGAGGTTTAGTTCCAACTGGAGCTATATATAAGTAATGCTCAGGGTAGTCTTGCTTTATTTTAAGAAGCAAGTTGTAAAGTTCGAAAGGACAGCTAGCCCTTGCATGCAAGACCTTTCCATTATACCCATATTCATTCAGAAAGGTACTATTTGAAGTAACTGTATATGAAGGGTAGTTTAATTTAAAACCAGGAATTCCTATCACTGAAAAAACTTTAGGTTCGGGATCAATTGACATAATCAGTCTTTGCGGCCTACTTCCTTCAAACCCTAACAGGGCAACAGCAATGCATTTGTTCTCATCATCTGGACCATTTAAATTACTGAATCCTGGAAGTGGTAGCATCCCTTCAAAACTATTTGTTAAATCAAATGTAGTTTCAGAGGATGGATTTGGATGTGGCTTATACGAGTCTGGCTCTATATATAATGCTCGTGTCTGGATACCTCTTTCTAATAAATTTTTGATAATTGGAGCCCAAACGTTGTGTCGAAAACTTGTTATATCAATTAAGTATTTAGAATCATTTAATACATTTGCAAGTTCTCTATCATTCCTTAAGGATAATTCTTTGGGTGCGCCACCTTTTACACTAAATATTACTTGATCATGGCTTTTCGGAGTAATAATAATTGCCTGCTCTTTATGAGAGCCCTTAATTTCGTTCCATGCATCAAGGTCACCTCTATTTTCAAAAGAGTCTGACGAAATTATAGCTACTTCGCCGTCATGCAAAGATGAGAGTTCAAAGTCGCTAACTCTAGTTGTATGTACATTTGGCTTTATAATAGTATGATGCATTAAGCTTCTCCCTCATAGAATGATGAGAAAAAAGCTAACTGTTCAGGAAGTTCATCAATTAAACTTTGTTGTATCTGTTTATTTTTTTTATCACTTGTGCTTTTGGGTTGTGCGTTTATAAGTTGGGAAATTGCCTTTTTAGGTGAATCTTCAAGAACTTCCAATAGAAGCTTTGCATCAAAATTAGTACGTCTTTTCTTTCTGTGTGATATTTCAAAAAAGCCAGTAAAGATTCTATGAAGTCTGTACTCACTTTCTCTCATTTCATCAGGAGTAGTTGCTTTTGTAGATGGCTCTGCTTCAAATGCTAAGTGACCAATCCCTTCTTCTAAAAGCTTTATTATCTTTGCTTTATCTTCATTATTGCCATCTAAAACAAATGAGTTTATTTCTGGTGCTTTATGTTCAGGATTTCGAGCAAATTCAAAGAAAACTTTACCTATCGCTAAAACTAGCCTTTTTAAGGCAACTCCATTATCTGTAAGACCTTCAAGTTGAGAAAGTCTACGTTTGGCAACATCTGTGGTTGCCTTTGTTTGACTTTGAGGCGATATATAAAACTCTTTAGACTCTTTGTAATGGTTATCCGTATATTCATGCTTAATAGAGTTATCAATGAGCTCTATGAAATATCTAATATTGCCAGCAGCCAAGCTAAGTAAAGTTCTTTTACCACAGTAAAACTTTTTAATTCTTTGACCTTTGTTACCTTTGGATATCCAAAATAGACTCGCGTATCCATGGTTTTCAATTCTTGTTTCCCATTTCTTTTGATTTGAAAGCCAGTCTTTAAAGTGGTCGTTGATACTTGAAGACTGATTTTTTCTAGCCCAATAACCTAAAAAAGAAATTTCGAAAGGTGTTTTATCTTTGATGAACTCGAAAGCTTTACTATCTGGTTCTTTTAAGCTATTTAAAACTTCGGCACTTTTCTTTTCTGCACCTAATAGAACAGCCTCTTCTTCTATAGGGAGGTCTGGCAAAAACTTTTGTAAGTTGGTTGTTATATTTAAGCCTTTGCTTTTTAGTAAGCTAAGTCTTTTTTCTGCAACAGCGGTTGCAAAGAAGTCAAACCCCTCATCTACAATTTCGATCTCTAAGCAATCATCAGGAACTCTTATTGGGTCATTGTCATCAATAGTGCTTCTTGTTTTTAAACCTTTTTTTCGTACGCCAATTTTAAATGATAAAGGTCTCTCTGAGTGCTTTAGGTAGGTATTAACAATAGCTTGTTGCTCTTTACTTAAGTTCTCGTACTCATCTACGCAACAAAAAATAACTCTTTGACCTATTAAATTTTCATCAAGTAAGCTTTCAACAAAAACTCTTAATGGAGACTCAGGAATTGATGTTCTAACCTTAGATTCCTCATCGCCATTATTTACGTATACTTGTAATTCAGAAATCGCAATCTTTATTCCAGAAAGAAGAGCTCTAAGGCTTGTAATCTTTTTATTTGGAAGGGCCAAGTCTGTAGCTATTAGACTTAAAGCTTCTAAGGACAGAGTTTTACCTGTTTTATTTTGTAGCCATTCTGTAAGCAATACGAGTTCTTTGCAAACCAACAAATTAAAATAATGCCCGAAAAGTTTATCCCATTGTTCCCTAGAAAAGTGGCTACCTTGGAATGCCTTTACTCTATTTTTATTCATTCGGACCAGAACACCTAAATATTCTTGGTCTCCAAAATTAAGACCTTGTTTTTCAAGTCTTTCTAAAGTTGCATCATAACTCAATGAGTGTAAAGATGTGGTTTTTCCTGTACCTCGACCACCAATGAGGATTGCTGGTCTAATGCTTTCTAGTTTTTCAATATATGCCGGAGCTACAAATAGATCTTCAAAGTCTTGCATCCACTCAGCTCTATTTTCATTAAAAATGGTCGTGAGTATATTTTCATTTTTATTCATTATTAACTCCTTTCAATTAAAGGGATCCACCCATCATTACCTGGAGACCAGAAAATAGGTAATGTGGCGTCAGGAACTGAATGCTCAAAACTAAAAAGTAAGCCTTTTAGTGTAAATCCGTACATTTTTGAGTTTAGGTTTTGCATATACTGCTCTCGGGGAGTTAACCTAGGTGCATACTTCATTAAGAAAGCACTTATTTGGTTTTGCGTTATGTCGCCAAAATTAATATTTTGTACTTTATAATTATCAGTTATTACGTGGGCCATTAAGAGCTTTACTTGAGGTGCGACTGACTCGATGTGCTTTTTACCTATTTCAGTGGACAAAATTGTTAAATAAATGGCATTAAAGTTTATATGACTGTTAAGCTTTTTAAATGAATCCCCATCTATTTCTCTAATCCAAGTTTTTTCAAACTGCTGTCCAGAGCCAACGAAGTCATCGAGAAATATAATGGTTTTGCCTTGCTTGGCAAATGCTAGAGCAGTGGGTTGATCGACTATTTGCGCTTCCGGAATATTAAAAAGTTGCCTAACTTTTCTACAAATGAGATGCCCAGAGTCAGTCGGATTTGGTTCTTCTCCTGTTACTGGTGTGAAAATTACATCGTCTAACATATTGCATAAACTTTTATCTTGGTCTGCGCCAATTGAGTTGTATGCTGCCTTTAACAAGGCATCAGTATGCTTATTAGAGTAATATATAAAGCGGTCTAATAATTTTGCTGCTATGTATTTGTCTACTTCATCAAAATTGTTGAGCCAACCACGAACTCTTAATTTTTCATGATCGTCCCATAAGCCACTTTTTACTAAGACTTCACACTTAGAGACTACTTCATTTATGTAAATATCAGAACGCAATTTAAAATCCTTATATTTTTAGCGCGATATTTTCAAATATACCATATTCATCTAACGTTAATACATATTAACGTTAGTTGGGCTGATTTATAGATAGTGTGTACAAGCGAGGTGTTATATTAGCTTTTCCTGATTCTTCAACTGTAAAAATCCTTTCAACTGATACTAAGTGTCTTAGCTAACTCAGCAATATCGTCGTTAACATCGTGAATGTTGACATGCTTATTGAGCTTTTTACATAGTCGTTTGATTCGTTTATTACTAAGCTGTTTTGTTAATGCATTGCTAATCTGCTTTACCAGGGATCTTGAATCTTCATCCCTCAATATCTTAATTATTTCCTCTATTTCAGCTTCATTTTTAGATTGTTCTGATGACTTCTCAAGTTCATTTTTGTTGGTAGAGTCTTCGTCTTTAAAGTTAATGCTATTGAGGAGCTCTTTAACGGAACTGAAACTCAATTCAGCTTTAAGCTTTTCTGGGTCTTTCGTTCCAAATTTTTCAACCAACGAATGTTTAAACTTTTTTAGTTCTTTGTCGTTTAATTGATACAAAGGTTTTAATGAATGTGGAGTAAACATACCTATCTCAGACTCGCTAAAAATCTGAGCTGTTATTCTTGCAGCATGATTACAATTATTTAATGTATCGTAACTAACACCTATCACATCTCTCTTAGCTTGTGCCCAATCCTTTAACGACTTGTAACCAAGCTTTATATAAAGCTGGTCTTTAACAAATCGATAGATGGGCTTTTGTAGGATAGTTGAGCTTTTGATTATTTTTGACTCTAGCTCTTTTGCGTACTTCTTACTTGGTTTATTTTTTAGTTTCATAGTAATACCTCATAAATATATTAAAATTGACAGTTATCCGTGATGGACGAGTTTCAATAATGTTGATTTTAGTGTTTACTTTCATTTATTACCTGAAACTCCGAACGCTAATTAATACAAGGGAATTCTTAATTATGAAAGTAAAACAAGAGGTTGCAGATAAAAGGGATGTCAGGGAAATATTGATAAATAATGCAAATATAAGGCTTTCCCTAATGGGGGTAAAAAGCTTACTCGCTTATCAGATTTTTTTATTTTTCATTTTTATACAAACTAAAGATAGTCTTTCTACAAAAGGTCGGATACACCTTGTATTTGATTCCTTAGATCAACTTTCAGAAGAGTTAGCTGAATATTCTTTCTTTGCTAACAAAAATAATAGGTCATCAATTAAAACCGCTCTTAACGCTCTAGAAAAAGCGGGCTTAATTATGTCCACGTCAAATAAGCTAACTAAAGAAGAGATGAAGTTTTATGAGTTACAAAGGCGTAGCGTATTAGTTTTATATTTAGATATCGAGAACCTACTCGATTGGCGTCCAACGGTACAGCTTAAGGATGAGCTAGAATATGCATGTGGCGAAGAAAGATTTATGGAGTGGAAAAATAAAAAATTCTTAGGGAGTAATCAAAATCGGACTTTAATTTTTGATAACTATTTATTGCCTATAATAAAGTTTCTAAACTTTTACATCAGCGATAAAAAGATAACGTTATTAGCTTATCAAATAGCTCTGTATTTTATTTTTCAGCTCAAGGAAGAGGATTTTGGTAACTTAAAGGGAGGTGGAAAAATTAAGTTTATATTTGATACATATTGTGGATTCTTACAGGACATTTTACCGTTTATCAGTATATTTGATATATCCGAAGATACGGTTTCAGATAATTTAAATACTTTGCACAATTTGGGTCTCATGAGAGTGGCATCTGTTGATCCAGAAGAAGATGATGATTGCATCGATTATAGAAATTCAAGGTCTTGTTTAACAATAGAGTTATTTTTTGATGAAGATCATCAGTTGACACTTTCAACTGAGTTTGAACACTGATATTTTGTGGAATTTGATATTTTCAACTATCAATGAATATCTGCCTAGAAAAAGTGGTTGTAAGCTTGAGGTGTTACTTATTGATACCTGCTTGATATTGAAACTACGATTTTAACTAGTAATAAACAGTCAAAAAGAGCTCTGGTTTTAAGTAGTTAGTCATGTATACCGACTATACGTTTATGTATAAGAGGTATCTATTATGTCTAATTACACACCTACAGAGTGCTACTTAAATAACTTAGCGCCTACAGGACGAAAGACTGTTATTTCACTGATAAAAAGTGTTAAAAACACTTTGTTATTGACTGAGAAACTAGTCACATTACCACTTCACAAGTTAAGCTTTGAACAGCTCTCTACGCTTAAACAAAGCTTAAAACTAAACAATAAGTCAGCTCGAACCATTCACCTTACTTTTCAAGTTATTAAAGCCATAGCTAAAACTGCTTTTTTGATGAATTTAATTGAGCAGCACGAACTAGAAAAGTTTAATGTACTTAAGCTCCCTCATATTGAGCCGAGCTTAAAAGGTAAGTCACTTACAGCCACCCAGCTAAAAAGCATATTAAAACAGCCCTACACACCACCTTCAATTATTAACGTACGTGATATTGCGTTATTGGCTTTAATGGCAGGTGCGGGATTAAGAAGATCTGAAGTTTCGGCCTTAAAGCTTGGTGATTTCTCGATGGCTGAACAGTTAATCGTTATCCATAAGGGAAAAGGAAATCGTACTAGAACACAGTACTTACCAGTGTGGGTATTAGAGTATTTAAGCTCATGGTTAACGGTACGTGGTAACAATGATGGACCATTATTTTGTGTGGTTTTGAATGATAAAGCTATTCAAGGTCGTCGTGTTTCTCCTGAAACTATATATAGGGTTGTTACGGCCAGAACTAATCATGTTTTGGGGGAAAAGTTTACTCCCCATGATATGAGGCGAACCTATATTTCATCACTCTTGGCTAATGGTGTGGATATTTCTACTGTGAGTAAGTTGGCAGGGCATAAAAGCATAATTACCACACAGCTATACGATAAACGTGGCGCGGACAGTTTAAAGCGCGCTGTTAATACTTTATCTGTGAATGGGTGAGGTTATTATGGATAAGTTGCTAATTAGCCAATTTAATAGCCATTATGGTATCAAGTTAATAGAGTCAGGCTTGTTTGATGATGATACATTTGAGCAATATAGCCCTAGGGAAGTACAGCAGCTATCTGGTTCAAAAAGATCAAATTTACCTATTAATTTGGATGATCTATACGACTCATTTGTTGAGATAACCAAAGACTTTGATCAAAAATTACTTTCAAAAAATAGCCGTTACTTTAGCAAAAGTATTGGATTGCCAAGCAATGCTAACTTCCTAATTGAGTTTATTGTTGCTGGTACTCTTAAACCATCAATTTTTAAGTTTATAGAGCAGTTTATTACTAAATCTGCGTATTCATATTCAGATGCATTCAGTGTGTTATTTGGGCTTGGGGAGATTGAGCTGGAAGAGTGTTTAGAAGCACTTGAATCGATTGGGTTATATAAAAACCGAATTTTTGACTATGAGCTACCATTATTCCCTACATCACTTGCCCATTATTTATTTACTAGCCAACAATACAAGACTAAAGATGCATTAGGGTTATTTTTAAAAAATGAAGAGCCAGCTAGTTACAAGTTAAGCTCTTTTGACCATAGGGATATATTACACCTAAAACACTTATTAAGTGGTTGGAAGGGATCAAATAATAAAGGCTTAAATATATTGATATATGGAGCTGTTGGTACGGGGAAATCTGAATTAGCTAAATCTTTATGTAGTAATGCTGGCCTAGTTTTAATGAAAGTTAAATCTAGCTCTGAAGTTGATGCACAAGTTGAAAGACAGTTAGGTACAAAGACTTCAACCAGCTACCGTACTCATAATTTATCTATGGCGCGTAGGTTAATGGGGGACCGCCATGATGGAGTATTACTTATAGATGAATGCGAAGACATATTCGATGTAAATATGTTTGGCTCTAGTGAACCAAAAGAGTTTTTGCATAGCTTAATTGAAGAACCTAATGGTGCGGCCATATGGATAACGAACCATGTTGAAGATATCCCTGAAAGTTGTGTACGGCGTTTTGATTTTGTACTTGAAATGCCCCAGTTAACGAAGGAAAAGCGTTTAGAACATGCCCTAGGGTACTTTAATGAGCTAAAGGTAAGCCAAAGCTTTATTGAAAAGGTGGTTTCGAACAAACACCTAAGCTTGGCGAATATAAGTAAAGCGAGCCATGGGGCTAGTTTATGTGGTTATGAGAGCGAAGCTGCACAAGAATTTATAGATTCATATGTTGAAGGGGTAATGGCTGCATCGGGTATTGACTTAAACCAAATGCATTACAAACCAGAGCTTAAGTTTGACCATACCAATATTAACTTAAAGGGCTCGTTTTCTAACCTTAATGATATAACCAACGCCCTGAATAACCATCATGGCGCAAGAACGTTATTATTTGGCCATGCGGGTACTGGCAAAACAGCATTTGTTAACCATGTATGCCAAGAAGCTGGTTTTGAGCTAATTAGTGTTCAGGCTTCAGATATATTGAGTAAATGGGTGGGGGAGAGTGAACAAAATATAAAGAACTTATTTATACGGGCTACAGAAGAAGGTGCGGCTATATTTATCGATGAAGCCGACAGCTTATTTTCAAGCCGTGAGGGTGCCACAAACAGCTGGGAGGTTCAGTCAGTAAACCAACTATTATGTAACCTTGAAATGTTTGAACTTCCTTTCTTTGCCGCCACCAACTTTAAAAAGCGTTTAGATAAAGCTTTACTACGCCGTTGTGACTTCAAGCTTGAACTAGATTACTTAATACCCGAACAAGTATCACGAATGATATTAAAGTTAACAGGCAAAAAAAACTTAGGTAAAAGTGAGACCGCTAAATTGGTTGGATTAGATCGTATAACTCCAGGTGATTTTACTGTGATAGCACGAAAAATGCGTTTTTTGAATAAAGCGCCGACACCGATTGAAGTATTAGAGTTTTTGTTTGAAGAGCAGAAATTGAAAGGCGATTGTAAACGGCGCATAGGTTTTTAATTTCGTGCTTGTAGAGGGTAGTACCTTATAAGTTTTAAAACTTAGTTGTTTAAAAGCCTACAAACATCCTGAAAAAAATGTCATTTATATAGTTCGTATATGGTGATAATTAATATCTGTAAATAGAAAGACTTAATAAATACAAAGGTCTCTCTATGAGTGATATTTCATCTAACCCCTATAACATAGTAGTTAACGGACATGAAAAGTATGTATTCAATTTTAAGCATATTGCTAAGAGTATTAAAGGTGAAGATAAGCTGATTTATATTTTTAGTTTTAGTACTGGTGAGGAAAATTGGATAAATGAATGCGAATATATAGAAAAAAGCAAAGAGGAAATTAAAGATATTGATCTAATAGCTTTATCAAACTCAAAGCATAAAAAGTTAAGCAAGCACAAAAATTTTAAGCATCCAAGTATAACTTTGATCATCAACAATCAAGTCGCAAGGAAGAATAAAAGGTTATTTAAAGTAGACTATGAGGTTGGTAAAAAATCCTTTTTAGATAAGTTTAGTTTTTCAATTAATATTAACGAAAGCTTAGGAGAAAAATTTATAAAAGAACTTTTAAAAAGTAAACTCTATACAACAAAAAGAGTTGGTGACACTCGTTTATACAAGTGCCGTGTCAGTAATAAAAATGAATTTGCAAGTTTTGACTACCTACCAAGTAAAAGTAATAAATCCTATATAAGGTGTACGTTTAACCCTTCAAAAACTGATTTAAACCTCATTAGAAGTACCTTTTTATTACTAAAGTCTGTTTGCGGTAAAGACTATGAAAAGATCATTCGAACTTCAAGTTTACTTAGGGTTGACTGTGCACTTGATATAAAAGGAGTGAAGGCAAAAAATTGTCATTTAAATTTAAGTGGCTCTCGACACACAACAATATATTTAAATGATGAAGGTATTGTTGAAACGAAGGTTTATGGTAAATCAGGAAAAAGGTTTCAAGTTTACGACAAACTTTGTGAGCAGGGGATAAAAAGTAAGAAACCGGTTACAAGGTACGAGGTTCAATTAAAGAAATTTAACAAAAAAATTGATTTAGAATCAGCTTTTGATGCTTTCAATGCGATACCTAACGTAAGAAGGTACAGTTGTAAGAAACTAAAATTGAAACTAAAGAAGCTTGATTATTATGTATTGAAACAGCTTGGTGTAACAGCTTTGAGATCTTCATTGCAAACAGATAATGAGAAAAGAAACTTGAGGCGTATTTTGGAATTTGCTGAAAAGGGGGAATTTGGTGAAAGACTAATTGGCTCAACACGAAAGGAGTTGAGAGCTATACAGGATCTTCTTTTTAATCCCTAGTTTTTATTTGCGAAAAACTTGTACTCAACAGCTCTTATCTGATCTTACAATTTAAAACTAACGTTTAAAGTTTCGAAGAAGTTTACGAGCATTAAAAATTTGGTTGAGGTAGTAGATAGTTTTTTAATTGAAAACAAGTAAAATATAATCTTCTACCTGATAATGCTAAATATTAATCATCCTTTTTATTGGCTGGTTGAAGATCAATAGGGAGGTGATCTGTTTCATCCCAGAAAGAAAGGATACGTTTTTCTTTTAGAAACTTTTGAGAGTTATCTACAATATTTTGTAGACCCTTATCATCAGAACTATCAGCAAGCATTTTCATTGTTTCGAAGATAGTTTTTCTCATTTTGCTATGTTCATGGCGACGAGCCATGGCCTGCTGAATTGTGTTAAAACCAAATCTATAAGTTGATTCATCCTGTTTAATTTTTTGTAAACCTACTTTGTACTCCTCTGTTACATCTTCCCATGCTTCATCAACATCTGCTTGTTCGTCAAAATGTGCAGGTGCCACTTTACTCGGCTCTTTTCCCCCTAGGATAGTTATCCCGGCTTTTGAATAAACCTTAGCAATAAGTTCAGAGCAAAATGAGGCGTCAGGTTTTCCTTTACCCATATAAGCTTTGTTATAGTCTTGCCTAAGATAATGAACAGATGCTTTCATTATCTCTTCTCGCTCTTGTTCATTTAGACTTTTTAACCTAATTACTCTCCAACCGTCTTCGCATGTTTTTAGTTCATCTGGAAGAAAAACCAAGTGTACACCACCATCATCGGTTGAATGTACAAAAGTTCCATCAGCTATGCTTAATTCAACATGGCTTGATACATTATTCTTATAAATTACTTTTTGGCCTTTCGATAAAGTCTTTGAAAATTTGGTAGTACCTTTTACCAATAAAACGTCGCCTGTTAGCATTATTTTCTCCTTAATAGCATCATTGAAATATATAAGGTTTTTTTCTAAATTTCAATAGCTTAATTTATTTGTTATATTTGATTTAGGTTAAACTCTAAAGTGTACTTAATTTTATTCATTATCAGAAAACAGAAATCAAAGAGTAAATTTCTAAAGCTATTATATTCGATGGAAAGTAGAGGGGACTATGCAGTCTAAAAGAACTAATGATATACAGAGTAAGCCGAGAGCTTTTAATTGGTTAAAAGAAAACCCAGGTAAGTCGATTCTTTTTCTTGAGGTTGTTAATAGATTAAATATTGCATATTTGCATGACAATAGTGGCTATGTTGATTTCACCCCTGCCGAATATAGGTACAACGATAAAAACGCTGGTGAATACACGATTATTACAGCTAGAAGTGATGGTAGTGTGAGGGTTAAACTATTGTTAGCTAATGGAACGTGGTTGCGGCCAGAAATCTTTATTAGAAGTTCACTTGATATCCCAAAATTAATTGAACATATGGAATCGTTAAAATACGCTAGCTTTACTTTTTCTCAGCAGGCTAGGGATGAGCAATTTAAAGAACGAGTGAAGAAAAGTGTTGAAGAAGGATCGACTAAACGTAAAAAACGTTTGGCCAAATCCTCTAAAATTCCTCGAAAATATTACGCTACAGTGGCTTTGTTTGAGCGTAACCCAGATGTTGTCGCAGAGGTTCTTGAAAGAGCTGGTGATATCTGTGAATTATGTGGAGAAACTGCACCATTCAAAAGAAAAAGCGATGGTAGCCCATATTTAGAAGTACACCACAAGATATTCTTATCTAATGGCGGGGAAGATTCTGTAGAAAATGCAATTGCTTTATGCCCTAATTGCCATAGAGAGCAACACTTTGGGTAGGTTATTAATTTTCTTCTAATTAGAGTGGTACTTTGAGCTTTAATAACATTGGAATTGTGCCAAAAGCTGTGCCAAAGTACTACAATATAGACGAGTAATTAATTTTAACGTATTGATTTATAAGTAAGTGTTTAAGGCTCCCTGTTAACTTATACGGCTAACTCACTCATTCAATAAAAAGCCCGCAGTGCAAACTGCGGGCTTTTTTGTGTCTAAAATAAAAGTAGGCTCGATATAACCTGATACGACCTTATAAAACTAGCTCCCTGATTTTTAACTAGATAATATTTTTACCTTGCTCGGGATCGCGGGATTGATCTGCTTGCTCGCGTATTTCATCGGTGTCGCTACTTACGTCATCTAAGTTCTTAGTTTGAGTCTGTGTTTCTGATACTTTTTTAGTTGGCGCTATAGGCTCACTTTTTTCTGGGGTTACAGCTTCAAGGTTAGGATCGCTAAGTATAATGCGTTCTCTGGCATCGTCTGGCATGCTGATGTTATGACTAGTAAATTCGTTTACTAATTCTCGCATTAGCTGTGAGGCCACTTTAGCGGTACTGAACTGCTCGCTATTAACCCAAAAAAATAACGTAAAGTTAATTGTTGATGAGCCTAGGTTTTTAATTAATACCTGCGCAGGTGGATCGGTTAATACTGCGTTTTGTTGGTTTGCAATTGTGAGGGCTAGGGTTTGTGCGCTGCGTATATCGTTATCATACCCTATGCCTATTTCTACTTTGCCGCGCATTTTAGGGTTGGCAGTGAGGTTTTTAATAATATTTTTGTACACAGTGGCATTAGGTATTTGAATATGGTTACCGTCGTAGTCAACTAAAGTGGTTGCGCGAGCGGTTACTTTTTTAACTATGCCGAGGCGGCCTTCTACCTCAATTACATCATCTATTTTAAAAGGGCGTTGTATGCTTAATAATAAACTAGCTATAAAATTTTCGGCAATATCTCTAAATGCAAAACCGAGAATAAGCCCTATCAAACCTGTGCCACTCATTATAGCTACGGCAAACTGTGTCAGCCCAGCTAAACGTAAAAATAAGTAAATACCCAATAGTAGGATTAAAATACTTATACTTCGTCTTATAACCAGATGAATAAGTGCACTATCGGTTAAATATTCAATAGGTTTAATTAATAGGCGTGATAACGGCCTGGCAAGGATGTAACTTATTACAACTATAATAATCCCTAAAAATAGGGTGGGTAAGGTTTGCACTACTACATGTAGGAATTGCATGCTTTGCTCTTGCAAAAACGCCCACGACAATACATCGGCTTTAATGCTTGGAGTAGCAGGGGCTGCATTAACTGCAGTTATAATGTTATTTAAAGCACTGAGCATGGGGGTTATCCGTGTTAAATCATCTTTATAAACAATAATAGCAAGTTTAATACCAAGCGCATTGGTGTTGGCAAACATTTTGCTCTCTTACTGCTATATAACAAAGGAGTTAAAATGAGCGATGTAAAACGTGGTCAAGATGCACAGCAACCAGTAAATATTCCGTTGCTTGGTTGGTGGGATATTACTAAGCGTATTTTTACTCAAATGAGTCGTGATAATTTATCGTTAGTGGCCGCTGGCGTGGCATTTTATGCGTTACTGGCTATTTTTCCAGCGCTTGCTGCACTTGTATCTATTTATGCCTATTTTGCATCACCTACAGATATAGGGGCGCATTTAAGTCAGGTAATTGAGCTGCTACCAGAGAGTACCGGAGAGTTAATTTTGTCACAAATAGCCAGTATCGCCCAAAGCTCAAGTACTAGCTTGAGTTTGAGCGCAATTGGCACATTAATATTAACTATTTGGAGTAGTTCAAAGGGCAGCCAAGCATTAATTACAGCCTGTAATATAAGTTATCAGGAATATGAAAAACGCTCATTTTTTAAAGCACAACTTGTACGCTTTCTGTTTTCGATTGGCGCTATTGTGGTGGCTATTTTTGCGCTGTTAATTATTGGTATTTTACCGGTAGTACTTAATTTAGTGGGATTAAAAGAAAATATAGATTTACTCATCACGTTTATTTCATGGCCATTATTAGCATTTACTTTTAACTTTGCCTTAGTGCTTTTATACCGTTACGCGCCGCATCGTAAACCTGCTAAATGGCGTTGGATCACCTTAGGATCTGTTATTGCGACAATTTTATGGATAGTCGCTTCAATTGGTTTTTCATTTTATGTATCGAAATTTGCCAGTTATAACGAAACTTATGGCTCGTTAGGTGGGGTGGTTATTATGCTGATGTGGCTATACATTAGTGCTTATATTGTAATTTTAGGGGCGACAATTAATGCTGCCTCAGAGCAACAAACTGCAATAGATAGTACAATAGGCCCAGATAAAAAAAGAGGTGAGCGCGGAGCCTATGTTGCCGATCATCTTGATGTGAAAGAGCTTAATAGGTAAGTAACTTTACAAGTACTCATAATAGAGTACTTGGGTAATGTTTGGTGCCTAACGCTGTGGTTATTTTAGTGCAATGATTTGGCTTGTGGTTAGTAAGCTCATAAACTGCTCTTTAGGTAAGGGTTTTGAAAATAAATAGCCTTGCCCATAGTCGCAACCAGCTTCAAGTAACAGTTGCATTTGCTGCTTGGTTTCTATTCCTTCAGCAATTACTTTTAACCCTAACTGATGCGCCATAACGATAATGGTTTCGCACAATACCAGCTCCTGGCTACCTTTATTAATGTTATCAACAAAGCGTTTATCTATTTTAAGGTAGTCGGTATCCATTTCTTGTAAGTAAGCGAGAGAAGAGTAACCGGTGCCAAAATCATCAAGGGCTAATTGCATTCCCGACTGAACCAGTGCCTTTAAACGGCTTTGTGTTAAAGCCTCAGGGTTGACCATTAAGCCTTCTGTTATTTCAGCAACAATTGATGATGCAGGCAGGTTTGCTGCATTAAGCATAGCTCCCCACTCATCTATCCCGCTATCTGGGGTAGATAGCTGTATTGGCGATACATTAACGCTCAGCTGAAAATCATTGGTTATGTGTGCTTTTATATCATTGAGTGTTTGTAATGCTTGGGAGAAAACAAATTGCCCAAGTATATTTATTTGTCGGGTTTCCTCAGCTAACGGAATATAGTCAGCAGGGCTTATTAAGCCTTTTTCAGGGTGACGCCAACGAATTAATCCTTCAGCTTTGTGTACGTGCAAGTCTTTTAGGCAGACGATAGGTTGATAAAACAATTCAAACTGCTCAAGCTCTATTGCTGTTCGTAATTCTTTAAGTAGCAGCATGCGCATTTGCGCTTTTTCGCGCATGTCATGGGAGAAAAATTCAAAGCCATTACGGCCATTAACTTTTGCTTTATACATTGCTTGATCGGCTGCTTTGAGTAACTGCTCAGTATTTTCGCCATCATTAGGGGCTGAGGCAATACCTATACTGGCACTAATAAACAACTCTTCGTTTTCAATATAAATAGCCGATGACAAGCTAAGTAAAATATTTTCAGCTATTTGCTTTATATGCTGTTCTTTAATTTTACTAAATACGATTACAAATTCGTCGCCGCCAATGCGGGCAACAAACTCGGCATTTTTTGCTGACTCTAAAATACGCTGCGACACAAATTTAAGTAAAGCATCACCATAATGGTGCCCTAAAGTGTCGTTAACGTCTTTAAAGTGATCTATGTCGAGCAACATAATAACCAGTTGCTCGGCATTATTTTCTACACGCGTAAAACATTCATTTAAACGTTTTTTTAACTCTAATCGATTCGGTAAGTCAGTAAGGTGATCAAAGTGAGCTTGTTTCCAAATAAGCGCATCGGCTTGTTTTTTTTCTGTTAAGTCTGTAAATATGGCTATACGACGAACCGGCATGTTATTGTCATCATACACAGTATCTATAGTTAACCATTCCACGTAAAGCTCACCATTTTTACGGCGATTAATAATTTCTCCCTGCCAACGCCCCGTGCTTGTTAGTTCTGCCCACAGAGCCTGATAAAATGTCTTATCGTGCTTGCCAGAGGACAAAACACTGATCGTTTTATTAATTACTTCTTCTTTAGAAAAAAGCGTGGTTTTACTAAAAGCAGGGTTAACATCGAATATAATGCCATTTTCATCGGTTATAGCCATTCCTTCACTACTGTTATCGTACACAAGCGACGCTAAGTGTAGGGCTTCTTCATTTTGTTTGCGCTGGGTTATATCGCGTAGCACTACTACAAACTCATGGTTAGTTTGCATTGGGTTTATTCTGGCTTCAAAGCTTTTAATATCAGTTTGGCTTTGCAAGGTAAACTCTAAGTTACTTGAGCTTTTTGAAGTTGAAGTAGGGAGGTTATTGAGAATTAACTGTGCATTACGCTCAGTAACAAAACTAGCTAAAGTTAAGTTGTTTACCGATTGCGTAACATCAGGAATATTAAATGATCCCCCAATATTAGAAACATCACCTTTGTTGTTAATCTTTAAGTAACTATCTGGCAGCGCACTTAATAAACTGGTTAACTCATCGTGTTTATTTTTAAGGTTAGCCTCAGTAGCTAAGCGAGTTTCAGCCATTATTTGATATAAAACCTTGAGTTCGGGGCTGTTAGGAGTGTCATTTTGCTCAGATGGCATAACGCCATTTGCTAAGCTGTCGGTTGCTTTAGTTAGGTTATTAATAGGTGTAAAAATACTTACTTTAAGTAGTTTGTAGGCAATAAATGTTAGCAGTAATAAAAAGATTATAAATACAGTTAAAGAGATTATAAAGTTATGATTTATTTGTGCTAAAACATCGGTGACGGGTAAACCAATATAAATATCTAAGTTGTTATTATGTGGATCGTTATAAATAGTTGAGCGAGAAAAAATACGGATAACACCTTGCTCATCTGTAATAAAATGAGAATCAGCCTGCATCGACTCCACATAACTTTGGGCAATGCTATTACCTATTAAAGTAGTGTTTTTGGGGTAGTGAGCTAAAATTTTAGTGTTAGAATCAACAATGGCAACTAACGATCCATCAGGTAAGTTAATTTCATTTATTGCTGCATTCCACCAATCTAAGGCAATCACAATTATAACAGCGCCTTTGGTAACCCCAGCGGTATTTTTTAACGACAGCGCAAAATTCACCGTTGTTGTTTGTAAACTTCGATCTAGCTGAAAATAGCCTACAGATAGCATGTCGCTATTTAATGCATTTTTAAAATAATCTCTATCTGCAATATTTATATTTTTTACTTGCCCCGATGTGGCGCAACTAATATTCCCCTGCAAGTCAATCATGCCAATATTAGCAACATTATTGTAGAGTGACTTAAATAGCTCAAAATAGTCAGGGCAGGTGGTTAGCAGCTCATCATGCTTGCTTTCTTGTTGTGCGATATAGCGCGCTAAACGCTCAATATCATCAAGCATATTTTTTTGTTGTAATGAAAAACGGTTGGCAATATTGGTTGCTTGTAGCTCACTTTGCTTAATTGAATAGTTACGTTCTAGTAATAACGTAAAAATGATCACAGCGACCCCAGGAATGCTAAATAAAATAAGCAAACGGTAAAGCTGATTTTTAAGTGAAGTGGTAAAAATAATAATGCCTTAATAGAGATTTACGCCAAAAATAATTGTAGCTAACTTTTTGTTTAATAACCATATAAATAATAAGGATTAAAGCATTGCTTATTAAATCAAAAATCAGCTGTAATAACTACTTTAACAGCAAGTCATTTAATAACGGTTATAGCAAACTGTAATTTTTTAGGATAAAAACTAAAATTCGTTTAAAAAGAATAAATGGTACGAATTAAACATATATACGTAAATTTTCAGTGTGCTTAAATAGTGTTATCTACTTTATTGGAGCAATAAAATGAAAGTAATTAAACAACTAAGTGCGCACGCAACCCAAGATGGTGATGGCGTTAATATTAGTAGAATTCCCGGTTTTGATGGCAAGCACCTAGATCCCTTTTTAATGATTGACGAACTAAAGTCAGATAATAAAAACGATTACATTGGCGGTTTTCCTGCGCATCCTCATCGTGGTATGGAAACCTTTACCTATATTATTAAAGGTGGCTTTGAACACCGTGACCAAATGGGTAATAAAAAGGCCATAAAAGCAGGCGATGTACAATGGATGAGTACAGGTAAAGGGGTAATGCACAGTGAAATGCCATTGGCAGATGCCAATGAAGGGTTACATGGTTTTCAGATATGGATCAATATGCCCAGTGCAGAAAAAATGCGCGCACCAATTTACCAAGATACAACAGCGCACCCTGCGCCAGTTGCCACAAATGATAATGGAGTAACACTTAAAGCATTGGCAGGCACATGGCAGTTTGCCGATCAGGCTTTAACATCAAGCCTACAAACGCTCGCTGCAAATGCCGCTTTAGCTGATGTAACTTTACCTGCAGGACAGCGTTTTGAGTTGCCACCACTTAGCCAGCAAAAAGTGATGCTATATATTCATACCGGTTCGTTAACTACGCAAGCAGGTAACGTTATTGCAGCAAAACAGCTGTTAATACTAGAACCAGGTAGTGACATTGACTTATATACAGAGCAAGGAGCAGGTGTGCTTATTTTAGCTGGTGATGAGCTTCAACAACCAATCGCTCACATGGGGCCATTTGTAATGACCACTGAAGCTGAAATTCAGCAAGCTATTCGTGATTATCAAAACGGTGAGTTTGGTAATATTTAGAATCGCCGATTTATGATCAATGATCAATTAAGCCGCTTAACAAAGGCTAAAGCTATCAATTAGTGCTGCGCTATTATTTATTGCGCGGCACTGGTTTTATCCATTAAGCTAATAATCTTGCTAGCCAGGCATATTTTTTGATTAAACCAGATTTAGTACTACTAGCCTGCACAACAGCACCGGCTAAAAATGCGCTTGAAATACCAACTTTGGTAACCGCAAAGCGTTTTAATCTGTACTTAAACGCCATGTGATGTTGGCGTTTTAATTCACTTTGTAAATCCATTTGTTTACTAAGATTATTCACCGCTTTGTTTGGCGACTGAATTAAATAGTTAACCAGCATTGTTATCTCCTTGAAGGTTAAATAACCTGAACTTTGGATAATAAATCTATCTCAAACAGCTACTTTAAGCGCTAACTGCGTTGAATTTACTTGCAATAGGCCAGCTATTGACGCGTCAATTCGTCTTGTTTTCACTGAAAGTTTCTGGCTAGAGAAAATAAATTTAAACATAGCTATGATTCAATACGTTAGTAAATCTTTTAACCAGAGTTCAGGTTAAATAACTGTTTTAAGCTACGTAATGTTTTACTAAAGCCAATTTTGTTACTTAAATAAATAGCACTTTTCCAAAGCCAAATTAAGCCTATAATTTGTAGTAAAGTTGCGGTTGCTATACTTAGCCATACAGAGGCAAATAACTCATAAACTCCAAAGCCAATTGCGCCCAATAAAACAATCCACAACAAAATCAAACCGCTGGCAAAACAACCCAAAAGTATAGTAATGAGTGCAAGTGATCTGAGCGACAAATGCCACTCAGCTTTTGCTAATTGTTTGGTAAGTTTGCCTTGCGTTTTGTAGTCATCCTTAATTTGCTCAGAATAGGCTAAAAGCTTAGCAATATGATCTTGCCAATCTTCCTTTTGGCTCGCGTCTTGGGCCGTTTGATTTTGAGCGTCACCATCCTTGGTCGCTGTTGTTTGTGGATTATTCATCATTGTTTACTTACGACGAAACAATGCAGTTACTAGCATACCTGCGGCAAATGCAATTCCAGCTGTTGCTAATGGGTTCTCTGCTGCAAGGGTGCGTGTTTTAGATGTATATTCACCTAGTTTTTCACGGGCAATGAG
Source organism: Pseudoalteromonas sp. 19-MNA-CIBAN-0066 (assembly GCF_040308705.1). NCBI lineage: Bacteria > Pseudomonadati > Pseudomonadota > Gammaproteobacteria > Alteromonadales > Pseudoalteromonadaceae > Pseudoalteromonas > Pseudoalteromonas sp. 19-MNA-CIBAN-0066. The sequence continues at coordinate 52,326 of NZ_JBEONZ010000006.1, forward strand.
TTGCTTTTCACTCAGTGTTTCAGCAGAGCTAGTTGCCCCTTTTCTTACGCTGCTCTCTGCTACGGCTGCTTTACTAGAAAGTGCATCTACTGCGTCGTGTGCAGCCGATGTTGCTTTTTCTGTAAAGGGTGCTTCGTTAACTTCAGGTTTAGTCGCTGTAGTTGTTGATGTTTTAGTATTTGTTGCAGTAGCCATAATCAATCCTTAATAAAAATAAAGTTAAAAAATTTATTGGTAAATTTATAGTTGCAATGATCAAACCAACTTTAAAATAAATCTAAACCCATGATTTGTATTGGTATATTAGTTTTTAGGTTGGCTGGCTTTAACTTGAGTAGTAACAATTGCCCTATAATTGAGTAAATTTTACAAATGGCTAAATCACGCCTTAAAATTTGTAATTGTTCACTGGTTATTCAGTAAGCAAAAAGTGTAAACGAAAGGTTACTTAAAATGATAAGAAAAAATCTCACCACGAATTCCATTTTTTCCCACTTAATTCAATCGCTTTACGCTAAGCCTTATTTTTTCTAGCTTTGAGACGCGTTAAAGGAAGCCTGATTACTTGACAAAAAGCCTTGTCAAGCCCTAAACTGGAGCACTGTGGTAAAAAGTGGTTTATAGTGGATCAAAATGGATCGGGTTAATCAAAAGTGTTGATTAAAACAATTTTAAAGTAGGCTTTTTATGTTTCGTGGCGCAAGTTCGCTGAGTTTGGATGATAAAGGACGTTTTGCGGTACCCACTAAGTACCGAGACGATCTATTGTCTGAAGATCAGGGAACGGTTATTTGTACCGTCGCATTAAATGAGCCGTGTTTATGGTTATATCCATTGGCACAATGGCAAGAAATAGAAAGCCGCCTAGCAAAAATATCTAATATGAACCCACGAGCCCGTCGTATGCAGCGCATGTTGCTGGGTAATGCTACTGAATATCAACTTGATAAAAATGGCCGGATTTTGCTAGCGCCTTCGTTGCGCGCCCATGCAGATCTTGGCAAAAAAATCATGCTAGTTGGTTTAATGAATAAATTTGAAATATGGGATGAAGCGCGTTGGCATCAGCAAATGCGCCAAGATACAGAGCTTGAAAGGCTTGGTGATTTTGAACCACACCCAGATTTAGATAATTTCACACTCTAACGGCACAATAAAAGGCAAACAATAGCTAATGACAGCACAATTTGAACACGTATCCGTGCTTATGGACGAAACCATAGATGCACTTGCAATTAAGCCAGACGGTATATACATGGATGGCACTTTTGGACGTGGCGGTCATTCAGGTCAAATATTAGCGCGCCTTGGTAGTGAAGGTCGCCTACAGGCCATAGATCAAGATCCACAAGCAATTAAATCGGCTGAAAAATTTGCAGATGATCCACGCTTTGCAATTGCTCATACACGCTTTTCAAACCTATACGATGTGGCTGAGCAAAACGATCTGATTGGCAAAGTTGATGGCATTTTACTTGATATTGGCGTGTCGTCGCCACAGCTTGACGATGCACTGCGTGGCTTTAGCTTTATGAAAGATGGCCCGCTGGATATGCGCATGGATCCAACCACAGGGCGCAGTGCTGCACAGTGGCTGGCCGAAGCTGAACTTGACGATATTACCCATGTTATTAAAAAGCTAGGTGAAGAAAAGTTTGGTAAGCGCATTGCGCACAAAGTGCTGGAAGTTCGCGAACATACGCCAATTACCACCACTAAGCAGCTTGCCGACTTGGTAGATGAAGCGGTACCGGTTAAAGATAAATTTAAACACCCAGCTACACGAACTTTTCAGGCTATTCGCATTTATATAAATAGTGAATTAGAAGAAATTCAAACAGCATTACAATCTGCGATTAAAGTTCTTAAGCCAGGTGGTCGCTTAGTTGTTATTTCGTTCCACTCTTTAGAGGATCGTATTGTAAAACAATTTATTAGAAAGCAAAGCCGTGGCGAGACGCTACCTCGAGGTTTACCTTTAACTGACGCACAAATAAATCAAAATTTGACATTAAAAGCTGTGGGTAAAGCCATTAAGCCAAGCGCTGCAGAAGTAGAGCGTAACCCACGTTCACGTAGCTCTGTACTTAGGATTGCGCAGAGGCTGGGATGAGTAAAAAAGCGAGCTATCGTCAACCTAATTTATTTTTTGAAATAATTAAAGGCCTAGGTGCTAATAAGCTTACCTCGGCCTTATTGGTTGTGATACTCGCTTCTAGTTTAACTTTGGTGCAAATAACGCACCTTGCGCGAGGGCAACTTATCGAGCAAGACTCGTTACTGCAACAACGCGACGAATTAGATTTAGAGTGGCGTTACTTATTAGTAGAAGAAGAGTTTTACTCTCAGCATGCACGCATTGAAGAAGTTGCTATATCGCAGTTAAAAATGAAACGGCCAACCAGCCAAGATGAGCAGGTGATAATACTACAATGAGAACTCGCGGCAAAAAACCGGTTAATAATTTAATCACATGGCGCTTTACTTTAGTTTGCGCAGTGGTGTTTTTAGTGTTTGTAACACTGGTAGCCCGTGCTGCTTATTTGCAAATATTAGAACCAGATAAAGCCCGCTCAGAAAGCGATAAGCGTACGGTGCGAGTTGAAAAACTGCATGTACAACGAGGCATGATATTTGACCGCAATGGTAAAGAATTAGCGGTAAGTGTACCTGTAGTGAGTGTGTATGCAGACCCCAAAGCACTGCACAAATCATTGGTATCTAAAGTACTAAGGCAAGCACGTAAAAATGGTGAAGATCACCAAGCATTAGCAGAAAATGCTGCTGAGCTAGATAAGCGTACTGCACTTTATTATAAAAACGATTTGCGCTGGCGTGAGCTTGCCGATGTTTTACGTTTAGAACCTAAAAAAATAAACTCACGCTTGCTAAACGATCCTACGCGCCGCTTTGTATATTTAAAGCGTCAAGTAACCCCCGCAGTGGCAAATTACATTGGTGATTTACGCCTACCAGGCATTCATTTACTCGACGAGTCAAAACGCTATTATCCCGCAGGCGAAGTAACTGCGCATATTATTGGCTTCACAAATATTGATGGTAAGGGTATTGAAGGCATAGAAAAGCTTTACGAAAATGCCCTTACAGGTGAAGAAGGCCGTCGTACAATTCGTAAAGACGCCCAAGGCCGTGAAGTTGCAGTACTTGACGAGCGAGAGCGTGTAGAGCCCGAAAGCATTCACTTAAGTATTGATCAGCGCATTCAAGGTATTGCTTACAAAGCGCTAAAATCGGCAGTGCTTACTTATAAAGCCACATCTGGCTCTGCCATGGTGGTAGATGTTAAAACCGGCGAAGTATTGGCTATGGTAAATAGCCCATCGTTTAATCCTAATAATTTAAATGACGCTGCCCCGCATAAGCGCCGTAACCGTGCTATTACAGATTTGTTTGAACCAGGTTCAACCGTTAAGCCTCTAGCCATTTTAGCTGGGCTAGACTACGGCGCAATTAAGGCCGATGACACCATTGACACCTACCCAGGTTGGATGCGATTAGGCGGCAGCTTAGTACAAGATACCCGTAACCACGGTGAGATGACGCTGCGCGAAATTTTAAAATATTCCTCAAATATGGGCGTTGCTAAAGTAACTCAGTTGGTACCCAAAGATTATTTAGTGGGATTATTTCAAAAGGTAGGATTTGGATCGGATTCTGGCACCGGTATGGTGGGTGAAAGCAGTGGGTTGTTTTATCCAAATCGCCGTTGGTCTGACTTCGAAATTGCTACATTATCATTTGGTTATGCTATTGCGGTAAGTACCGCGCAAATGGCACGTTTTTACACCATGTTAGGCGCAGGCGGAATTAATCGGCCATTAACCATTTTAAAGCAAGATGACATCCCTGAGGGGGAGCGTGTTTTTAAACAAAAAGACGTAGAAGCGGTTGTACACATGATGGAAAGTGTATTTGAAAAAGACGGTACAGCGCGCAGAATTAACGTAGATGGTTATCGCGCTGCTGGTAAAACAGGTACTTCTAAAAAAGCAGCTGTTGGTGGCTACGGTGACGAATATGTAGGCTACTTTGCCGGTATTGCACCTGCAAGTAATCCTAGATTAGCAGTGGTAGTGATGATTAACGAACCCGGCGGCGATGTGTACTATGGAGGTGCCACTGCTGGCCCTGCATTTGCAGAAATCGTCTCTAACGCATTAAGAATATTAAACGTAGCGCCCGATAAGGAAGAGGTAGCGTACGTAAAAGGTAAAGAGAACGATGCGTGATTTAAAAGCAATTTTAAAATATATAGAGATAGATGCCCCCTCGCAGCAGGTAGGGCACCTACGCCTTGATAGCCGGGAAGTAACGCCCGGTGATGTATTTGTGGCAATTAAAGGTCATCAATTAGATGGCGGACAATTTATTGCGAAGGCAATTGAAAATGGCGCGGTTGCAATTATTGCCGACAGATTATGCGAATTTGAAACTAGTTTTGAGCCACTTTACTTAGTGTCAGAGCTGACTAAAAAGCTCCCTGAGCTGGCGAGTCGCTTTTACCATCAGCCAAGCCACATGCTTGATTTAATTGGTGTGACAGGTACAAACGGTAAATCGACCACCACGGCTATGATCGCTCATTTAGCGCAGTTTTGTAACAGCCAGTCGGCCATTATTGGCACCTTAGGCTATGGTCATCCAGATAATCTAACACCACTAATAAATACCACGCCATCGTCGGTTGATTTACAACGAATTTTAAATGATTTAAAGCAGCAAAATACCAAGCTGGTGGCGATGGAAGTGTCATCCCACGGATTAGTACAGCAGCGGGTTGCACAGTGTCAATTTAAAGCGGCGGTATTTACTAATTTATCGCGCGATCACCTCGACTACCATGGTGACATGGCGCGTTATGGTGATGCTAAGCTAATGTTGTTTAAAGACTTTGAACCTGAACTTGTGGTTCTTAATCAAGATGATGGACAAACAGAACAGTGGCTCGAAAAATACAGCTTTAACAGTTTAGTGTGTTACGGGCGAAAAAACTTACCACCTAAAAATGCACAGTTTGTGTACTTTTCAGACGTTACTTATTCAGCGCAAGGCATAGCAGCACAATTAACTACAAGCTGGGGCGATATTGCTATAAAGTCGCCGTTATTTGGCGAATTTAATTTATATAATTTAACTGCGGCACTTGCAACTTTATTGGGGCTAGGTTATCCGCTAGCACAATTAATTGCAGGCTGTGCGCAATTGCAACCGGTAGCCGGACGCATGCAAGCATTTAGCGCCAAAGGCAAGCCAACCTGTATTGTTGATTACGCTCACACACCTGAGGCGCTTGCGCTTGCGTTGCAAGCATTACAGCAGCATGTACCTGGTGGAGTAAGTTGTGTATTTGGTTGTGGTGGCGACCGCGATAAAGGCAAGCGGGCATTAATGGCACAAGCGGCAGAGCAAAATGCGGATAAGGTTATTATTACCAGTGATAATCCACGTTCAGAAAATCCTGACGCCATTATTGCCGATGTAGCACAAGGTTTAGCACAGCCAACAAAAGCTTATTTAGAGGCCGATAGAGCAACAGCTATTAGTTACGCTATAAGCAATGCCAAAGCAGACGAGGTTATTCTTATTGCTGGTAAAGGCCATGAAGACTATCAAATAATAGGTGATCAGCGCATCGATTTTTGCGATCGCCGTTACGTACAACAACAACTAAAAAAAGCAGTAAGAGGGACTCAAGCATGATCCCGATGGATTTTGATTGGCTAGCTAACGTGCTAGCAACCGATTATCAAGGTGATAATCAACCAGTGCTAAATATAAATACAGATACTCGCAGCATTTGCAGTGGTGAAGTGTTTTTAGCACTAAAAGGGCCAAATTTTGATGGTCATAAATTTATTGCCCAAGCAAAACAAAATGGCGCGATTGGCGTTATTGTGCAGCACAAAGTTGATGTTGATATTCCACAGTTTATAGTTGCCGATACCCGTTTAGCATTGGGAATTATAGGCGGCGCAGTAATGACGCAAGTAGCTCCTAAAACTATTGCCATTACTGGCAGCGTTGGCAAAACCACAGTAAAAGAAATGTGCGCTGCAATTTTATCTGTGCATGGTGATGTACTAGCCACTAAAGGTAATTTTAATAACGATATTGGCGTACCGCTAACCTTATTACGCTTAGAGCCGCAACACCGTTTTGCCGTTATAGAGTTGGGTGCAAATCATTTAGGTGAAATTGCTTATACCACCGCTATGACCAAACCCGATGTTGCCGTGGTATGTAATGTAGCCGCCGCTCACTTAGAAGGTTTTGGCAGCTTAATGGGTGTGGCTAAAGCCAAAGGCGAAATTTTTGATGGGCTTAAAGATGATGGCGTTGCCATTGTTAATTGCGACAGTGAGTTTAGCCAATATTGGCTAGATAAACTCGATGGCCGTAAAGTAACGCGTTTTTCGAGCAGTGAAAAACTCGATATTTGGGCTGAAAATATTAGCCTAGATGAAAATGCTCGCGCTAGCTTTACCCTATGCACTAAAAACGCACAAATACCGGTTAAGCTTGCGCTACCAGGTAAGCATAATATTAGTAATGCACTTATTGCAGCAGCACTAACCAGTGAGTTTGATGTCACCCTTGAGGATATAGCCAATGCGCTGGCAACCATGGGGGATGTAAAAGGCCGCGTTAATTTAATTAATGTTTCAGACTTATTAACTGTGGTTGATGATACCTATAACGCCAATGTTAAATCGGTTAAAGCCGCCATTGATTTACTAAGTGACATGCAAGGGCATCGTATTTTAGCACTGGGCGACATGGGTGAACTTGGCGAAGAAGCACGTCAATATCATCAAGAAGTAGGCGAATATGCATTAGAGCAAGGCATCAATGAGCTGTTTACTTTAGGTGTATTAAGTCGCTATGCCAGTGATGTGTATGGCCTGCCAAATAGGCACTTTTCAAACCGTGAGCAAATGCTGCAACAAATTCAAACAAGTATTAAAAAAGTAGATAAAAAAACCACCATAGTCGTGAAGGGATCACGCAGTTCTCGCATGGAGCTTTTAGTAACCGATTTAGTTAATGGCCAGCAACAAGCCATCAATGGAGTATTTTAATGTTAGTTTGGCTGGCAGAGTATTTAACCCAATATTACACGGGCTTTAATGTTTTTTCGTACTTAACCCTACGTGCGATTTTAGGGATTTTAACCGCATTAATGATGTCGCTTTATTTAGGGCCTAAGTTAATTCGCGCTTTGCAACGTATGCAAATAGGGCAAACAGTGCGCGATGACGGTCCACAATCGCATTTATCAAAATCGGGAACACCTACTATGGGTGGCTTACTGATTTTAGCGGCTATTTTTACCAGTACCTTATTATGGGCCGATTTATCAAATAAATATGTTTGGGCAACGTTATTTGTTATTGGCTCGTTAGGAGTGGTTGGCTTTGTGGATGACTACCGAAAAGTTATTCGTAAAGACCCTAAAGGTTTAATTGCTAAGTGGAAGTATTTTTGGCAATCAGTTATAGCCTTAGTTGTTGCTTGTGCATTATTTTTTACCAGCACTCAAGCCAATGAAACTTCGTTAGTTGTACCATTTTTTAAAGATGTATTACCGCAACTAGGCTTGTTTTACATTGTTATTACCTACTTTGCGTTAGTAGGAACATCAAACGCGGTAAACCTTACCGATGGACTTGATGGCCTTGCCATAGTACCCACTATTTTAGTGGCAGCAGCACTGGCAATTATTGCTTACTTAACTGGTAATGTGAATTTTTCGAATTACTTACATATTCCATATTTACCGCTGGCCAGTGAGCTTGTTGTGGTATGTACCGCAATAGTAGGCGCAGGGCTGGGCTTTTTATGGTTTAACACTTACCCAGCGCAAGTATTTATGGGCGATGTAGGCTCATTAGCATTAGGCGGTGCATTGGGTATTATTGCCGTATTAGTTCGCCAAGAGTTACTGCTTATTATTATGGGGGGAGTATTTGTAATGGAAGCCTTGTCGGTTATTTTACAAGTAGGCTCGTATAAATTACGCGGGCAACGAATTTTTAGAATGGCGCCTATCCATCATCATTACGAATTAAAAGGTTGGCCAGAGCCGCGGGTTATTGTGCGCTTTTGGATTATTTCAATCGTGCTAGTGTTAGCTGGCCTTGCGACGTTAAAGATTCGATAAATGCGATACTTAAGTGAGATAAAAAACAAACAAATAACAGTGCTCGGACTCGGTGTAACCGGCCTGGGCATTGTGCGTTTTTTAGTGTCTCAGGGTTTAACACCAACCGTGGTTGATAGCCGAATAAACCCACCGGGAATTGATTGGCTAAAACAAAATACGCCAACCTTAACTACCCGTTTTGGTGATTTGGACAGTGCCGATCTTTGCGCCAGCGATATGATCATTATTAGCCCAGGCCTTAGCTTAACAATTCCAGCAATTGCTAAAGCTATAAACGCAGGCGTTGAAGTGATTGGTGATGTTGAGTTGTTTGCCCGTATTAATACTAAACCTGTGGTTGCTGTTACGGGATCTAATGGTAAATCCACAGTAGTCACACTGGCGCAGCAGGTATTACTTGCTGCTGGTTATAAAGCAGCATTAGGTGGCAACATTGGCACCGCAGTGCTTGATTTACTACAAAGTGATTTAAGTAACAACGACGTTGATGTGTACGTATTGGAGTTGTCTAGTTTTCAGCTAGATACCACAACAAGTTTACAGCCAATTAGCGCCACCGTGCTGAATGTTTCAGAGGATCACCTCGATCGTTACGCCAGTTATCAAGCTTATATAGATTCCAAGCTGAGTATTTATAATAACGCAGCTTTAGTGATAACCAATGCAGACGACGAAGCCACGCATAGTAAAGCAAAATCCCAATTAAGTTTTGGTGCTAACCAGGGCGGTTACAGCCTTGGCGAATATCAGCAACAAACATATTTTATGCAGGCTAATAAAGCCTTTTTACCAGTAACTAGCTTGGCGGTAGTCGGCAAGCACAATTATTTAAATGCTCTTGCGGTAATGGCGCTACTTAGCCCGTTTAATATTAGTAAAGCACAATACAGTACAGCATTTAGCCAATTCAATGGCCTTGCACACCGCTGTCAGTTTGTTGCTGAACGTGCTGGAGTTAAATACTTTAATGACTCTAAAGCCACTAATGTGGGGGCTACTATTGCTGCAATAGATAGCCTTGCAACTAATGGCCAACAATTAATAGTTATTGCTGGTGGGGATGCAAAAGGAGCCGATTTAAACGCCCTTACACCTTACTTACAGCAGCATGTTAAAGCGCTAATTTGCTTTGGAAAAGATGCCAAAGATTTAATGGCATTAACCAATAAAAGCCATTTAACCAATAATATGAGCGAAGCGGTAACACTGGCTAAGCAATTAAGCGAGCCCGGTAATATTGTGTTACTTGCCCCAGCTTGTGCCAGTATTGATATGTACAATAACTACATGCAACGCGGCGATGACTTTATACAATGTGTTATGGCGGAACAGCCATGATGGCCTTTGCCGATATTAAAGAAGCACTAACGCCCAAGCCTTCGGCGCAGCTCTACGATGTACCATTATTGTATTGCATGCTGATGTTAATGGGGGTGGGTTTTGTCATGGTTACCAGTGCATCTATGCCTACAGCAGACAGATTATTTGGTAATATTTATCATTTTACTATTCGGCACGGTATATTTTTAGCTTTGTCGTTTTGTTTATTTTGGATCACCACTTCAGTGCCTATGAGCTGGTGGAAAAAAGCGAATCCGTACTTGTTGTTAGTGGGTTTAGGCTTATTACTTATAGTGCTTATTGTTGGCCGAGAAGTAAACGGTTCAACTCGTTGGATACCCATAGGGCCGTTTAACATTCAGGCATCTGAGCTGGCTAAGCTATTCTTTTTTAGTTATATATCAGGTTATTTGGTGCGTAAACGTAGCGAAGTCCAAGAAAACATAAAAGGTTTTATTAAGCCAATACTAGTATTTGCGGCTTATGCAGGATTAATTTTAATGCAGCCTGACTTAGGTACTGTGGTCGTTATGTTTGTAACTACCGTGGGTTTATTGTTTTTAGCTGGTGCCAAACTTTGGCAGTTTTTTGTATTAATTCTAACCGGTGTTGCCTTGGTTATCGGGCTAATAGTGCTAGAACCATACCGTATGGCGCGGGTTATTGGCTTTTTAGAACCGTGGGACGATCCATTTGGCAAAGGGTATCAGTTAGTGCAATCGTTAATGGCTTACAGTCAAGGTGATTGGTTTGGCCAAGGCCTAGGTAACAGCGTACAAAAGCTACAATACTTACCCGAGGCGCATACCGATTTTATTTTTGCGGTAATAGCCGAAGAGCTTGGTTTTGTTGGTGTATCGAGCATATTAATAGTATTAGGCACCTTAGTGTTTAGAGCCTTACTAATTGGCCAAAATGCGCTTAAAAATGGTAAAGAATACGAAGGCTATTTAGCGTTGGCAATAGGTATTTGGTTTGCTTTTCAAACCATGGTGAACGTAGGCGCAAGTGCGGGTATTTTACCTACTAAAGGGTTAACACTGCCGTTTATTTCTTACGGTGGGTCGAGTTTACTCATGATGACAATTGCTGCTGGTATTTTATTACGTGTTGATTTTGAAACTAAAATGGCGACCAAACAAGCCACGTCAGGTGGAGCTAAGCGATGAGTAAAAAGTGTGTTGTAGTTGCCGGTGGTACTGGCGGACATATATTTCCGGGTATTGCTGTGGCCGACTACTTAAAGCAGCAAGGCTGGCAAGTAAGTTGGATAGGCACTCCCGATAGAATGGAAGCAACGGTTGTTCCTAAGCATAATATTGATATTAATTTTATTAATGTAAAAGGCGTACGTGGTAACGGAATAAAGCGTCTTATTAAAGCCCCATTCATGGTGCTTAATGCAATATTACAAGCGCGTAAGGTATTGAAAAGCGAAAAGCCCGATGTGGTACTCGCTATGGGCGGTTATGTAACTGGCCCAACAGGTATTGCAGCTAAAAGTTTAGGTATTCCGCTGGTGATCCATGAGCAAAACGCCATTGCCGGTATGAGCAATAAGTGGCTTGCTAAGTTTGCTAATCGGGTATTGGCGGCTTTTCCAAGTGCATTTGCTACAGGGCAAGCCGAGTTAGTTGGTAATCCAGTGCGAGAAAGCGTGGCAAATATTGCAGTGCGAGAAGTATCAAGCCCAATCAATATTTTAGTGGTAGGCGGCTCATTAGGGGCGCAAGTACTTAATACAACTTTGCCTGCTGCGTTTGCAGAGCTGGGTAATACCAATGCTATAAGTGTTTGGCACCAAACGGGTAAAGGGCACTTAGGCAGTGTTGAAGCTGCTTATAAGTCGCATAAATTTAGCACTGAAAATACAAAAGTAGCTGAATTTATAGATGATATAGACACAGCTTACGGCTGGGCCGATATTGTTATTTGCCGCTCGGGCGCGCTCACTGTGAGTGAAATTGCCACTGCTGGTAAAATGGCAGTGTTTGTACCTTTTCCGCATGCGGTGGATGACCATCAAACAGCTAACGCACAGTATTTAGTTGTGGCAAATGGTGCATTACTAATGCCACAAGGGCAGTTTAATCAACAATCAATTGTTGCGCTTTTAAGCCCATATTTAGCTAAACCTTCATTAATTAAAGAAATGGCGGCAAATGCAAAACAGCAAGCCATTTTAGATGCCACAGCAAGCGTAGCTATGCACTGTGAGCAAGTAACCAATAAGAGAGCATAAGTGAAACAAACGTCAATAAGAGAGCAATATACACGACCAGCAATGCGTCGCATTGAAACCATCCACTTTGTTGGTATTGGCGGCGCAGGCATGGGCGGCATTGCCGAAGTACTCGCGTTTGAAGGTTATAGGATTACCGGTTCAGACATTGCGCACAGCGCTATGACAGACAGGTTAATTAAAGCCGGTGCAGAGGTGTTTATTGGGCATCACGAAAATAACGTAAAAGATGCCAATGTAGTGGTTGTTTCCAGTGCTATTGATGAAACAAATCCAGAAATTATAGCCGCAAAGGCCGCAAGAGTACCTGTGGTACGCCGCGCCGAAATGCTCGCTGAGCTAATGCGCTTTCGCCACGGTATAGCTATTGCGGGTACACACGGTAAAACTACAACAACCAGTTTAATTGCCAGTATTTATGCACAAGCTGGCCTTGATCCAACATTTATAATTGGTGGCTTGTTAAATAGTGCCGGCAGCAATGCAAAAGTAGGTAAAAGCGACTTTTTAATCGCCGAAGCGGATGAAAGCGATGCCTCATTTTTACACTTACAGCCAATGGTATCGGTGATCACTAATATTGAAGAAGATCACATGGAAACCTATGGCGGCAGCCTAGAAAAAATGAAAGACACTTATGTGGACTTTATTCATAACCTGCCGTTTTATGGCTTAGCTGTAGTGTGTATTGACTCTGAAGTCGCGAGCGAGCTTATACCGCGTTTTGGTCGCCCAGTGATTACTTATGGTGAGTCGAGCGATGCGGATTATCGCATGAGCGACTTTAGCCAGTCGGCAAACACGTGCAAGTTTACGGTAACCAATAAACAAGGCGAGAGCTTAACCGCAACGCTAAATATGCCAGGCAAGCATAATGCACTTAATGCCACTGCAGCTATAGCGGTAGCAAAAGATCAAAATATTGCTAATTTCGCTATTTTAGAAGCATTGCAAAAATTTGAAGGTATTGGCCGACGTTTTCAGCACTACGGTGAATTTGAAAACGAACGTGGTAGCGTAATGTTAGTTGACGATTATGGGCATCATCCGTCAGAAGTGGCCGCCACTATTACCGCTGCTCGTGAAGGCTGGCCAGATAAGCGTTTAGTTATGGTGTATCAACCTCATCGCTTTACTCGTACTCGCGACTTGTACGAAGATTTTGTAAAGGTATTAGCCGAGGTTGATCAGTTGTTATTACTCGATGTATACAGTGCTGGCGAAGAGCCAATTGTAGGCGCAGATAGTAAAAGCTTATGCCGTAGTTTACGCCAGCGCGGTAAAGAGCCCCGCCACGTAGCTAATAGCGCAGAGCTGGCAAGCGTATTAGCCGATTGCTTACAAAATAACGATTTAGTATTAACCCAAGGAGCTGGCAACATAGGGCAATTAGTAAAAACCTTAGCCGCTACGGGTATGTCGATAGAAAAACTTAAACAAGGTGAAGTATGACACAGTTAAATACGCAGTTTGGTAAAGTAGCGGTGCTGTTAGGGGGTAACTCAGCAGAGCGTGAAGTGTCATTAAGATCAGGACAAGCGGTATTAAATGCATTGCAAAATCATGGCATAAACGCCATTGCCTTTGACCCAAAAGAGCGCCCGTTATGGGAGCTAAATGAGTTAGCAATTGATAGAGTGTTCATTGCACTGCATGGTCGTGGTGGCGAAGACGGTACAGTGCAAGGTGCGCTTGAATTTATGAACCTGCCGTATACTGGCAGTAACGTACTAGGCTCAGCGCTGGCTATGGATAAAGTGCGTTGTAAGCATTTATTTAAATCGGCAGGGTTAAGTACCGCTCCTTATACCGTGGTTGATGCCAAAAAAGGCTTTGATGCAGCGGCAATAATGCAGCAATTTAAAAAAGTGATGGTAAAGCCGTCACACGAAGGCTCAAGTATTGGTATGGCACAAGCAAGCACGCCACAAGAGCTTGAAGATGCACTGAGTAATGCGTTTAAGTTTGATAGCCAAGTGCTAGTTGAACAGTGGATCAGTGGCCGCGAATTTACCATAACGGTATTAGGCGATGAAGTGTTGCCAGTAATCGAAATGACAACCCCCAATGGTTTTTATGATTACCAAGCTAAATATCAAGCAACCACCACGCAGTATCATTGCCCGGCAGATTTATCGCCTGCAGATACCGAGCACTTACAAGCAATGGCACTCGATGCATTTGATTTAGTAGGTGCTAGCGGCTGGGGACGCGTAGATGCAATGCAAGATCAGCAAGGTGATTTTTACTTATTAGAAGTAAATACAGTACCCGGTATGACCGAAAAGTCGCTTGTACCTATGGCGGCAAAAGCACATGGTGCAAGTTTTGAGCAATTAGTTGTTCGCATTTTGGAGCAAACACTTTAATATGCATCCCCTTTTAGAAAAAACGCTACAAATCAAACAGCAACTTAACTGGTCGCTAATTTTTGGGGTGAGTTTTTTTCTAGCTGTGGTAATCGGCTTAGTGCAAATTACTACAGGTGTATCGGATTGGTTGGTAGAAAATAAAGATGCCCAAATTAAACACTTAATGGTGCAGGGTAATCCTAAATATACCGACGAAATCGCTATTATTAGGGCGATTAAAAAAGCAGATTTAACTAGCTTTTTTGACCTTAATGTAAAGCATGTACAGCAATTGGTACAAGATTTACCTTGGGTGGCAAGTGTATCGGTGCGTAAACAATGGCCCGACACACTGCAAGTTTATGTAGTTGAGCACCGCGCTGTTGCGCATTGGAATAGTGACTTGTTACTTAATCAAAACGGCGATGCATTTGAAGCTAAAAGTAATAAGTTAAGTAAAAACTTACCTCAACTATATGGCCCAGAGGGCAGTGAGCAAGAAGCATGGATTGCGTTTCAGCAATTTGACGAAATGCTAAAAGTAAACGCATTAACGTTAAAAAGTTTAGCGTTATCGGAGCGTTTCTCATGGCAGTTGTGGCTAGATAATGGAGTGCGCTTAAATTTAGGGCGCAAAGATAAAGCTAAGCGTGTACAGCGTTTTATAGACGTTTATCCACGCATGGAAAAGCGTGCAGATGCTCAAATAGATGCAATCGATTTACGCTACGATACTGGCCTTGCAGTCAGCTTTAAGCCATTGCAAGAAGAACAATTACAAAATAAGAGTAAGGCATGACTAAGTCAGCAGAAAGAAACCTAGTGATTGGATTAGACGTTGGCACCTCAAAAGTGATTGCAACGGTAGGTGAAATCACCGCAGACAACAAACTCAGTATTGTTGGTGTAGGCACGCAGATATCCCGAGGTATGGATAAAGGCGGCGTAAACGATTTAAACTTAGTATCTGAGTCTATTCGCCGAGCCATAGACGAAGCCGAATTGATGGCTGATTGTCGTATTAGCTCAGTGTACCTTGGTATCTCTGGCAAGCATATACAATGCCAAAACGAAAGCGGTGTAGTAGCAATTAACAACACCGAAGTAACCGATGAAGACATTGAAAATGTGATTCATATTGCCCGCTCAGTGCCTATTTCAGCAGAGCGTAAAATGCTACATGCGTTACCACAAGAATACAGTATCGACATGCAAGAGGGGATTAAAAACCCACTCGGTATGAGCGGCGTACGTATGGAAGCACGTGCTCACATTATTACGTGCTCAAACGATATGGCAAAAAATATCGAAAAATGTGTACAGCGTTGTGGGCTTGAAGTTGACCAGCTTATTTTTACTGCACTTGCCTCATGTTACTCGGTACTGACCGATGATGAAAAAGAGCTGGGAGTAGCAGTACTTGATATTGGTGGTGGCACTATGGATATCACTATATACATTAATGGTGCACTGCGTCACTCAGCGGTTATTCCGGTGGCGGGTAACCAAGTAACTGGCGATATAGCAAAAATATTTCGCACACCTATATCACATGCAGAGGCACTCAAAGTACAATACGCCTGTGCTAGTAGCCAAATGGCCAGTAATGAAGACACCATAGAAGTACCGAGTGTAGGCGGACGCCCAGCTAGATTAATGTCACGTCATACATTATCGGAAGTGGTAGAGCCAAGATTTAGAGAATTATTTGAATTAGCGATGGAAGAAATTCGTCGCTCAGGGTTAGAAGACCAAATTGCAGCAGGTCTCGTTATCACAGGCGGAACTGCTAAAATGGCCGGCGCAATGGAAGTAGCAGAAGATATTTTCCAAATGCCGGTAAGAATAGGCAAACCAATTGGGATAGTTGGTTTGACAGACTATGTGGACGATCCTTCGTACGCAACCGCTGTTGGTTTGTTACAATACGGGCGTACCATGCAATCAATGAATGCACAAAAGTTGAAAGCAGAAGGGAATAATAATTTATGGAGCCGCATTACTAAGTGGTTCCAAGGCGAGTTTTAGTACTCAAGTCGGAGAGTAAACATGTTTGATATGATGGAACAACATAGCGAAGAAGCTGTAATAAAAGTAATTGGCGTGGGCGGCGGCGGCGGTAACGCTGTTGAGCACATGGTAAAACAGCAAATTGAAGGCGTATGCTTTATTGCTGCTAATACAGACGCACAAGCATTACGTAACTCAGCAGCGCACGTTACTGTACAATTAGGCACGCAAATAACCTCTGGGTTAGGAGCCGGTGCAAACCCTGAAATAGGTCGTCAATCAGCAGAAGAAGATGCTGATACAATTCGTGCCAGCCTTGAAGGTGCCGACATGGTATTTATTGCAGCAGGTATGGGCGGCGGTACTGGTACTGGTGCAGCGCCTGTAGTGGCAAAAATTGCAAAAGAGCTTGGTATTTTAACCGTAGCAGTAGTTACACGTCCTTTTGACTTTGAAGGTAAAAAGCGAGCTGCAGCTGCTGAACAAGGCATTAATGAATTGTCAGAAATTGTAGATTCACTTATTACAATTCCAAACAATAAACTGCTTAAAGTTTTAGGAAAAGGGACTACACTTTTAGATGCGTTCGCTAAAGCTAACGACGTATTATTTGGTGCGGTTCAGGGTATTGCAGAGTTAATTACTCGCTCTGGTCTGATCAACGTGGATTTCGCCGACGTACGTACAGTAATGTCAGCAATGGGTCCTGCAATGATGGGTACTGCGTCTGCATCAGGTCCTGATCGTGCACAAGAAGCAGCAGAAGCGGCTATCTCAAGCCCATTACTTGAAGACGTAGATTTAACAGGTGCTAAAGGTATCTTGGTTAATATTACTGCGGGTATGGACATTGCGATTGAAGAATTTGAGATTGTTGGTAACCACGTAAAAGCATTGGCATCAGAAAATGCTACTGTGGTTGTAGGTGCAGTAATTGACCCTGAAATGACCGATGAATTACGTGTAACTGTAGTTGCAACTGGCTTAGGTGGCGATCGTCGTCCGCAGTTTGGCATTGTTGATAATGGCTTTAAAAAAGCATCAGGTTCTGATGTAGCCAGCACTTCAAACCAAAGTAGCAGCATGTACGTACCAAGCTTTGCAAGCCAAGGCACAAGCGCTGAAGAAAACACAGCAAAGACGCAAGTTGAAAGTGACGAAAAAACAACTTCATCTAGTGCTAACAAAAGCACAACGAGTGCTGCAGCGCCAAGTAACAAAAAATCAGATAAGTCAGAAGGCGGAGATTATTTTGATATTCCTGCTTTTTTACGTAAACAAGCTGATTAATATAAACAGTATTTCGTTTGAAATGTGAACGAATATTGCAATTGCGGCGTATTTATGTTAGTATCCGCCGTCTAACTGTAACTGAATTTAAGTGAGCGAACCTATGATTAAACAGCGAACGATTGCACAAGTAGTCAAAGCCATAGGAATTGGACTTCATAAAGGTGAGAAGGTCACAATAACTCTCCGACCTGCGAGCGCAAATACTGGGATTGTATTTCGTCGTGTCGACCTTGATCCGGTTGTTGATTTTGAAACAACACCTGAAGCCGTTGGTGATACGCAATTATGTACCTGTTTAATTAACAAAGATGGTGTTCGCTTATCAACTACTGAGCACCTTATTGCCGCTGTTGCTGCAATGGGTATTGATAATCTAATTGTAGAATTAGATAGCTCAGAAGTGCCAATAATGGATGGTAGTGCATTACCATTCATTTATTTGTTACAAAAAGGCGGTATTGAAGAGCAAAATGCAGCAAAACGCTTTATTCGTATTAAAGAAAAAGTACGTATTGAAGAAGGCGATAAATGGGCCGAGTTAGAACCGTATGACGGTTTTCATATCGACTTTGAAATTGCCTTTGATCACCCAGCTATCAATGAAAGTCGCCAACGTATTGGTTTAGATATTACGACGAAAAGCTTTATTGAAGAAATTAGCCGTGCACGTACTTTTGGTTTTATGAAAGACATTGAATATATGCATGCTAACAACCTAGCATTAGGTGGCAGCATGGATAGCGCAGTAGTACTTGATGAGTTTAAAGTGTTAAATCCAAACGGTTTACGCTACAGCGATGAGTTTGTTAAGCATAAGATATTAGACTGTGTTGGTGACATGTTTATGACAGGTCATAACATTTTAGGTAAAGTAACTGCATTTAAATCGGGTCACGATTTAAATAATAAATTACTACGTAAATTAATGGCTACTGAGTCAGCATGGGAGTGGGCAACCTTTGAAACGCCTGTAACGATGCCTGCACCCGGCCTTGAATTAGCGCCAGCCTAATTTATTGCTCACACAGTTATAAAAAATGACGCTAATTAGCGTCATTTTTTTTGCCTATTGAAAATACTTTAAGTGCGTAGCTACCTACAGCTCTAAAATACTTTGTAACTGCTTCAAATGAGTAACGGTATAGGTAGGCTTTATACCCTCGGGCAACTGCTCGTTTGAGTGTTGTAACCAGCAGGTATCAATCCCCGCATTATTACCGCCTAAAATATCGCTTGTGGCAGTATCGCCAACCATTAATATTTGGCTTTTATCTGGGTTACCCATTAATTCAAAGGTATGGTCAAAAATAGCTTTATTAGGCTTAGCTATGCCCACTAATTCAGAAATGACTAACCATTCAAACATATCTTTTAAACCAGTATGCTCAAGGCGCACGGTTTGTAAACGTGCAAAACCATTAGTAATAATACCTAACTTAGCGTGGGGCTTAAGTTTATTTAACAGCTCTATGGCACCGGGTAGCGGCTCGCATATTTCTGCCATAGCATCTAAAAATGCATCATTAAGCTCTTTTGCTGGCACATTTAGTTTAGTAGCCCATTCGCTAAAGCGAGTAACCTGCAAGTAGTCGGCACTAATGTCGCCATTTTGGTAATCAACCCATAGTTGCTTATTGGTTTTTTGATAATGAAGATAGTCGGCTTGGCTAAAATCTACGTTATATGTTTTAAACATGCGAGTCATGCCCGCTAAAATATCAAATCTAAACAAGGTTTCGTCTGCATCAAACAGCACGTAACTGTATTTCATTAAACTTCCTAAAATTAATTTGTTTGGCAATAAAGCGCTGAATGTAAAAAAGGTGCCATGGCCAAAGTAAGTGCCTGAGTATAGGTACTTTCGCGGGTGGCGTGGTTATTAGTGAGTAAACCAATAGCGCCGCCTTGCTGCTTTATATTGGTGGTATTAAAAGTCTTATCCATAACATCGCCAAGCTCTGCACCATTAAGTAATGCGTTATACAGTATTTGCGGCAAAGGTAGGTTGCTACTGCGTCCTACAACTTGATTTACCGCGTTATCGATAACTACATAGGCAAAGGTTGCGGCACCGTAACTAAATTGCTCTGCACCGCCTTCCATGGCCACATAATAGTGGGCTTGGTAGTGCTCTTTGCAGTAATTCACTCGGTTTTGTGCGCCAATGCGAGTTTGCTCTTCACCAATAGGTTGATCAGGCACACCCGAGGGAGCATTTACACCTTGGCAGTCAATGTCACGCTCTGGAAAATATATGCTAAAAATGCACTTAGCAGCATTTATTTTTACTGGGTTTTTAGAGCCCACAATAACTTTTAATGGTTGCGACATGCTGATCTCACTTTAAGCAAAATCAGCAGTGTACGTGAGTTGGCTTTAACAAAAAAGGGCAGTGGGTTATCCAATATCAAATAGGTAAATCCAGTGGTGCTAGGTTTTCTAATGCTCGTTTTTTTAAAATAATATCTTTAATGAGTGGGGTAAGTACCAACTCCATTGCCAAGCCCATTTTACCGCCAGGCACTACCAAGGTATTAATACGCGACATAAAGCTACCTTGGATCATCTGTAAATAGTACGGAAAATCGACATCTTCAATGCCCCTAAAGCGGATCACCACAAAGCTTTCATCGAGTGATGGAATGTCTTTTGCGCTGAACGGGTTAGAGGTATCTACGGTAGGGACTCGTTGAAAGTTAATATGGGTGCGTGAAAATTGTGGAGTAATATGGTTAATATAATCGTCCATACTGCGCACTATAGATCCCATTACCGCTTCGCGTGAGTGACCACGATCAGAGGTGTCGCGGATCAGCTTTTGGATCCACTCAAGGTTGATAATGGGCACCATACCAATAAGTAAATCTACATGTTTTGCTACATCCACATTGTGCTCTTGATCTACAACAGCGCCATGCAATCCTTCGTAAAATAATAAATCGGTATTTTGCTCTAGGTTTTGCCACGGAGTAAATGTGCCGGGCAATTGGTTGTAAGGCACCGCTTCGTCAAAGGTATGTAAATAACGACGCAGTTTACCTTGGCCGGTTTCACCGTAGCTATCAAATAGGGTTTCTAGTAAACCAAAGTCGTTGGCTTCGCGGCCAAAGTAGCTAATATGTTTGCCTTCTTGTTGCGCGTCACGTACTTTTTTTTCCATTTCAGGGCGAGTGTAACGATGAAAGCTATCCCCTTCGATAAAAGCCGCACTAATGTTAAGGCTACGAAAAATATGTTTAATTGCATTCGTGGTGGTAGTTGTCCCCGCACCTGAAGAGCCGGTTATTGCAATAATAGGATGTTTAGCTGACATATTAATTCTCTTTTATAAGACCCGGTTAGTTATAAAGATGTTGCTGGTCTAGGTCAAGTGACGTAATCAGCAAATAACGTTATCATGGGGTGCTTAAAAATAAAACGAGATAGAGCATGAAATTTTTAAAACCACTACTAGGGTTGTTTTCAATAAGCGCTTTAACGCTCTCAGTAGCACAGGCAAGTATGCCCAAAAGCCAAGTATTATTAGCCGATTTAAATACTCCTTATGGCCTGCAAGTCACTATTGTGAGCGACAGTGATAGTTATAATAATCAGCCTCATATACACAATAATGGTGTTTACTTTACCCATGAAGTATTAAGTGTTGAGCAAAGCCAAACCGATATTGCTTACTACGACTTTGCAACAAAACAAATTATTAATATAACCAATACGCCAGTAAGCGAATACTCACCTACCGTAATGCCAAATAAACAAAGCTTATCGGCAATTGTGGTAGAGGCCAATGGCAAGCAAAAGCTATGGCAATATCCGCTTGATAGCGAAGTTGCAGCAAGTCGTATTTTTGACTGGATAGAGCCAGTGGGATATCACGCATGGGGTATAAATAACGATTTAGTAATGTTTATTTTAGGTGAGCCACATACATTACAATATAGCTTGGTTGCAGCGGCAAAAGGGCAAGTTGTGGCAAAAAACATTGGTCGTACGCTTATTTACAATCATACAATGGCGCAGTTTATATTTAGTTACACCCAAAATGAGCAACATATTGTAGCGCGTTTTAACCCACAAACTAAGCAGGTAGAAAACTTACTTAGATTGCCGCTACAAGTACAAGACTTTATCTTAAAAGACGACAGTACGCTGGCTTATGCGCTTAACAACCGTGTTTACCAACGTAACCTTAGTGGCAATAACACTGTATCGCAATGGCTGGATTTAACACCCTATTGCCATACCAATATTACCCGTATGAGTTATAACAACGACAAACTTGCTTTTGTTTGTGATGTAGCTGAGGACTAATTTAAATAAATTTCAGACTTTATAATGCGTATGCGTTAAGGTTATGCGCAAATTTAACTAATAGGGATTACAACGTGGCTTATAGTGCAGACGAGCTTACTGAGCAGCTAATTAAATTAGAGTGTAGAAGTAATTTTAAAATAAAGAATATTGCCGAATACATGTTAGTTAATTCAAAAGAAGCGTTTTACACGCACAGTGAAGGCGGCAAAGGTAAAATTATAATTCGCCCAGCATTTGAAGTGTTTAGTGATGATTTTACCGATATTGATGGGGTAGTGCGTACTCAGGGCTATTTTCATAGTAGCGAAATGACGCGTTTTCCTACGCGCATTTATAAAAGTGCACAGCCGATTCATTATGGTGTCGCGTTTAAAATAAACTCTGAGCAAGCAGCAAAAGATTTTATTGCTAAACTAACGATGATTTTAGGCGGGTAATAGTAAAGGTTTATAAATCAGCTTTCAGACTTCAGACTTCAGGCTTCAGATTTAACAAAATATCGGCCAAGCTGGGTTTAGGTTATAAGTAGGCAAGGCAGTATGCCGCGCTTTTTTAAAGCCTGGTAAATTTAACACCACAGCGCAAAATGCTAGGTATTAGTAAAAAACAAACCAAGCTCGCAGTAAATTATTAGCTACGAAGCTTGGTTTTGTTATCAGCTCTAGGCTCTAAAATAAAACCTAGAACCTTAATCTAGCTACTTACCTTTTAAGAAGTTATTAACCGATTCAAGCTCACGATTTTTCAGTGCAATACAATCATTAGTACTTTCTTCTAGTTTACTTAAAGTACGAGCGTAACCTGGTATTTCAGCTAACTTAGTATTAAAGAAGCTTTGTGTTGTGGCAAAGCTATTTGCATCACAATTTGCAGTTGTAAAATACGGTAGGTTAGGGATAAAAAACGGCGGTAAGCTTGCTGTTACTTTATCGTAATTACTGTAAACCCAGTCAATAAACAGCGCTTGGCGCTCATCAGTATAGCTTTGTCCTGCTAAAATAGTGCGCATGTCGGATGCGGTTACTTCATCTGTTAAGCTGTAAGCCAATACTGCTTTTTGCAGTGCAGGTTTTGCAAAGTAGCCCATAGCCGAGAGCATATTAGTACGTACTTGTGGATCTTTGGTGGTTTTAAAGGTTGCCATAAATTGATCAAGCAACGCTTTATCGCCGTTAAAAGCAGCTAAAGTTAAATAAGTACCTGCTAAGTACGGGTCTACTTTTTGTGGATCGTTTAAATAAACCTGAGTTTGCTGTTTTGCTTTATTGATCACATTTTGATCTTCGCCATCAAAACCTAAACGCGATACAACCGCTGCTCGAAGTTGTGAAATAGCGCCATCTTCACCTGCTTTTGCCTCTAAGCCGTATTTTTTAGCCGCAGGGGTTACTGCCCCACGAATAAATTTAGGCCATAAGTCTTTATTGCTATCGTCTTTAAAGGTGCGTTGTTGCGATACTAAATAGCCCAGCGCGGTATTAGCAACGCGAGGGTGGCTGTCGCTTATAAATACTTCAAGCGTTTGCATTAACTTAGCGGCCGATATAACACCAGCATCAAGTAGTGCATCGGTAGCAGATAATAACGCTAAACGTTCGCGGTCATCTAGCTTGTCAGCAGCATTGTCGATAAGCGCACTAAACTGTGCATCGTCCATCACCCAGCGGTAATAACCCAATGCGCCTTGATCGGGATAAATCCACTCGGGTGCAAAATCTAAATCTAGCGTTTGGCTTTGTTTATTAAGTAATACGTTCGCTGTTTTTACTTTATCGCCCGCGCCATATTTAATTGCAACAGGCACATTCCATAATTGCTCAGGCGCATCAACACCGGCATTTACAAAGCGACTTTGCGATAAAGTTATTTTACTACCTTGCTGAGCTACTTTAATCAGTGGGTAGGAAGATTGCTCAATAAACGATTTTAAAACACTCGCTACATCTTTATTAGAAGCTTTGCCAAGTGCTTGCCATAAATCGGCAGCTTCGGCATTTTTATAGGAAAATTCTTTTAAGTAATTTTGAATACCTTTTTGAAAGGCCTCTTCACCTATCCAGTTTTCAACCATAGCAAGTACCGAGCTACCTTTGCTATAAGCAAGGCCTAAACCATCCATAATATCGGCTTCGGTTTTAATTGGTTTACGAATTGGTTTAGTACTCAAACGTGCATCAAGTGGCATAACGTTATTTTGTGGTAAATCTAGGTGCGATTCAAATTCAGGGTTTAGTTGCTTGGTAATTTTTGCCGCCATCCAACTAGCAAACGCTTCGTTTAACCATAAATCGTTCCACCACTTCATCGTTACTAAGTTACCGTACCATTGGTGTGCAAGTTCGTGAGCAATAATAGACACATTGCGTTGTTTTTTACTGCGCGTAGCGGCAGCTAAATCAACCAATAAAATATCTTCTCGGTAGGTTACAAGTCCTGAGTTTTCCATGGCACCAAACGGAAATTCAGGTACAGCCACCGAATCTAGTTTTTGATACACATAAGGAATACCAAAATACGCCTCAAGTGCGCCTAGTACTTTTGGCATGTTTTCTTTTGCGTACTGGGCTAAATGAATTTTACCTTGTGGGGTAATTACGCGCCCTGGCACCGACATACCTTCAACATTAAGCTCTTCAAAAGGGCCCACAGCCATTGCTACTAAATAAGAAGGAATAGGCGGTGTTTTATCAAAAAAGTGGGTGGTCATGTCGCCATTTACTGTAGTTTTAAGCTCAGGTGTATTGGCATATACTTTTTGTGAGGTAGGCGCGGTAATAGTGAGCTGAAATGGAATTTTGTAGCTTGGCTCGTCAAACACCGGAAATGCACGGCGCGCATCACTCATTTCAAACTGAGTAAATAAGTAAGGTGTACCTTGATCTAATGTTTTATATAGCCCAACACTTTGGCGATTATATGGCGCTGAAAAATCAATTTTTAAGGTGTATTTACCCGGCTGAATTTGCTCATCACAGCTAAATTTTACTTTACCGGTTTTGAGCATTTCGCTGTTTAAGTCACAATTTTGCTCGCCAAGTAATTGTGCCATTTTAGTTGCGTAAGCCACGCCGTTTAGTTCTATGTAGTTAGTTGGCTTGAGTACTTCTAAAATAATTTCAGTCATTCCAGTAAAGGTATCTTGGCTTGGATCGAGTGTTAACGACACTGATTGACTGCTTGGTTTTGCGAGTTTTTCAATTACGAATTCGTTAGCATTTGCGGCGTTCATCGCGAATGCAACACTTACGGTTAAGAGGCTTTTAAGAAACATAGTATCCCTAGTTTATTATTGTTATAAATGACTAAAGCAGACAGCGTTACCACGCTACTTCAATAGAAACGGTATTATATGCGGATATCCTAGCAGCTTTCTTTTATGGAGTAATCGAATAACCCCGGATTTGGACGAGTAAAGAGTAACAAAGTTTGTCAGTGACTATCGCGATTGATAAAGCGCTGCCAATGCAGTTGTGAGTTAATAACGCGAATTTGCCCAATTATGCTATTTAACACTGCTACATTGCTATAATTTGGGTGTGGGTATTCGTTAAAGCCCATTAAATAATTAAACGCGTCTTTAGAGTTGGCTTGCAGTGCATAAATACGTACTTGCTGCTCAAAGTTAAGCCGCAGGCTACTTATAGCGGTTTTCATTCCGAGTTGGTCAATGTTTGGAATTGCACATTTTTGTAAGTAACCAGCGCGCTCGCCTTCGCCGCTAAACCAAATGCGAACTTTTTCGCTGTAGCGACCGGTTTTAGCTGGCAAGTCGAACATTAATCGCTGTTGGTTTTGGCTTTTTATAAATGCTAAATAGTCGTTAAAGCCAGCATTAATTAGCGCTTGATGTACAGGAATAAGTCGCGGTTTTATTTTTCCGTGGGTATGAAAACTAAAACATAAAATATTTTGCTCAACAGTTAAGTCATCAAGTGTTAAACAGCCTATTTCGTCACTATAAGCGCCCGTATAGTAAGCAATTAATGGCAACCAAAAATGCCAATGTTTTGCTTGTTCACGCACCACGCGCATATCGCCATAAATATAGCCAGTGTAAAGTGTGTGCAGCTCCATAGCTGAAAAAGGACGGCGACCAAGATGGGTTTTCAACGGTGTACCTTGAAAATAATGACAAAATACATTTTATACCCAAAACATAGCAAGATGCGAGTATGTTTTGGGTATAAATACTTATACCTCATTAATTAAAACAAAAAAGCCAACTAGCACGAATGCAGTTGGCTTTTTTTATGCTTTATTAATTAAGCTATAGTGAATTATTCACTTAATGCGCGTGCTAAACCTACTGGTTCAATTTCTACGCATACTTGGTCGTCATTCCAGTTAAGGCCAACTAAAGCATTGTCTTCGTTTAGGTCTTCAACCCATTCATCTAAAAATTCATCAAGGCCAATTTCTACTGGGCTGTACTCTTTCCACTCGTCTTTACACTGAGCTTTAGCAGCCGCTTCGCTTTCCCAAAGTAGTAATACGTCAGTCTCGTCAAATTGATTTGAATCACACACTACAAAGCCATTATCTTCTGCACCTAGTGCCCAAATTACTTCGCTCATACGTACTTTTTCAACAAAGTTGACTAGTTCTGATTCAATCTCGATATCGCTCATGTGTTTACCTTTTTAAATTAATGACTAGGACTGGTATTTATTGCTGCTTGGCGTTGGCCATATTGCTCATAAAAAGCAACAAGCGCTGAATGCTGACTAATGTCGGTTAGTTCACGAAAGCAAATCCAATCAAGCAGGCAGTATAAACTGATGTTGAGGTATTCACAGCCTTTAAATTCATCATCAGTTAAATGATCATTTAAAAAGTGTAATGTTTCAACAATACGTTCATTTTGCAAATTAAAAAATAACGCATCACTTTGCGTATCAAAACCAGAGCGCTGGCATAAAAGCATTTCCACTAAAGAGTCATTACAGGCATTAATAGTGGTAAGTAAGTGCTCTTGCGGCCAAGTTAATTTTGGCTGTGCTGTTTTTTCAAGTAAATAACGCAGTATTGAGTTTGAATCACTAAGGGTTAAATTGCCATCTACGAGAATAGGGATTTTGCGTGCTGGGTTTTTGCTCACCATAGTTGGGCGATCTTGCGCTGAAAAAATATCCAGATTAATAAACTCTAAATCACAGTTATTTTCCAGCGCCCATATTCTAATACGGCGTACATAAGGCGAGGTAACAGAACCAAATAGTTGCATAATTACTCCATAAAAAAGCCGCATAAGCGGCTTTTTTCAAAATTTACGGTACAGAATAAGTTACTCTGAACGGCTGGTTACTTCAAGTAAATGGTAACCAAACTGTGTTTGTACTGGGCCTTGTACTTGATTAATTGGCGCAGAGAACACCACTTTATCAAACTCTGGCACCATCATACCTGGGCCAAACTCACCAAGAGCACCGCCATCTTGACCTGAAGGACAGTTAGAGTGTGCTTTTGCTAACACAGCAAAGTCTTCACCTTGTTCAATTTTTTCTTTTAAATCTAAACACTGTGCTTCACTATCTACTAATATATGTCTTGCGCTTGCCACTGTCATAAAATCTCCTAATAATTAATCTGGTTGTTTTTTAATCATAATAACGTGTATTTTAGTTAGTTTAAACTAATTGTAACGGTTTTAACCTAGTTAATAGCTAATGTCGCTTCAATTGCTGCAGTTAGTTTTTCTGATTCGGGGGCTACTTTACTGTTAAAGCGCGTAATTGTTTTACGATCAGCAGACACTAAATACTTATAAAAATTCCAATTAGGTGAGCTGGTTTGGCTATTTAAGTGTTTAAAAATAGGGTTTGCATCGCTGCCGCGCACTGCGCTGGTGGCAAACATAGTGAAAGTAACCCCGTAATTAACAAAGCAGACTTTGGCGGTGTCTTGCTCGTTGTTTTCTTCTTGAAAAAAATCATCAGAAGGAAATCCCAATACCACTAAGCCTTGATCTTTATATTTATTATAAACCGCTTCAAGCCCTGCAAATTGCGGCGTAAAGCCACAGTTACTCGCTGTATTAACAATTAGCAGCGGTTGGTTTTCAAATTGGCATAAGTTAACAAACTCTTTTGAGCGTAGTTTACGCAAAGTAACGTTAGTAAAGTCTTGGCAGTTATTTTGTTTTTTAATGGGTTGCTCAGCTGTGCTTTGCGCTTGAGCTAATGCGGGTACAAGTAACGCCATTAATGCTAATAATATTATTTTTATCATTTTTAAAGCCTAAAGTTAAAAGGTTACATATTGTTTATAGCCTCAATGATACGCTAATATAAACGCAACTGATCAACCTTATCTAGACCTTATGACAATCCGTTTAGCACGCCCAGAAGATTTAAAAACTATAGTCGCAATTTATAACGAAACCATTGCCAGCAGAATGGTTACCGCCGATACCGAAGAGGTAAGCGTTACCGACAAGCAAGCTTGGTTTGATAGTCACACTTCTCAGCGGCCAATTTATGTATATTCTGAAAATGACCAAGTGTTAGCATGGCTTAGTTATAAACCGTTTTATGGGCGCGTAGCTTACGAAGGCACGGTAGAAATAAGTATTTATATTACCGCTAAAGCACAAGGCAAAGGTTTAGGTAAAACACTGATGGAGTTTGCCCAAACGCAAGCTAAGCAACTTAATATTAAAGTGCTGCTAGGGTTCATTTTTAGTCATAATTTACCCAGTATTAAACTATTTAAACACTTTAATTTTAGTGTGTGGGGCGAGTTACCACAGGTGGCCATTATGGATAATAACCCTTACAGCTTAACTATTTTTGGTAAGCACTTATAACCGTAGCGATTAATTAAAAGTGCTTACTCCACACCTAAACATTTAAGCGTCGCGGGGTAGGCCTTTTTCAACAATTCTGATAAGCCTTGCGGTTTTACGCAGTATAGTACCTTGCTTATTGCGTTGCTGTTGCAGCGCCCAATTTATATGCTCTAAAACCAGTTCACTGCAAGCTAAGCTTTTATCTTCTAGGGCATGAATAATGCTAGGGCTAAATTCAGCATTACCTAAGCCTACAGCCAAATTACGCAACCAACGCTCGTGGCCAATACGACGAATAGGGCTGCCTTCGGTGTTTTTTAAAAAAGTGGCTTCATCCCAAGCAAACAGCTCAAGCAGGTCTTTATCTTTTAATTGGGTGCGCGGATGAAAATCATTTTCGTCGGTAAGTTGGCCATAACGATTCCACGGGCAAACTAATTGGCAGTCGTCACAACCATAAATGCGGTTACCTAATAATGTTCGGTATTGCTCTGGAATAGGGCCTTGTAGCTCAATGGTTAAGTACGATATACACTTACGTGCATCTACCACGTAGGGCTCAACAATAGCGCCAGTTGGGCATAGCGTTATACAAGCTACGCATTTACCACAGCCTTCAAAGGTGTTTTCTGCATCTATGGGCAGCGGTAAATCAACAAATAACTCACCTAAAAAAAACCAAGAACCGGCTTCTTTATTAATAAGTAATGAGTGTTTACCGCGCCAGCCCAAGCCTGCTTTTTCAGCAAGTTGGCGCTCAAGTACCGGGGCTGAGTCGACAAAAGGCCTAAAACCGTATTCGCCAATTTCGAGCTCTATTTTTTGGCCTAATTTTTTTAAGCGATTACGCATTAATTTATGGTAGTCGCGGCCAAGAGCATAGCGACTTATATACGCTTTTTCTGAGTTTTTAAGGGTTTTGGCAAAACCTGCATCGGGGGGCAGGTAATTCATTTTTA
Source organism: Pseudoalteromonas sp. 19-MNA-CIBAN-0066 (assembly GCF_040308705.1). Taxonomy (NCBI): domain Bacteria; kingdom Pseudomonadati; phylum Pseudomonadota; class Gammaproteobacteria; order Alteromonadales; family Pseudoalteromonadaceae; genus Pseudoalteromonas; species Pseudoalteromonas sp. 19-MNA-CIBAN-0066. The sequence continues at coordinate 81,805 of NZ_JBEONZ010000006.1, forward strand.
CCGAAATAACACGCTGCGTTCCGGGCACTAACTCAGCAGGGCGAGCGCGTTTCATACCATGAGCGGCCATGTAATCCATATTGCCATGGTAGCCGGCGTCGAGCCAGCGTTGCAGCTGCGTTTCATGCTTGCTTAAGTCTATATCAGTAATACCTACTTCGCTAAAGCCAAGCTCTTGTCCCCACGCTTTAATTTGTTGGGCAAGGTTTTTATAATCAGGAACTGCGTCGCTCACATGCATCACACGGTTAAATAAATAGCTGGGTAATTTAACATATTTAGCTTATGGGTAAAACGCTTGTTATACCCATAAGCTTGTTAGCAAATACCTATTTTTAATAAAATAGGTATTACTGCACAAAGCGTTTTAGTTGTTGTTGTGTTTGTTGGCTGAGGGTTTGTGATTGTTGGCAATCATTAAGTGCTGTATCTATGGTTTGTTTGGCTTGCTCGCCAAGCGCTACAATATGCTCTACCGATTGGTGGGTTTGATTTTGTGTTTGCTCAAGTAAGTGCACAGCCTCGGCAATTTGTTGTAACTGTTGCTGGTTATGCTCAAATTCAGTAAGCATATTAGTAAAACCATTAGAAGTACTATTAATTGATTTTTGCGCATTGTGTGAGTGAGTAATTAATTGCTCTGACTCTTTATTTGTTTCGTTTACTAGCTCGTTCATTTGGTTTATAAAATCACTAATTTGCCGCGTTGCACCACTTACCTTAATTGAAAGAGTACGCACTTCATCGGCAACTACCGCAAAACCACGTCCCGCATCACCGGCTCTTGCTGCTTCAATGGCGGCATTTAGGGCTAGTAGATTGGTTTGATCAGAAAACTCTTCCACCATTTTTAAAATGCTACGAATGTTTTCACTGTTTTCTTTTAAGCCTGAAATAGTTGCCGAAAAGCCGGTTAGCATATCGGTTATTAATTTTACTTGTTGCACTAAGGCCGACAACTCTGTTGCCGAAAGCTTAACAAAATTTAAATGCTCATTATTTACTTTATGCACGCTGTCGGTATTACTTACTATATTTTGTAAGCTCTGCGCTATTTGGTTGCTGGCATTTATAATGGTATGGCTTAAATGTATTTGTTGTCCGCTTAATTGCTCAGTCTGTTGCATAGACTGAGTTACTTGCTCGATACTTTGCACGCCTGCTTGGGCGCTATTGTAGGTTGTGTTTAGTAGCTGATTTAAATGAGTAGTAAAAAGATTGTATTGCTCGCTTAGTTCACGAAACTCATCATAAGTAAAATGGGGTAACTTTGCCGATAAGTCTGCATCTTGCTGGTTTATATTTATTAGCGTGTCGCGCATTGCCTTGACTGGGCGCACCATTAAAAATCGCATATAAAATAGGGTGAAAATAAAGCCAGCCACAATCACTAAAGCTAATGCCCAAAATAACCCAGTACTTTGTTGGTTTAGGGTTAAGCTTTCATACAGCCAAAATAAAGTAATAGCCTGAAATAAAAATACAAAACTTAAATTACCCACAATTTTGCGCGTTAAGGTAAAAAAAAGTGTTTTTTCTAAAAAATTATAAATTCGCATATAGCTACTCATTATGTACAGACCATTTGGTTATTATTAATCACCTAAGTAAGCTTTAGTTTGTGCCGGATAATTTGTAAAAATACCATCCACACCTAAATCTAGCATCAGCTTTATATCTTGTTGTTTGTCTACAGTGTACGCATAAATTATTAAACCACGTTGTTTTGCATCATCTACAAAGGCTTTATTTATAAAGTTTTTATCTACATGAACACTGTACGCGCCTAAGTCTTCAGCAAACTTTGCATAATTAATTGGTATAGATGACGTTAGTGCACCCATTTTTAGCCAAGGTAAGCGTTTTTTTAACCAGGCTAGTTGATGATGATCGAACGACGACACTAAAATGTTATCTGCTGATATGCGTTTTTCTGTAATGTTTTTTTCAACTTGAGCTGCAAACTGTTCAAGATTAAAAGTATGTTTTAGCTCTAAATTTAAGAGTGTTTGATTATTATTCCAATCAAAAAGTTGCTGTAAAGTTGGTACTTTTTCGCCATTACCAGCATTGAGTTGCATAATGTGAGCAGCAGTAAAGTTACACACTTTACCTACGCCGTTAGTGGTTCTATCAAGCCAAGTGTCGTGAATGATCATGTAATCATCAAGTGCGCTTTGTACATCTACTTCAATGCCGTCAACGCCTATTTGTAAGGCCGCCATAATGGCGCTTTGGGTGTTCTCTGGAAAGTGCCCACTGGCACCGCGATGGGCAAATACTTTCATTGGCGTGATTTCCGTGCAATAGACCAAGTTTCAAAACAAGCAGCGCTAACAATTAATGCACCACCAATAAAAGTGGCGATAGAGGGGCGCTCATGCAAAATAATAATAGCTAATAATGTGCCGTAAAGTGGCTGAAGGCAAGCAATTAGCCCCGCGGTTGCCGCCGATAAATGCTTTAAACTGGCAGCAAATAATGAGTGTGGAGCTGCGGTAAATATAACTCCCGCAACTAAAATAAGCACCAAATCGTGATTAGTGGTCGCATAAATAGGCACTTCAATAAACGCGCAAAGCATTAGGCTGGCAACCAAGGTTTGATAAAACATGGTTTGCGGGCCACCGTATTGATTAAAATAGCGCTTATGAATGATATTACGAATGGCAAAAAAGAACGCCGAAATAACCCCAGTGATCACCCCAAGTGTTACATCATTCCCTAAATTTGTATTAGGTATTAATAAATAAATGCCGATTAATACTACCGCCGCACTAATAATGTCTTTTGCTTTGGGCTTACTTTTATGAAAAAACGGTTCTAAAAATACGGTTATTACCGGGTAGCTAAAAAAAGCCAACATACCAATGGTGATCCCAGCAAGTTGCATTCCCGCAAAATAAGTTACCCAATGTATGCCTACTGCCACACCGAGTAACAGGGCAATTAAGTAATCTTTACCTTGGTTTAGCTTAATCGGTTTTTTTTGCATGCCGAGCAAAATAAAAATAGCGATGCCGGCTATGGCTGCACGATACACGGTAATGTCGAGTGCATTTAAACCAATTAACTTTGCAAATAGCGCAGTGCCGCCAAAGAGTAATACGGCAATGTGTAGGTAAATTAAACTTTGCTGTTGCGACTGCATGTTATTTCCTTATGTTGGCTCATCTAAATATTGCAGACAATGGTTAAGATGAATTTTTGATTTTTCGTGACAAATGTAAGCAAAGTTAGCTGTATTTAAGGTAATGTAACTAAAATCGAATTTACTTTTAATATTCGTTTAGCTTACACTCGTTAGTAGGTTACTGCGTTTAAAATTGATAAATACAGGAATTAAACGTTTATTTGTAAAGTTGTGCGTAAAAACACTAAACCAAGCTTGAGTGTATTAATAACAAAAACGCGCTGCTGAAACAGCATTAATAATTAAAATAATGAAAAATGAGGGAATAAATGACACGTTTTATAGCAATAAAAACCGAAGAAAGCACGGCCGTTTTAACCATGAATACCCCCGAAAACCGCCATAATCCAGAGTTTTTGGCTGAGTTTAATCAGCACCTTGATCAAATAGAAGCTGATAAAAATATTAAGTCGGTGGTGCTTACATCTAACAGTGAAAAAAATTGGTCATTGGGAATCGATTTAGAGTGGATGGCTAATACGAGTAATACCCCAGAAACAATTGCCGGCTTTATGAGCGATGTAACCGCGTTATTAAAACGCATTGTTACGTTTCCTATGCCGATTATTGCCGCGTTAAACGGCCATACTTTTGGTAATGGTGCAGTATTGGCCTGCGCTTGTGATTTTAGGCTAATGAAATCTGATAAAGGATTTTTTTGTTTTCCTGAAGTCGATGTGATGGTGCCATTTTTACCCTCAATGTTTCCTATTATTAATAAAGCTATTCCACAAGCCTTTTTTAACCGTTTAGCTATGTCGGGTATGCGAGTAGGGGCACAAGAGTTATTAGATAACAAAGTAGTAGAAGCTATTTTTGCCGATGAAGCTCAATTACAAGCAGGTGCGCTGGGCTTTGCACAACAGTTTAATAAAAACCGTTGGATTTACGCTCAAAATAAAACCCAAATGAATAAACAAATAGTGTTAACCATGGAAACAGAAGATCCGATCTTTATCGATAATATCAGTAAATTGTTATGGAAAAATTTACAGCAAAAATAATTCTAACTTAGCGTCAAACAGGCCTTGATGAGTTTGTTTGAGCTACTAATTTTAGTTACTAATTTTAGTTACTAATTTTAACTTATAGCAGAATAAACCCGCCACAAAATTAAGGGCGGGTTAAGCCCGGTTAGGCTAAGTTTTTAAATACAAAAAGTAAGGTAAAAGTGCTTTATTAAAAGTTTAATAGCTTTTACCTGTCTCATTTTAGCTATATGGGTTAAAATACCTACATAACCAAACTAACAAGATAGTGAATGTCAAACCAAGATCCAAATCTCAGTCGAGAACAAGAAAAGTACGAAAACCCAGTCCCTAGCCGTGAGTTTATACTTACTCACCTTCAAGAGCGTTCAAAACCTGCTAACTATGCACAGTTATGTGAAGAACTAGCGGTAAACGATGAAGAACGGCAAATCGCATTTAAACGCCGCCTTCGTGCTATGGAACGTGACGGTCAGCTGTATTTTAATAAGCATAAATGTTACGCCCTAATTGACGAAGCCGGTTTAACTAAAGGCAAAGTAGTAGGCCACAGAGACGGTTTTGGCTTTTTAGAAGTTGAAGGCGAGAATAAAGATTGGTTTATTGCTAAGCACCAAATGAACATGGTGTTACATGGCGACATTGTACTTGCTAAAGGCACTAAACGTGGCTCTGGCTCAAAATGCGATGCACGTATTATAAAAGTACTTACCAACGAGCGCGCGCCTATTGTTGGCCGCTATTTTGTTGAGCATGGTATTGCCGTTGTGGTTGCCGAAGATCCGCGTATTACCCAAGACATAATGATTTTACCGGGAAGCGAAAACGGCGCGCGCCATAACCAAATGGTGCAAGTTAAAATAACGCAAAACCCCACCCGAAATATGAACGCGGTAGGTAAAGTAATTGACGTACTTGGCGAGCATTTAGCCCCAGGTATGGAAATAGAAGTTGCCCTGCGTAACCACGATATTCCGCACGTTTGGCCTGAAGAAGTTGAAGCGCAAGTAGCCCACCTTGGCGAATTTGTTGACGAGGCTGACAAGCAAAACCGCGTAGATTTACGCGACCTACCTTTAGTAACCATAGATGGCGAAGACGCACGCGACTTTGATGATGCCGTTTATTGTGAGCCTAAAAAGTCAGGTGGTTGGCGTTTATGGGTTGCTATTGCCGATGTGTCGCATTACGTAGGTATGAACACCCCGCTAAACAAAGAAGCCATAGAGCGCGGTAACTCAGTGTATTTTCCTGAGCAAGTAATTCCTATGCTGCCTAAAGTATTGTCTAACGGCTTATGTTCGCTTAACCCTGAAGTTGACCGCTTATGTATGGTTGCCGAAATGACAGTGTCAGATTCGGGCAAGCTTTCGGGTTATAAGTTTTACGAAGCGATAATGAATTCGCATGCACGTTTAACTTACACCAAAGTAAATGCCATTTTACAAAACGATGAGAAACTACGTAAAGAATATGCGCATGTAGTGCCACATTTAACCGATTTACAGCAAATGTATTTAGCGCTTAAATCGGCTCGCCAAGAGCGTGGTGCAATTGAGTTTGAAACTCTCGAAACTCGTTTTGTATTTAACGCACAGCGTAAAATAGAATCGATAGTGCCGGTTATTCGTAACGATGCGCACAAACTTATTGAAGAATGTATGATTTTAGCCAACGTATCGGCGGCTAAATTACTTGAAAAACACGAAGCCAGCACGCTATTTCGTGTGCATGACGAGCCAGATAGCGAAAAACTAGGTAACTTTACTAAGTTTTTAGGCGAACTTGGTATTGAGAGCACGTTAAGCGACGAGCCAACACCTAAAGAAATTACTCAAGTACTAGCTCGTTTAGGCGATCGCCCAGAAGCAGAGCTTATTCAAACCATGCTGCTGCGCTCAATGAAGCAAGCTGTGTATCAACCAGATAACATAGGCCACTTTGGTTTAGCCTTATCTGCTTATGCGCACTTTACTTCACCAATTCGTCGTTACCCCGACTTAGTAGTGCATCGTGCTATAAAAGCGGTACTAAAAGCACAAGGCCAACATACTTCAGGCGAATACGCATACACAGATGACGAAGTAGATAAGTTAGGTGAGCAGTGTTCTACCACAGAGCGCCGCGCCGACGATGCTACTCGCGAAGTAGCCGATTGGTTAAAATGTGAGTTTATGCAAGATCACGTTGGCACTGAGTTTGATGGTGTTATTTCATCGGTAACCAATTTTGGTTTATTCATTCGTTTAGATGATTTGCAAATTGATGGCCTTATTCATGTTGCCAACTTAGGCAATGAATTTTTTGCCCATGATGCCGCAAAACATTGTTTAATAGGCGAGCAAACGCACAAAGTATATCGCCTTGGCGATAAAGTAACGGTAAGTGTTGCATCGGTTAGCTTAGAAGACAGACGCATAAACTTAACCCTTAAAGGCGATAAAGCGCAAGACCGATACACGCGCCGCCGTGGGCCAAAAGGCACTGATAAATCTGAGCATGCACCTGCGAGTGTACGTTCACAGTTAAAAGCAGGCAAAGTACCGGGTAAAAAATCGCATGGCGATGAAAAACCTAAAGGTAAAAAAAGGCCAGCAAGCAAAGATAAAGGTAAACCTGCAAATAAGTCGGCAACTCAACCAGCAGACAAAAAAGCAGTAGATGCCACAGCAAATAAAAAACGAAAAAAAAGGCCGTTAAAAAGCCTAAAAGAGTAGGCAAAAATGCCCGCAAACGTAATACCCCAGGAGCAGAAAATACGTGAGTAATGAATTAATTTTTGGTTTTCATTCTGTTGAAGCGATTTTAGCAAGCGAACCAGAGCGTTTTGTAGAAATTTACGCGCTTAAAGGGCGTGACGATAAACGCTCAACCCCGATTATTGATGAAGCACTTAAATTTGGTATTTCAGTACAGTACATGCAACGCAAAGCCCTTGATAGCAAATCAAAAGGCGAGCAGCATCAAGGTATTATTGCCAACGTAAAAGCAGCACCAACGTTTAACGAAAAAGATCTTGATGCGATTATTGCACGTGAAGATACTCCATTTTTGTTAGTGCTTGATGGCATTACTGATCCGCATAACTTAGGTGCATGTTTACGTAGTGCCGACGCCGCTGGCGTACATGCTGTAATTGTACCTAAAGATCGCTCAGCTAAGCTTAACGGCACAGCGCGTAAAGTTGCCTGTGGCGCAGCCGAAACAGTACCGCTTATTCAGGTTACTAACCTTGCACGTACATTGCGCGAAATTAAAGACGCTGGTGTTTGGGTTGTAGGCACTGCAGGCGAAACAGATAACCACGTATTTGATGCCAGCTTAACAGGGCCAATGGCTATTGTTATGGGTGCCGAAGGCGAAGGCATGCGCCGTTTAACCCGCGAGCATTGCGACTTGTTAGTTAAAATACCTATGGCGGGAACGGTTTCAAGCTTAAACGTATCGGTAGCCACAGGTATTTGTTTATTTGAAGTATTACGCCAACGTAGCGTTAATAACTAAGTTATTAACTGGCTCGTTTAAGCAATAAAAAACCGAGGTTGAAAATTCAACCTCGGTTTTTTTGTGTTCGTAATTTAATGCGGTTGTTATAAACGGTTCAATAACAAGGCAATAATTTAGATGTGTAGTGTTTCCTGCATAAAAAATTATTACCGCTGTTAGTGAGCCGTTTAACCAGCATAAAGCTTAAAAGCTGTAAGTGTAGCCCAACTGTAGGGTACGAGGCTTACCTGGTTGAATACCGCCATTAGCACGATTAGCAATGTAGGTTTTATCAAACAAGTTATCAACGCTTAAGTATACTTTTTGATTGTCGTCGATGCGGTATTTAGCGGCTAAATCCCATACCACACGGCTATTAATAGCATTTAAGCCAGAGTCGGTTAAATCTGCATGTGAGTCAGATACATAGCGCAGTTGGCTGTGTACAACAAATGCTGATAATTCAGCACCCATAGAGAGTGCTACTTGGTTTTTTGGCACGTAAGGCATAGCGTCGCCTTTTTCTACTGTGCCCCAAATTTCTGAATCAAAAGTGTTTTTAAATTCAGAATCGGTGTAGGTGTAAGTTAGCTTAACCGGGAACATAACAGTATCGGTGTTAAAAGTATGGCCTGCACTAAATTCAACGCCAGAAACAGCTACTTCACCATAGTTATATTGATCGCCAATGTTCTCATCGCTACACCCTACAGCGGCAGTACAATTACCGTGCATGTTGTCGTAATCAGAATAAAACGCAATAATTTCACCATTAATACCGCTTACGTTATAGCGTGAACCAAATTCAATATTTACACTTTTTTCTTCTTCTTGGTCGGCATTACCCGGCGCGGCTGGTGCATAACCTTGTTGAATACCAGCAAGTAGAGTGATGTTGTCGTTTACTGTGTAAGTTGCACCGAGTGACGGCACTAAAATATCAGTGTCGTTCGACACGTTTTTAGTTAAACCATTGCTGCGTGTAGGATCCGACTTTGCCCACTCTTCACGGGTAATCGTAATGTCTTCGAAGCGCAGGCCTGCACTGATCACTAATGCATCTAGCGTCCATTCGTCTTGAATAAATAAAGTACGTGCAGTGGCACTATCTACGCGGTTACTGTCAGAACCCGGAACTCCGCGCTCTGTCAGTGTTATGCTTAAGTCTTGATTAAGCGTGTACTCGTCTTGCCACTGAAAGCGATCCATTTCGTCTTCATGGTAACGCATACCCACAGTTATATAGTGATTGCCAGCAGGAATATGCAGCTCAGACTGAATACCTTTAGCTTGGTAGTCGCGGTTATTTGCTTTTATAGCAATGCCTTCAATACCTTGTGCGGTAGGGTTGGCTTCAAATTCGCTGTACTGCTCAAGGTAGCTTTCGCTTACTTTACTGGCTTTATACCAGTTACGATGAAAGTCGTTTAAATATGCCGTAGCAAGTAGTTCGTAACCTGCACCAAAGCGATATGCATAGTTAAGTTGATAAGCATTGTGACGGGTATTCATTTCATCATTTTGCGATGCCGCATAACGACGGTATGGCGTTGCTTGGTAATCGGCATCGGTTAAGCCCATGTAAGTTTCGTCTGATGTTTCGTCTGAATACTTAATTTTTAGCTCAAGGTTATGCGCGTCATTTTTACCAAATGTATGGCCTAACTTTAATAGTAAGTCAGTTTTTTCAAAGCCGGTGTTGTCATCGCCAACTGGCAGGTCTTTAAAACCATCTGCGCCGTAGGTAAATACTTCAATTAAACCCGCGGTATTGTTTTTTTCTTTGGCAAAATAAGCATGGCCTTTATAGTAGCCATCGCTACCTAAGGCAGCATCAAGCATACCTGTTGAGCTATTAGGCTCGGTTGGTAAACTGCGCGATAATAAGTTTAAAACGCCGCCTGTAGTACGTGGACCATATTTAACCGATGCAGCACCTTTTAATACTTCAATAGACTCCATGCGGCCCATAGTAGGGAAGTAATAAGCCGAAGGAGCCGAGTAAGGCGCAGGTGCTACAAGTACACCATCTTCCATTACTGATATTTTGTCGTTACGACCAGTGCCAGTTCCGCGCATACCTATATTAGGGCGCAGGCCGTAGCCGTCTTCTTCTTGTACGTAAACACCAGGTACAGAGGCTAAAACACGAGAAATGTCGGTAAATTCAAATTTTTGCAGCTCAGCATCCGAAATAAACGTTGCAGAGCCCGGAATATCGTTAATAGCTTGTTGTGAGCCTATAACTGTAATTTGTTCAAAGTTACGCTCTACCTTACCCATATCTTTTGCCATTGCAGTTGCACTAATAGACAAGGCAACCGCAGTTGCAAGGGTAGATACTAAAAACTTATGTGCCATTGAGACTATCCTAAATTGGGTCAATTAACTAAATTGGCGCAATTTAAACACGTTAACGAATGAGAATCAATGTTATTCAGTGTTTGCGTGTGTAAGTTTTTATAACTAAAAATCTTCATATATATAACTTTTAATATATGAAGGTTTGTTGGCTAGTATGTGTATAAAGCAGGTTAGCCTAAGCGAAGTTTTATAAATTCGGCCAGTTTAAAAACGGCATTTTCTGGCTCACTGGCCGTTTTTACTAAGCTAATACCAATATCACCCAAGGATGGTAAAAATTTGGTTTTAAGTTGATAGTTTAGCTCGTTTGGTACAGTACTTTTAGCCAGCACTGTAATGCCTAAGCCTTCTTTTAACGCAGCAATAAGCCCAGTTAAATCGGCGTTGCTATACACAATACGATACTTTATTCCCGACCTTTCTAGCGCCTCTATAGCTCGGCGTCTGTAAATACACCCCTCGGGAGCGGTAACCAAAGTAACAGTGTCGTTTTGTGCCAGCGACAAGTCGCCCACCCATACTAGCTGATCTTGCTTAAAAATAGGAAATTGCTCCGAGTCGAGCTGCTCGTTGAGTGCCAGTACTAAATCAAACTGATCTTGGCGTTCTTGCGATAATAAATGCTTACTTAAACGCGATTTAACTTCCAGCGATACTTCAGGGTATAAAGCTACAAAGTCGCCAATAATAGAGGGTAAAATACGCGCTGCAAATTCGCTTGGAATACCCAAACGTACTCGGCCGGTAATACTTTCTGAGGTAAATAGCTGCAAAATGGCATCGTTGTGTTGCATCATTTGTTTAGCCATTGGCAATAATAGCTCGCCATATTGATTAAGCACTTGGCGTTGGCCTTGTTTTTTAAATAATTTATAACCGAGCAAATCTTCTAAGCGCTTTATTTGCAGGCTAACCGCAGGTTGCGATAAGCCAAGTAAATCGCCGGCTTTAGCAAAGCCGCTGGCCTCTACTACCATTACAAAAGTGCGTAAACTATCTGTTGAAATGTTTTTCATATTTAAAATCACAATTAATATCGCCATATATATAAGCATTATTTATCAATTGATTAATAATTACAATTTGTTGTTGTACAGCGGGAGCAATATACTTTTGATATTATAAGTTTGATAGGTGTTTGTTATGACTTTTAGCCCCATTATGTTTGCCCGCCATAGCAAAGCTAACAGCGCGGTTATTAATTCTTTGCAGGCCAGCAACAACCACGTTGTAATAGACTTTAGCGGCACAGAAGCCTCGGTATTTTTAAGTAATATACTAGGCCACGATTTAACTAAGTTAACTGCCAGTGGTTTGGGTTTAATTGGCACCCTTGATGGCGATTTTAATTCTGATTATAGCTATGCCGTTTACTGCTTTAGCGAAACCGCTTTTAGATTTATATTACCGCACTGCGCAAGTCTGCAATTACAAGCACTTATAAACGAGCAACAACTGCGTTATGACATTGATTATGTTATGCGTACTGACCTAGCAAGCTTTATTTTAAGCGGCAGTAATGCCTTTGACTCAATTGTAGAAGCCTTTAAATTAACGCCGGGTTTACGTCTTTCAGATGCACAATTATGTTACGGTACGCAAAGCGGTGACGTATTTATCACAGTCATAAATAAAAACGACCAGCAACAATTTGTACTGGTGGCTAAAACTCCTGAGCTGCAAAAGTGGCAAGAGTATATGCAAGCCCAAGGCTTTGCCCTTATTCAAGGCGCTGCAGCGTAAAATATTCACCCTAACTTGGGTGCTCACAGCTTAGTATTAATATTTGGCTGTGTTTAATTACAATTTGGCAGGCGTTAAATGCAGGCCATATTATTCCCCCTCATTAAATTGAGGCCACGCCCAAATAACTGGGTTAATTTAAAAGTGAAGGAATATCATGACTTCTAAAACAGTACTTTATGCTAAGCACCTTGAAGCGGGCGCTAAAATGGTTGATTTTCATGGCTGGGAAATGCCAATTAACTACGGCTCGCAAATAGAAGAGCACAATGCAGTACGCAACGATGCCGGTATGTTTGACGTATCGCACATGACCATTGTTGATATACAAGGCGAGCAAGCACAAGCATTTTTACAAAAACTAGTAGCAAACGATGTTGCTAAACTTACCGTACCTGGTAAAGCGTTATATACCCCAATGCTAAATGAGCAAGGCGGCGTAATTGACGACTTAATAATTTATTTTTTCAGTAACACCTCTTATCGCCTAGTTGTTAACTCAGCAACTCGCGAAAAAGACTTAGCTCACCTTGCTAAAATATCAGCCGATTTTGCCGTTACCGTTACAGAGCGTAACGAATTTGGCATGATTGCAGTGCAAGGCCCTAACGCTAAAGCTAAAACTGCCACATTATTAACAGCTGAGCAAAATGCAGCAATAGAGGGTATGAAACCGTTTTTTGGCGTGCAAACAGGTGATTTATTTATTGCCACAACGGGTTATACTGGCGAAGACGGTTACGAAATTGTAGTGCCAAAAGAGCAAGCTGCCGATTTATGGCAACAACTGTTAGACGCAGGAGTTGCACCAGCAGGTTTAGGCGCACGCGACACGCTACGTTTAGAAGCGGGCATGAACCTTTATGGCCTAGATATGGACGAAAGCGTATCGCCACTAGCGGCTAACATGGCTTGGACTATTGCATGGGAACCACAAAGTCGTGACTTTATTGGCCGTGATGTACTAGTACAACAACGCGCCGACCAAAGCACTGATAAACAAGTAGGCCTAGTGCTAGAAGAAAAAGGTATCTTGCGCAGTGGCTCTAAAGTAATTGTTGATGGTGGCGAAGGTGTTATTACTTCTGGCACTTTTTCACCAACACTGGGTTACAGTGTAGCGCTTGCACGTGTACCACGTTCAACGGGCGACACCGCTCAGGTAGAAATGCGTAAAAAATTAGTTACCGTAAAAGTAGTAAAGCCTGGCTTTGTACGTAACGGTAAATCAATACTTTAAAGTATAAATAAATTTAATTTTGGTGCTATCACCCAATATAAACCAAAGGACAAAACAAAATGAGCAATATCCCTAGCGAGTTAAAGTATGCCTCTTCACACGAGTGGGTTCGCAACGAAGGTGACGGTACGTTTACTGTTGGTATTACTGAACATGCGCAAGAGTTACTTGGCGACATGGTATTCGTAGAACTTCCAGAAGTAGGCGACGAAGTAGATGCAGGCGAAGAGTGTGCAGTAGCAGAATCGGTAAAAGCAGCATCAGACATTTACGCACCAATTGGTGGCGAAATTGTTGCAATTAACGAAGAGCTAGAAGACGCACCAGAAACAGTTAACACCGACGCGTTTGGTGACGGCTGGTTATTTCGCATTAAAGCATCAGATGAGTCTGAGCTTGAAAACCTACTAAATGCAGAAGACTACGCAAACACTATTGACGAAGATTAATCTTTAGTGAGTAAAAAGCCCCATTATTTAAAACATTGGGGCTTTTATGATTTTGCTGCTTACCTTTCCATACACTGTAAGTTATTAAATCATATTAATTTTAAGTTATTGCTGGTTACCCATTAGTAATAATCACATTTTTTGGATCATAGGAATCTGGACACATGTCAAACGCCAAATCTCTTGAGCAGTTAGAGCAAACGCAAGATTTTATTCGCCGCCATATTGGGCCAAGCCCAGCGCAAGTAAGCGATATGCTTAGCGCGCTTGAAGTATCGAGTGTTGAAGAGCTGATCGGTCAAACTGTACCTGCAGGTATTCGCCTTGAGCAGCCTTTAACCGTGGGCGAAAGCCGCACCGAAGTTGAAACACTAAGCTACTTAAAGTCAGTAGCAAGCAAAAATAAAGTTTTCAAATCGTATATTGGCCAAGGCTACCACCCAACACATGTACCGCACGTAATTTTACGTAACGTACTAGAAAACCCAGGTTGGTATACTGCGTACACTCCATATCAGCCAGAGATAGCGCAAGGGCGTTTAGAGTCGCTACTTAACTTTCAAACTATGACCCTAGATTTAACCGGCCTAGATTTAGCAAGTGCATCGTTACTTGACGAATCAACCGCTGCAGCAGAGGCTATGGGCCTTGCAAAACGTGTATCTAAAGCGAAAAAAGCCAATGCATTTTTTATTGCCGACGACGTACACACACAAACAATTGACGTAGTAAGCACCCGCGCCGAGCAGTTTGGTTTTGAAATAATTGTAGGCAAAGCAGCCGACGCTGTTAACCATGAGATTTTTGGCGCGTTATTTCAATACCCATCAACAACTGGTGAAGTGGTAGACATTACCGACCTAATTGCTGGCGTACAAAGCAAAAAGGCAATTGCCTGTGTTGCTGCCGACATTATGAGTTTATTACTATTAAAAGCACCGGGTAAATTAGGCGCAGACGTAGTATTAGGTTCGGCGCAGCGTTTTGGTGTACCTATGGGTTACGGTGGCCCACATGCTGCATTTTTTGCAACACGTGACGCGTACAAACGTTCATTACCAGGTCGTATTATTGGCGTATCTAAAGACCGTTTAGGTAACGATGCACTGCGTATGGCAATGCAAACGCGTGAGCAACACATTCGCCGCGACAAAGCCAACTCAAACATTTGTACCGCGCAAGTATTACTTGCCAACATGGCAGCGTTTTACGCTGTGTACCATGGCCCACAAGGCTTAAAAACTATTGCTCAGCGTATTCATCGCTTTGCCGATATTTTAGCTGCAGGCTTACAAGCTAAAGGCGTGAGCCTTAAACACAACACCTGGTTTGATACCCTAACGGTAGTAAGCGATAGCAAAGCCGACGTTATTGCGCGTGCACTAGCAAGCGGTGTTAACTTTGCTACTAACCGCGATGGCGAATACTCAATTGCCGTATCAGAAACCACCACACGTGCAGACGTAGCGCAGTTATTTGATATTGTATTAGGCGAAGGCCATGGCCTAAGTGTTGATGCAATTGCAGCCGATATTGAAAACAATGGCAGCACGTCAATTCCAGCAAGCTTAGAGCGTGATGACGAAGTATTAACGCACCCTAACTTTAATTCGTACCACAGCGAAACTGAAATGCTGCGTTATATTAAGCGCCTAGAAAACAAAGATTTAGCGCTTAACCACTCAATGATCTCGTTAGGTTCATGTACCATGAAACTAAACGCGACTGCTGAGATGATCCCAATTACCTGGCCAGAATTTTCAAACTTGCACCCATTTTGTCCGCTAGATCAAGCACAAGGCTATCAAATTATGATGGGCGAACTGCATGATTGGTTGGTAAACATTACCGGTTACGATGCGGTTTCATTGCAACCTAACTCAGGTGCTCAAGGTGAATACGCAGGCTTAATTGCCATTCGTAAATACCACGAGTCACGCGGCGACGCTCACCGTAACGTATGTTTAATTCCAAGCTCGGCGCATGGTACTAACCCAGCGTCGGCACAAATGGCCAGCATGAAAATTGTGGTGGTTGATTGTGATAAAAACGGTAACGTAGACATGGCCGATCTTAAAGCGAAAGCAGAAGCGGTAGCCGAAAACTTATCGTGTATTATGATCACTTACCCATCTACACACGGCGTATACGAAGAAACAATTCGTGAAATTTGCGATATTATTCATCAGCACGGCGGCCAAGTTTACATGGACGGCGCAAACATGAACGCGCAAGTTGGCGTAACTAGCCCAGGCTTTATTGGCTCAGACGTATCGCACTTAAACTTGCATAAAACCTTTTGTATTCCACACGGTGGCGGTGGCCCAGGTGTTGGCCCAATTGGTGTTAAATCGCACCTTGCGCCATTTATGCCTAACCACAGCATTATTAACGTACCAGGTACTAACGAAGGTAATGGAGCGGTATCGGCAGCGCCATATGGTTCAGCGTCTATTTTACCTATTTCGTGGGCTTACATTACCATGATGGGCTCAGAGGGCTTAAAACAAGCCACTGAAATGGCAATTGTAAATGCTAACTACTTAACGCATGAGCTAAGCAAGCACTTTCCAATTTTATACCGTGGCCGTAACAACCGTGTTGCGCACGAATGTATTGTTGACTTGCGTCCGCTTAAAGAGTTGTCGGGTATTACTGAAATGGACGTGGCTAAACGCCTACAAGACTACGGTTTCCATTCACCTACTATGTCGTTCCCAGTAGCGGGCACGTTAATGATAGAGCCTACCGAGTCTGAGTCTAAGGTTGAGATCGACCGCTTCATCGAAGCAATGGTGTCAATTAAGAGCGAAATCGACAAAGTAATCTCTGGCGAATGGTCAATCGAAAACAACCCGTTAGTGTTTGCACCGCACACCCAAGGCGACGTGTTAGATAACGAATGGGACCGTGCATACGACCGTTTTTACGCAGCATTCCCAGTGCCAAGCGTGGCTAAAAACAAGTTCTGGCCAACCGTAACACGTATTGACGACGTATACGGCGACCGCAACTTAGTGTGTGCTTGCCCACCGGTTGATACATACCGCGACTAATTTTTTGATAAAAATTCCACTGTAGAGAGGAATTTATCAAAATTATAAAAGCCGTTGTAGCAATGCAACGGCTTTTTTGTGCATAGTGATTCGCCATAAATTATATGAACGTAGGTTGGGAAGAGTGAAACGAAACCCAACGAATCACAAATATACTTACTCGCTCAAAAGCCAAGAGTATGTGCTATTTAATGTAGGCGTTAAGCTTGCTGGCGCGCGAGCGCCAGCCCAAAAGTTATAAATAACATTGTGCATTCGTAGCCTTCAGGCTACATTTGTTCAGCAAGTTGAATAAATTGGAGTAATTATTATGGCGCTACAAACATCAGATTTTAATCCGTTTGACTATATATGGAAACACAGCAGGAAATTAATACATTTTTAGAAGAGTGTTTAGCTGATGATGATCCAAATACCTTTATCGAAGCACTTGGCTTATTAGTTAAAAACATGGCGTGAGTGATATTGCTAAAGCAGCGGGGTTAAATCGTGAAAGCTTATATAAAGCAGTTAACGGTAAAACCAAACCACGTTGGGAAACTATTTTTAAAGTGATGAAAGTACTGAATCTTCGCCTTACAACGCAAATAAGGTAGGCCGGATAAGCGGCGCAGCCGTGCCATCCGACAGTCCACATAATTGCTTAAATAAACTTAAGAGCTTACGCTTCAGCCCCCAATAAACTATCAATATAAGCGAGTTCTTCGCTAAAAATACCACTAATGAATGCACTTTGTTCGCTAATTACAGCGTCATGAGGTTGGGCTTTATAGTCTTGTTGGCATCTGACAAGTTCGGTGGCTAACCATTGGCATGTGTTGTTTGCTGTATTTATGGCTGTTTTTAAAAAAGATGACCATTTTATTTTTTGTAGATTAAAGCGGTATAGCGCGACAGCAATTAAGCTATAGGCTTGTTGCTTGGGCGATGGTGCGTTATTGCTCTTTAATGTGTAGCTGTTTAAAAGCTTGGTGCTGATAAGGGCTTGTTGCAGTGCGACTTGCTGTAATTGGCTTAAAAAAGTAGTTGTCATAACGTGTTGTGCCTCTGTGAGCTTAATAACCTGAGCTTCGGATAATAAACTTATCTCAAGCAGCTATTTTCAGCGCTAACTGCGTTGAATTTACTTGCAATAGACTAGCTATTTACGCGTAAATTCGCCTTGTTTTCACTGAAAGCCTTTGGCTAGAGAAAATAAAATTAAATATAAATATGATTCAATACGTTAGTAAATCTCTTAACCAGAGTTCAGGTTTAATAGTTAAGGTTAAGCAAGGCGTTTTATGACTCATGCAGTACCGAAAAAATACAGCAACATTGATAGCAAAATAGGGCTGACTCTTTACTGAATTAATCAAACATAATTGTAATTGGGTGGGGAGCAGGTTTGTGTTGTCTTTTTTATGGGGAGCGCAGGAGTCTGTGTTTTATTGGTGAAAAAATCACGAACTAAAATATCATTCCCTTGAAGCTTAAAGCCTTTCACTTTTCCTTTATATGAATTTCATCTACAACTGCGTTATTATCTAAAAGGTATTAACCAAACCCGAGAACACGTTGAATTATTTAGCTCATCTTTATTTAGCACAGCCTACGGCCGATTCGCACTTTGGTAATTTACTGGGCGACTTTGGTGGTCAACGGCATTTAAACCAGATACCTATAACGGTAAAGAATGCGCTCGATAATCACTATTTAGTGGATAAATTTACTGATTCTCATCCTATAGTTAAAGAGGCTAAACAGTATTTTTCATCTAAGCGTAAGCGTTTTGCAGGGGTGGCTATTGATGTGGTGTTTGATCACTTTTTAATTATGCATTGGCAAAAATATAATCTACAGCCATTAAACGACTTTAAACAAACTAGCTTTGCGCTTTTGCATAAGCGTATGCCTGTAATGCCGCCGCGAATGCAGCACGTTGTAAAACACATGACCGACAACGATTGGTTTAAAGAGTACGAAACTCTTGATGGGGTAGGGCTAGCACTTGATAATATAGCCAAGCGCATTCGCTTTACTAATACCTTTGCTGGTGCTGTTGATGATATAGCAAAGCATTATGATGAATTGAATGTTGTATTTTTAGCATTTTTTCCGGAGCTGATTACGCATGTAAATCAGTTTAATCTTGAAAACGCTAAAAACATCCGTGGGTTTTATACTTTATAGCCGGGGGATTTAATCCCCGAATCTACTTTTTATCCTCGGTAATAAACCTGATTTAGCTATCGGGTGCTTCTAATGTAAATACTAAATGTTTACGCATATCTTTTAAAACAACGCCTTTTTTTAGCATGGCTGCGCTTAAGCGTTTTTGCCATTTTAATAACTCTGGTTTTGCTGCAGCTAAGGCTTGCTCGTTGTCAAATTGAAAGCACAGTAATAAGGAGCCAGGGAATAAGTGATATTGAACGTCAAACCAGCATTGCAGCATACCAGGGAGTTCTGCTAGGCCTTGTTTTTCGAGTGTATCGGCAATATTAAGGACAAGCGCTTGCTGTTTTATTTGCACTGCAGAGAGTTTTTTCATTGTTTTATCCAAGTTGTAGGCTAACAAATACAGCCATAAGTGCTCATTATACCCAAGCTTTTAGGTGAGCAACAACTTTGAGGATAGTTAACCTAAACTCTGGATAATAAATTTATCTCAAGCAGCTATTTTCAGCGCTAACTGCGTTGAATTTATTTGCAATAGGCCAGCCATTAACGCGTAAATTCGCCTTATTTTCACTGAAAATCTCTGGCTAGAGAAAATAAGTTTAAACATCATTATTATTATTAAATGTGTTAGTAAATATCTTAACCAAAGCTCGGTGGTTAAAATAAAAGGCGCTGTTCAAAGTGGTTTTTAAAGGCTAATCTGGGCTTGTTGTAAAAAGACGGTAGTAATAAGTTAATGAGTAAAACCACGAGTGGTATGCAGGCTTATCAGCAGCAAGAAGAAGGTTATCGAATTAAGGCGTTAAGATTGTACCCTTGGGTATGTGGGCGCTGTGCACGTGAGTTTGAGTATTCTAATTTACGAGAGTTAACGGTGCATCATATTGATCATGACCATAATAATAACCCTGATGATGGTAGTAACTGGGAGTTATTGTGTATTTATTGCCATGATAATGAGCATAATAAATATCACGAATATGTGTTGTACGGCGGCACTACAGAGCAAAAAGTGGTGGCGGCTACACATAACCCGTTTGCCGACTTAAAGGCGCTGCTAAACAAAGATAAATAATGGGTAAAGCCATTTTGGCCAAGTGGTTAGTTTAGCTTACTTATTTCAAAGCTTTAGGGTCTGTTTATCTTTCAAGGTTAAATTTGCAACAGTGTGTTTGGTATTTAGGCAAGGCAGAGCCTATGTGGTGTGGTTATTCCCCATAAATAGGCGATAACGTAGAATCAATACCAAACATGCGCTGCCCGAAGGGTTCTTAGGGGCAATTAACTCTTTGTTAGGGGCGTGAGCAGGATGCAAAAGCTTTGCTCGGTTTTTGCTTATTCTTACATGGATGTAAGCCAGTAGAATAACGCAGGAGCAGTTATCGAGCCCACTAGGTTACAAACCTCGCGCCGTGATTAACTCGCCCCTAGTTTGAACGAATTTTAATCCGCAAAGGTCAGCAGACCCTAATCTTTACTAAATACGGCGCAGTCGCGGCCTTGTTTTTTTGCTTGATACATAGCATCGTCGGCGCGTTTAAACCAGCTAGCAACTGTGGTGCCCGGTATCCAAGCTGCAACACCAAAAGATACAGTAACTGAGTTACCCGCAGGTGTTTTTAACTCGTTTTTTATTGTTTCGCGTAGCTTGTTTATAAAGCTAACTTGCTCTTTGGGCGGGATTTCGGGAATTATTAGCACAAACTCTTCGCCACCAAAGCGGTATAGCTTATCTGATTCTCTTATATGTGAATTGGTAATTGACACTAACTGCTTTAGTACTCTGTCTCCTTCGGCATGGCCGAATTCGTCGTTTACCTTTTTGAAAAAGTCTAAGTCTAAAAACGCTAATAAATAAGTGCTGTTATAACGCTCTGCTCGCGAAATGGCGGCTAGTGTATCATCGTTAAGCGCACGGCGATTTAATGCGCCGGTTAAAGGATCGGTACTGTTTAGTTCTGCAAGTAAAGCAAGCTGCTTGTTGCCAAAAGAGGCATATACAAAAGCACAGGCAGCTAGCATTAAGTTGGTTGTAAAGTAAGAGTTTAGTGGCATAACATCGAATAAATTAGGTATGCTCGCAATAATTGCCACATTGCTAAGGGTGAGTATGAGCGCTTCTATTGGTTTAACTAAAAAAAACGTAACGGCTACTACCGGATAAACCCATAGCATACTGTTAATGCCGTTGGTAATTATAATGGCAATAACGCCAATATTAACAAGCAATGCAATAACGGCGCTAATAACACGCGGCTTTTTAGTGTAATGGGCATAACCGACTAAGGTTAAAATACCGCTTACAATGGCTAAGTCAATTAGCGCTGCGACTATGTTATTTTCTATAAAACGAATAATAATAAATGGCGTAATACCAAATACTGACACAATACTGAGTATAAGCAGAATAGAAAGCTGATGTTTTTCTTGTAGTTGCTTGAACATAAATGCCTCAAGGTAATAAGTATAATAATGCCAAACCTAAACTAGTGATAGCTTAAGCAAGCGGTGCGCTTTTAAGTTTTTATTTACTACTTTGTAGGTTGGCACAGCGCAACGTGTTACAAGTTATAGCGTTGCGCTATAAAATAGTCAACTAAGTTAGAAGTTTAGCCTAAAGTTAACTAAGGCAAAACAGCAGGAAAAACTAGCTTGAACTGCAGAGCACTTTAGCTAGTTTTTAATAAGAGGTATTTACGCGGGGCCAACTAATTGCATTGTCACAATAGATAAAATAAGTACTGCTAAACCAAAACAAACAACCCAGTTTAATTTATGACCAAACAACAACCAAGTTGCCAGCGCAGTACCGCTAATTGAAAGAGCTCCCCACGTGGCGTAGGCAATAAACAGTGGGATGCCTTGCACAGCGAGGGTGAGTAAGGCAAACGCGGCCATAATAAAAACAATGGCAAGTATGCCAAAGCGTTTATGTTTAAATCCGTGCGACATTTCTAAAAATACGTTGGCGGCAATGTCAAAAATTACTGAGCCAAGAATATAAAGCCAATATACTGTCATTGTTTTTGCTCTTGCATAGCGTGGCCGCTGTTAATTATAACAATGCCGATAATAGCTAATAAAAGTGCAAACATTTGGCCAATAGAAATAGCTTCGCCTAAAAATACAAATGACACAGATGCAATTAATATCATCCCCAAGCCTTCCCAGAAGGCGTTAGCAAGTGCGATAGGAATTTTGCTGGTGGCTTGGCTAAGAGCAAGATAAGCTAAGCCAACCATTAAAGTTACAAATAAGCTACCTAATAGTAACTGGTCTTCGTTTACCAGCCACTTCATTACTGTTGTACCTATAACCTCAAGAGTTACAGCTATTATTAAATATATCCAATGCATTTTTCCTGCTCTTAATACTAAAACATTGTGCGTATAATACTGCTTATTATTTTTATACTATAATTGCTCAGAGTCAAAATAATTGACACTAAGGGGGCTTGATGAAATTAGAGTCGTTACAGTACTTTGTGATGATTGCACAAACCGGCTCTATTGCTAAGGCGGCAGCGCGCTTGTCGGTTAATCGTAGCACTATGAGTATGGCGCTATCGACGCTAGAGGATCAGTTGGGTACTGCGCTATTTATTCGCACTGGTAATAGTATGCAATTAGCCCCCGCGGGTGAAAAAATAATTGACGATAGCATTCGCTTAATTAACCTTGCTGAGAGTATTAAGCACCGCTGCCTGCACGATGACGAGCAACTGCCACACCGCTTAGTTATTGGCCGTGATGATGCTTTACCCGAAGCCTTTTGGCGCGAAATTATTCGCAGTATTCGCAAGCGCTACCCAGGTATATCGTTAGAAATGCACTATGCGAGTGCAAATGCGTTGCAGCAAATGGTTGAAGAGGGCTTTATGGACTTAGCTTGTTGCTTAGATCAGAGCTTGTATGCAAATACTCAGCTACCTTTACAAGTTTTGGGCTGGGTGGCATTGCATATGGTTATTGCCAAAGATCATCCGTTAACGCAAATGCGCTATGTAAGTAATGAGGACTTAGCCAGTGTGCCGCAAATTGCTTATTTAGATTTAAGCCAAAGTGACATTCAAACCAATGTATCTGAGCGTTACGATATTGCGTTAAGTAGCTTTGAGTTAATTAGGGATGCAATACGCGACAAGCTAGGTTGGGGTTATGTGCCAGAGCCATTATTAAAAGGGTTTCAACCACAAGAGGTGGCGCGCATTGCTCATGGCTATAATGTTTCGTGGCATGGGTATGTGGCTATATCGCAGCAAGTAGTTGAAAACGAGCAGCCAATAATTCGTGAGATTCGCCGCCTTATTAGCGATCAGATGGTGGCTTTACCTGGCATCGATATGAGTTTGCCTGCGTAATAGAGGGCTGTTTGTGCACTTATACACAAAAAATAATTGCTCCCTTTCGGCTTTTTAATCAATACAAAAACGACAAGCTAGAATGGCGAAGGTATTGCGAGTATTATAGCCTTTGGCAGTAGCGAAGAGGTGCTCTTTTCGTCTTAGCAATAATATATTAATGGAAGTAACGAATGACAACCAGTGGTCAAAATAACAGTAAAGGTAAAAAAAACAATCCATTATTTGAGGTCGTTTTTAATATTATAGTGCCTTCAATTATTTTAATGAAGTTTTCGGGGCCTGAATATTTAGGAACCGTTGTAGGGTTAATTGTCGCGCTTATATTTCCTGTGGGTTACGGTATTTATGATTTTATTAAAGCACGCTCGTTAAATTTTATTTCATTATTAGGTTTTTTAAGTACTTTATTAACGGGTGGCATTGCGCTGTTTGAGCTTAATGTAGAATGGTTGGCAATAAAAGAAGCGGCTATACCGGGTATTATTGGCCTGACTGTTTTAATGTCGGGTTTTTTTGGTAAGCCATTATTGGCAAAGGTGCTGTTAAACTCGATTTTATTTAAGTTAGATGTAATTTACGATACGTTAGATGCGCGCGGTAATACCCAGCGTTTTAAGCAGCAAATTACCAAGGCTAATTATATTTTAGCGCTTACTTTTGCTTTTTCATCAACTATGAATTACGTGCTTGCTAAGTGGATAGTGACCAGCCCTGCGGGTACGGTAGAGTTTAACGAGCAGCTTGGTGAAATGACCTTGCTCAGTTACCCTATTATTGCTATTCCGTCTATGTTGGCAATGATTGGTATTTTCTTTTATGTGATTAAAGTAATTACTAAATTAACCGGCATGAAGTTTGAACAAATGGTTCATTCACAGTAATTTAAGTTACTAAGTTTTTAGTATAAAAAGGCTTACAACTATGTGTTGTAAGCCTTTTTGCGTTTATAGCGGCTCGGGTTTTGCCTCATTGGTATGAGCTTCAAATAAGGCGACTTCGTCGGTAGGCTGGCTTACGCTATTTTTTTGTAGCGCAACATATAGATCGGAGTGAACATAAATGCCATTTTTACCCGATACCATTCCGGCAATTTCAAACCACGATAGAAGCTGGCGCTTTCTACCTGCTAGTTCAAGGCTAATGCCACGCTTTTTAAATATAACGTCTAAATCGGCAAGCATGGCCATAACGCTTAAATCTAAATGGGTAAAGCAAGGTACGGCATCAATAATAACGCATTGGGTATCGTCTTTTTGTTTTGCGTATTGCTCAAGTAATCTGCGTTTAAAGTAACTGGCATTAAAGTAAGTTAATGGCGAATTAAAGCGGTAAATAAATACCCCTTGCACGGCTTTTGCTTTATCGGTGGCATCTAAGCTTCTTACCACGCCTTTTATGTCTACGCCTAATATGTTGTCGGTAGGGCGCATTACGGTGCGAATAAATTGAAATAAACCCAGTAATACAGCAAGCGTAATACCCGGAATAACACCAATAAACAGCACGGCAAACAAGGTAGCTAAGGCAAGGTAAAACGCCTGCTTATCTTTAAACTTTAGTTGCCATACCGCTTTTAAATCTAACAAATGCACAGAGGCAATAATAAGTACCACGCCGAGTGCTGCACTAGGTATAAACTCGAGCGGGGCGGTTAAAAAAATAGCAATAATAGCAATAATAGTGGCGGCTATAATCGACACTAATTGCGTTTTACCGCCATTAGCGTCGTTAACCGCGGTGCGAGAGTCGGCGCCACTTACAGCAAAGCCTTGCGACAACGCAGAGGCGAAGTTGGCAATACCTAGGGCTCTAAACTCTTTATCTGCATCTATGTCGTAGCCATTTTTTGCGGCAAAACTACGCGCTGTTAGCATCATACTTACAAAGCTCACTATGGCTAAGTTAAGTGCCGGCACAACTAGTTCACGAATAATACCAATATCAAATACAGGGGTGTTAAATACCGGCAGTCCGCCGGTTACTGTGCCTATGGTTTTAATATTAAATTGCTCTAAATTAAAAAACCACACTAATATTGCGCCCAAGGTAATGGCAAACATTGATGCGGGCCATGTAGGCTTTAGTCGTTTCATAACAAAGTAAATAACCACAGTAAATAAGGCCATTAATAAAGTGGGAATATGGGTTTGTGATAAATAAGTGGGCACACCCCCTAAGCGTTCAAGTAGGTATCTTTCATCAAAGGTAAAACCAAATACTTTAGAAAACTGACCCACAATGATAGTTATGGCTACACCGTTTAATAAGCCCATTAAAATAGGCTTAGATAAAAAGTCTGCTAATACACCTAATTTAAATTTACTGGCTATAAAACACCAAAAACCAGTCATGGCGGTCATGGTTACAACTAGCTGCCAGTGCTTAAAACTGTCGCCTGCGGCAAGCGGGGTTACTACTGCAGCTATAACTGCACAGGTTGCTGCATCGGGGCCAACTATTAATTGTTTTGAGGTGCCAAAAAGTGCATATAGCATCATGGGTAGTATGCAGGAATACAGCCCAACTGCAGCATTAACACCAGTTAACTGTGCATAAGCAATAGCAACGGGTAGCGCCACGGCGGCAACCGATAATGCCGCTCTTAAATCATCAGCAAACCATTGTCGTTCATAATGAAGTAAAGTATTTAAACCCGGCATAAAATTATATAAACGCGACAGCACTACCTTTCCTTATTAATAGTAATTGCTCTTTGATATTAAGTTTTATATTAAGATAAGTATAGCTAGGGAGAGGGTTTTTTATGCAATATAAAGCTGCTTTTGTATAGGCATAAAAAAGCCTGCATAAAAGCAGGCTTTAGCCTTCAGGGAAAATTAAAATTTAGCGCGAATGCCTAAGCTATAACGGCGATCCGCCTCAGTGTACTTCCAAGCACCGCCTAGTTCAGATAGGTAGATTGAAGGTTCACCGGTTAAGTTTGTTGCGTTACCTACTAGGGTAAAGTTTTCGTTTATGTCCCAACTTGCAGAAAAGTCTAATTGGCCTCTGTCATCGCGGTAGTTATTACCATAAACAGTACCGTCTTGTGAAATGCTGCCGTTAGAGTTAATGTTTTCTACGCGTTTTTCGTTTTCAGTACTTAAGAAACCGTCACGGTAGTTATAGGCTAGGCGAGTAGAGAACCCTTCATATTCCCAAAAAACTTGTAAGTTATAAGTATTTTCAGAAATGTCTAATAGTGGGTTTCCGTTTGGTTGCTCACTGTCTGCGTAGGTGTAGTTTGCATTAACACCTAAACCAGAAAATGCACCCGGAAGGCTTGTAAAGAACTGCTGGTAACCTACTTCAAAACCTTGAACCGAGCCATTTTCGCCGTTTACATTTTTAACAGTATCGATACCCGTTAGTCCTGCATCACGCAGACCTGCAACATGGTTAAAGCCATCTGCATCTACAGGATAGTTAGTTGCATCAGAGTAAACCATATTATCTTGAGATACGCCGGCAGTATCAAGCTGACATACTTGGTTCCACTGTGTTACGTTTTGCAGTGCAGCGGTAGTTGATGAGGCAACACACGTGCTTTCGTTGCTTAAAAATGACTTAACATCTTTATAAAATAGTGCAAAAGACAATACGTTACCTTCATCAAAGTAATGCTCTACAGATAAGTCGTATTGGGTTGCGCGGTATGGTTCTAAATCAATAGCTCCTTGAGTTGCACCCGTTCGGTCGTTATTTACGTCAAATGCTGGGCTTAGCTCGCTAAAGTCGGCTCTGCGCATAACTTTTGCTGCAGCAAAGCGAAATAGTGTTTCGTCTGAATAGTTATATGTCACGTTTAAGCTAGGTAAAAAGTCGGTGTAATCATTTTCACCCGTCACTTTTACACCGTTTTGGTAAACACTTGACTCAAGATCTGTTGTTACATAACGAGCGCCCACAATGGCTGTAACACTATCAAAGTCTAAATAAGCCGATATATAAATTGCAGCGGTGTCTTCAACTACATTTTTGTATGCGCTTTCTTGAAACTCTTGGTTGTCGTGTAAGCTCCCAGTAGACGCTAAATTAGTGCCTGCTAATAGTTGCTGTAATTGAGCATACGTATTACTTGGGTTAGATAAACCATTATAAGTAAGGAATGTTAAAAGATCGTTTTGACCAGAATGACCTAGTTGATTAAAAGAGTTATCGTGGCTCATAGTTGTAAAGCTGCCAGGAAATAGGGCGTTATAATCATCGGCCCATAAAGTTGCTAATGATCCATCTGAGTCGTTAATAGCATTTTTATAAATATCTTTAATTTCTACTTTGTATTGTTCATATTCGTAATCGCGTTTAGTAGCACGAACACCTGCTTTTACTTTAGAGATCCAGTTTGCACTGCTTAGCGGCTCAAACATTTCAATATCAAAACGAACCGCTGTTTCATCATTATTGGTTTTTCTATCTTCGCTTTTGAATGTTCTTAATGCTAAATTTTGTGGATTAGTAAATGCAGTTGGATCTGAATGTATAATGCTTGGTAAGCGATTACCGTCTTGTGAAAATGCGCCATCATATAAATTATTTACTAAATCAACACCGCCACTGGCTTCAAACGTCGATTTTTCGATTGGACGTAATGTGAATTCTGAGTCAGGCCTTATGCTTTTTGACGATGCAACAGCAACTTCACCAGAAATTTTGATGCTATCGGTAAGGTTCCATTCTGCACCAAGTGCATTTGAAAACGAGTCAGTATCACGAAAGTCACTGTATGTTTTAGGAATGCCAAATTCGTTAGTTAACGTATAGTTATTTACGCCGTTAGCGTCTTGTGTGGTGTTTGCATCTGTTGATAGTGAACCTGCTACACCTTACACCTAAAATAGAGTTACCAGCTTGCTCACCAGAGCGCTTAGTACCACTTAAATCAAGGTACACCATGCCATTACCCGACTGTGGTGCCCACTGAAGTGATAAATTTACAGCAGTACGTTCACGTTTTTCTACATATTGCTCAATGCTGTGCTCATCTCTGACGATGGCGTTACCGCTTGCTGTATTTCCTTCTTGACCGTTAATTAATATGTCTTGAGGCTTTACGCGGCTAGACGTTTCGTCTTGGCGAATTTCACGATCTTGATATGAAACCATGACAATAGCGCCAAACGTACCCATTTCATCAAAGTCCCAATTATTACCAACAGATCCACTGAATATAGGCGCTACGTTTTCGGTTTTATCTGCGTATTCTGCATCTAACGACATAGCTGCTGTTAGTTTATCTAATTCTAATGGGCGCACTGTTCTTAAACTAACCGTACCACCAAGCGCACCTTCAATCATATCGGCAGTTGGCGACTTAACAACTTCTACCGTTTTTAAGAAACTTGATGGAAAATCTTGAAGGCTAATGCCATCACGAGAATCGCCAATAGTAGAGCGACCATTTAATTCAACCCGGTTTTGCGGTAAACCACGAATCGAAACACTATCACCCACACCAAAGTCAGAATTAATAGATACACCAGTAATACGTTGCAGGGCTTCGGCAATATTATTGTCTGGTAATTTACCAATGTCTTCAGCAACAACAGCATCAACAATACGACCGTCAGTACGTTTAAGCATTGCAGCGGCTTTCATACTGTTAAGAATTCCTTTTACTTCAATAACCTCTATGTTTTTATCTGCAGTGGCTGAGGTGTTTTCAGACTCTTGTGCAGCTAAAGTAGATGATGTCATTAAAATAAGTGCGGCCGCGCTAATAAGTGCAGGATTACTTTTATGTTGTTTATTGATTAGTGAGGAAGTAATTCGATTAAGCTTCATGTATCTCTCCCGTTTGGGTAATTGTGTGTTGATGATGTGCTTTGGTATACCAATTTTTAGGTTCTTTTCTTTTTTTTGGTAATGTTTAAAGTGTGATTAAAATTAGTCCAATTAAGTTTTGATTTCAAGCTTTGTTTACCAGTGGTGTGAATTTGGCATTACAATTTTGGTTTCTTTTTATTTAATATTTAATATTTAACAAATTTAACAAGTTATGTTTTTAATTTGTTTTGTAATCGCAGTTAAAAAGTTTAATTTAATGTTGGTATATAGGTTTGTTATTGCTATTTATTAATTATAATTTTTAAAAGCAAGGTGAGTTTAACCTTACTTATTTGGGAAGGTTGGGGTTTTAACCTATAAAAAAATTCATTGTTTTAGATAAGAAAGTGCTGATAAGTACCAAGGCGATAAAAAGAAATTAACTTACTGAGGGGGTATGAGGCGTTTATTTAAAATAAGAAATGTAAATTACTTACTGGTAATGGCTTTGTAGTTTTTATTTTAAGTTTAAAATTGGTTTGGTTAACCAATTTAATTGCTAATATAAATAAAATATCGACTGGTAATAATAATATAAAATTTAAATGCAGATGTACGAGGGGTTAATTGGGGGAGGTTCTTTTTTATGCATTTGCTGAGCGTGACATTATTTAATGGCTACTTGGGGGTAAACTTTTTAAGAGCAAAATGCAGATACTTTGCTATGTATGATGTGTAATTATTTTAGTAGGTTATTATTTTAGTAAGTTATTAGCACTTAAAAAGCCCGCATTATTAATAATGCGGGCTTTTCTTAATTTTAAATTATTAACTAACAATAAATATTTAGCTATGTATGCCAGTTATAATAGTGCACCTACTTTTGTAGTTCACCTGTTGATGATTCAAGGTGAGCACGAATAAACCATTGAAATTGCTCTAGCTCGGCTAGTTGGCTGGTGATCATATCCTCAGAAACCGGATCAAGATCAGCAAGCGTATCTATGGCTTTACGATGATCGCTATTAATACCGTTATATACATTATCGAGTGCACTTAAATGCTCGGTAACGAGGGCTTTACCAATTGAGTACTCGTCCCATGTACGGCGATCAACAATTGATTTTGGCGTACCAACAGGTATCCCACCTAGCGTTGCGATGCGCTCAGCAATGGTGTCTGTCATTTCGCGTACAACCGCAACTTGCGGGTCTAGCATTTCATGCACGCCAATAAAATTAGGGCCAACTACGTTCCAGTGAATATGTTTAAGGGTAAGTTGTAAGTCAATTAGCGCAACCATACGATTGTCGAGCGTAGAGATAGTTTTTTCTGCTGAATCGTTACTCATACCTGGAGCGGTAAATTTAGCTGTTTTGTTACTATTACTCATAATTTCTCCTACTTAATTATTTTGCCCATTAATTACTATATGAACATACTTTACTTTATTTAAAGCAATCACCATGCCGAGAAGGGATTTTAAATAAAGT
Organism: Pseudoalteromonas sp. 19-MNA-CIBAN-0066; assembly: GCF_040308705.1. Lineage (NCBI taxonomy): Bacteria > Pseudomonadati > Pseudomonadota > Gammaproteobacteria > Alteromonadales > Pseudoalteromonadaceae > Pseudoalteromonas > Pseudoalteromonas sp. 19-MNA-CIBAN-0066. The sequence goes on from NZ_JBEONZ010000006.1 coordinate 112,110, forward strand.
TGTTTATATACAATTAGATAGGTTTTTTAATATGAGGGGAAGAATGGTGTTAAGTATTACATATTTGAAAACTATGCACTTTTTTGTAAATTATGCACAGTGTAATAAATATAATAGCTAAAGGGCTTAGCTATTATATTTAATGCTAAGCCCTAAAACTAAGCCCGCAAAGTATTGTTTATTAATTTGACGAGTTATTCAATCCGCAGTGCCATACAGTCACTATGGCCATTAATAATCATGCTTTTATCGACTCGCACACCCGCACCAGAATATTTTCCTGCTGTGGTAAAACTGCATATTTGTACAAAGTAATCGTCTACTTTTGGTAGCGCAAATAATTGCTGATATATTTGCTCTTGGGATGCAAAGTGTCCGGCGGTTTCCTCAATGGTTTGTTGTTGCTGATCGACTACTTGAATATTTGCTCCGCAGCGGCCAACAATGGGTTTTACTACATAGCCGGTTTGTAATAATTCATCACTGAGCTCAAACGCGGTATTGAGCAAATATTTATGATTAGGAAATAAACTCCACAGCACCGGTAAGATTGCTTTATTACTGGGGATCAGTGTCCATAGTGGTTCAAAAACCATGATATTTTTACGCAATAATACATCAGCCAACCGCGGGGTTGCTCCTGCTTGCCATTGCGGCTCAAAATTATGATTTTGAGCTTGATCAGCCTCGCATTCTTCACGAATTTGCTCAAGTGCAGTTTCCCACGACCAGGTTTTCCATACATAATTAAGTTTATTGCCATCGGCATCAATAATATTGCCAAAGGCATCCCAAGACAGAGTATTTAAACCAATAATAATTTTGCACTCAAAACCTGCTGCCGCAATTGTTTCTTTCATAAATAAAGCGTGGTAATGCTCTTCTGGCTCGTCATCTTGAAGAATATGAACTAAACCTTTTACTTCACTTTTTCGCCATGCTTTTACTAAGTCTTTAAATAAGTCTTGGCCTGCATCAATACCCGTTTTAACCCCAAAGTGCTTTGCCCATTTACCCTGAACTTTACCGCTTTCCATATAACACGAAGCGGAGTCGCAGTTGTATTCATACACTTTTAAGCCTGCAGGGGTTAGTGCAAAGTCAAAGCGACTGGTGATCAATTGATTTAAGCGGTTATCCCACGATTGACGAATTTTATTGAGTACTACTTCAGGTAAATTAAACTTTTTTAATAGCTCAGGGTGCTGTAACACATAATCGGTGGCATGCATAAATAAGCCATGCAGTTCATTGGTGGCGTGCTCAATGGCTTGTTGGGCTGTGTGTGAAATAGTAAAGTAGCTATGTTGATCCTCTGCATTGGAGGTAAGCTTGTGGCCTTGCATCATATCTACATAGGCGGCTTCGTCATCATTAGCAATATTTAACCATGACTTTGCAGCTTGGCCTGTATCGGCAATGTAATTAGATTTGATTGTAAATAAATCGGTGTTTATTTCAGTGGTAGGTTCTGCGTGTTCAATTTGATCAGTTTGGGTCATCCAGCCTAAAATAGTTGCATCGTTATAAGAGCATTCAATCCAATAGTCGCCATCTTTGGTTACTTTAGCTTTAAGCTCGCGGCACCAATTTTGATCTTGTGGCCATGTTTGATGGCCAACATTTTGCTCAGCAAGACGAATTTTATCAGGGTGAACTTCTACTACTATGGCAACATGGCCGGTTTCTTCAAACTCACCACCTTCTTCCCAAATAAGTAAACTACCAACTTGAGGATGATGCTTTACGCCATTTTTAAATGCTTGTAAAGGGAGTCTATTTTGGCTGTTAACGTCACGCACTGAGCGTAGCTCAAAAATATCGTAAGCCATCGCTATGTCATCAAAAATATAACCATGATTGAGATACATCCAGCGCCTAGTAAACTCAACACACTGCCATTTATAGCCCATATAAATGCCATCTAAATAACTGCGATAGGCACTGCGGTTGGGGTAAATGCTTTCGTCGGCAGAGTCATAGTCAGACGAGTAAACAGCAACATTACCAGGTGCGTAACCTAATAGTTCACCAAAATCACGAGCTGGAGTGCTAGTTTTCATAACAAGTTTGTTCAAAATAAAGGCCTATAATCTGCTGACTATAGGAGCGAAGTAGCTTGATAGCAAGATAAAATGCTATGCCCTTATTTATGTTTTTATTTGCGACAGATAAAGACAGTATTAATTGAGTTTAACAGCGAGATATTTAATTTCATCACCACTAATTTGCGGTAAAAAATAGATGTCATCATATTTAAAGTACTGCACTGAGCTAATAGTTACGGGCTTTGCTGCCGTTGGTAGCGAGTCGTAAAACTGCCCAAGCTTATAGCTGCTGGTGTTGTTTACTTTAATTGCTCGGTTAACCTGTATTTTAGGCGTATCTACTACTGTGTAGCCGTTATTTTCGGCAATATAATATACATTTTGATAGGTATAATAAGTGTTATTGCGATGCCTTAAGCGTGAGTGGTATCTGGGCAGTGATCTAATATGTAAGCCTCTTGGTGGCATAACTTCTCGATAGCCTCTGCTGTGTTTACGATAGTAAGTGCCATTATGAGTATTAAATACCGCACCATTAAAACGTACCGATACGCTATTACTAGGAATATGACGTATCACTTTACCTGGTTTATGGTGTTTGTTGTGTACATTTTGCGAGTTTGCAAAGGCGTTACTTGAGAGCATAGTAAGTGCTAAAAATACCGCTAACAAAACAGTTAAGTTAATAGTGTTTAGCTTTGTAGTTACTAGTTTCACAGCTATAGGTTTCACAGTTATTTTTTTCATAGTGATGTCTCGCTTATGTTTCTTTATACATAACCGATATTAGAGCCTGAAACTGAATAGCAACTGATAGCGGCTGTAATTGCACAAAGCTTTACATATGTTTACATAGCTATAATGCTTGCGGATAGGGTTTTGAGCATGCTAAATGAGCAGGGAAGTGGTTGATTAAGGGCTGTTTTACGGGGTTATATATAACTGTAGCGCAGTATAAAAAGCCCAGCAAAGCTGGGCTTAATTATTAATTAGTCTTGCTGTGGCGTTTTCATTATTTTACTGGTGATCACACCAGAAGTAATAGAGCCCGACACATTGAGCGCGGTACGCGCCATATCAATTAATGGTTCTATTGATATAAGTAGCGCAACAATTTCTATGGGCAATCCCATTGTTGGTAATACCACTAGCGCTGCAAAAGTTGCGCCGCCGCCTACACCGGCAATACCAAAAGAGCTAATTACTACAATACCTATTAAGGGTAGAATAAACTCAAAAGTCATCGGGTCTATTCCCACACTAGGTGCAACCATCATTGCTAGCATTGCAGGGTAAATACCTGCACAGCCATTTTGTCCAATCGTAGCACCAAAAGAGGCTGATAAATTAGCAATAGCTGGGGGAACTTTAAGTTGGTTTACTTGTGTATCTATGTTCATTGGAATTGATGCCGCTGAACTGCGCGAACTAAAAGCAAAGGTCATTACTGGCCAAATCTTAGTAAAATAATGTTTTGGACTAACCCCAACTAGGCTTAACAGTATGCCGTGCACAACAAACATTAATAAAATAGCGACATAAGAGGCGATAATAAACGCCAATAAATTAAGAATGTCGTTACCACTTGAGTTTGCGACTACATTCGCCATTAATCCTGCAACACCGTAAGGCGTTAAAGCTATAACCATTTTAACTAAGCTCATTACAGTGGCTTGTAAAGCGTTTACACCAGTACGAATAGGCGCTGTAAGTTCGCTGCGCTCAAGCATTACTTTACGTGCTGCAATGCCTATTAACACGCCAAAAATAACGACGGCAATAATAGAGGTTGAACGTGTATTACTTAAATCGGCAAATGGGTTTTCTGGAATAAAGCTAAGCAACATTTGTGGCACATTTAAGTTAGCAACATTAGCCGCTTTACTCTCTAAAGTAGTCATTTGTGCCGCTTCACGAGTGCCGGCCACTAATCCTTCTACGCTTAAGTTAAAGCCATAAGTAACCGCAATACCAACCAATGCAGCAAGGGCTGTGGTAACCAGTAAAATAGAAATACTTACAAATGAAATCTTACCTAAAGAGCCTTGGTTTTCAAGTTTGACTACCGCGGCAATCATAAACACTAATACCAAAGGCATAATGACCATTTTTAATAGCCCAACATAGCCTTTACCAACGACGGCAACCCAACTTAAAACATGGTTAATAACTTGGGGTTGTTCGGCAAATAAAAACTGTAAAGCCAAACCAAAAGCACTGCCCAGTACTAGGCCAAATAAAACGGTGCGTGATAACGTTTTACTTTTTTGCGAAAAAAGATAAATCGCGAATAACAGACCAACAAACAATGCCAGCATTAATAGTACAGCAAGCGACATAATATCCTCTTCATTAGCTGTGATTTAGCGGCGCACTTTAACGCTTTAAACTTATTTAAGAAAATACACTTTCGCTATGACTTAGAAGAAATTGTTATGCATTGCTAATATTTGGTTATAAGGGATGGCAAGCGTTTGTAAATATCTTCAAAGATGTATGGCTAAATGTTATATTACCAAAAGAGTAATCGCTGTAATTGCAGCAAACTAAACAAGTTTGTCAGGATATATGATGCCTAATATTTATATTATTTACCGTGCTATGTTTGATCATAACGGCACTATGCATACCATTGGTGGCATTGAAAACTATATCTTAAGTTTGTGCGATGTTTTTACTCGCCAAGGTTGGCCATGTCATATAGTACAACCGGCTAAAAAAGCGTTTACCTTAACTACTCCCCAGTACACTATTCATAGCGTTACTACCGGTTTATATCGGGGTAACTTAAAAAAAATCGCCCTTGCAAACTGGGTCAGTGAAAATGCAGACAAAAATAACGATATTATTATTTTTGCTACCGACTCTTATTCAGTAAAAATGCCTGATTATAAAACGCTAGCGATTCAGCATGGTATATCTTGGGATAAACCTCGCGCAGCAAAATCAGCCATATCACAATATTGCTCCTCGCTATTAAGTCAGTACAAATATTTATCCTATATAAAATCAGATTGCAGTTTGGTGTGTGTAGATCATAACTTTGTTAACTGGTATCGCACTTGGTTTAATATTAAGCAGCAACATATGAAGGTTATTTATAACTTTTATAGTGAAAAAATTAGCGAAAGTGAATTTGCCAAAAAATGGTCAGATGATAACGCAACACTAAATATTATTATTGCTCGTCGTTTTGTTGATTACCGTGGTATTAAATTAATAGCACCTATTATTAAGCAGCTTTTACCGCAATATAATATTCAAGTAAGCTTTGCCGGAGATGGGCCATTAAAACCATATTTAACAGAACTATTTGCTAATGAAGTAAAAGTGAAATTAATGCAGTACGGACCAAATGAAAGCTTTAGCGTACATAAATGCCAACACATTGCCATTATTCCAACACTAGGTTCAGAAGGTACTTCGTTATCTATGATAGAGGCAATGGCCGCAGGTTGTATGGTTATAAGTAGTAACGTTGGAGGCTTATCTAATCTTATAATTAATGGTTTTAATGGTCGATTAGTGATGCCTAATACTGCCGAGTTTACCCAAGCGCTAACAACTAGCTTGAATGACTATCAGCAAAGTAAAACGTTGGCATATAACGGGTTAACATCAATAGCGAAAGTGTGCTCTAAAGAAAATTGGGCGCAAGATTGGATTGATATGATCAAACATAAACAAGGCTAATATGCAGTGCATTTGGCATTAATTGCACCGTTATTTATGAAAGCACTTAACTAAATGTTAGGTGCTTTTTTGTTTGTACGTAAATTAGTTATTTTAAGTGGTATTAATCTAAAATAGGTTTGCTATGAATACGTGAACTTTTAAACAGGGCTTTATTACCTGTATCGGCTTCGGCCCAAAAGTTGATATTAAATTGCGCGTCGTCGCTTAGCTCTACTTTATGCCAGTATTGTGGCGGGCTGGTAGCAAATTGCCCCGCGTTAATTACAATAGTTTGCTCAGGCTCTGTGGCGGCTTCATTTGCAAATCCGTAAAAGGTAACAGTGCCTTGCATAACGCAAATTTGGCCAAACACACCCTCGGCTGTGTTGTGGTGAGTAAGTAACGCTTTTGGAATGTTATCTTTAGTAAAAAAGTGAGTGGAGCGTTTTATTTTCCAGTGACTTGGTATAGTTAAGTGACTCATAACAATTCCTTTTTTGTATTAGTGAAACAAATATAAAAGTTTAAATCATTTCAGCATCAATATGGCGCATTAAATTAGTTACCCAATTAATATACTGACGATGTATTTTACTACCGTTGTAATTAAGGTTAGTCGAATCTTGGTAATTGATAGAATAGGCTGTTTTGTCATAATTAATATTAACGATTAATTGATGAGTACGAATATTAAGAATTCCCTTTATTTTACCTTCACTAACAGGAGCACACTGCCAACCTAGTTGAATGCAGGCTTTTAAAATACCTGTTTCAACATCTGCTGTGTTATTAATTATTTTAGATGTTTGTGGAATAAGGTTTTGTTCAAAGTTTTTAATTGGCACTGAAGTTGAACAACCCGCGAGTGCGAATAACGCAGTGGCTATAAAAAGTGTTGTTTGTTTTTTCATGTTAGTCCTTTTGTTTAAATATGCAGCGTATCAGTAAATATTATTAAGTGGTAGATACTAGCAAAATTTACTAATAATTTTGCAAATAAGTGCCACTAATATTGATAAATAAATACGTGTTTATTTTATATTGTTTGCCACTTTAGACTAACCTTTGTAAGGAGAGCATATAACGAGGAGCACAACATGGCGGTATCAGCTATTCCAAAAGGGTATCATTCAATAACCCCTTATTTAATTATAAACGGTGCGCAACAAGCAATTGATTTTTATTGTGCCGCTTTTGATGCGCAGCTAGTTATGCAAATGCCTATGCCTGAAGGCGGCATTGCTCATGCAGAAATTAAAATTGGTAATTCACATATTATGATCTCAGATATGTGCCCAGATGTTCATTTTAAAAGCCCTACAGAGCTAGGCGGTACACCCGTAAGCATAATGTTGTATGTTGATGATGTAGATACGGTATTTGCAAAAACCATTGCGTTAGGAGCGAAAGAAATACGCCCCGTTCATGATCAGTTTTATGGTGATAGAGCAGGTACGCTGCAAGATCCTTTTGGCCACGTATGGACCATTGGCACTCATAAAGAAGACATTAATGAGCAAGAGCTCAGAAAAAGAATGGTAGATTTTATGAGTAAAGATCAAGATGCTTAGCTTTATAAAATAAAGGTAAGTAAACAAGGCTTTTACAAGCAGCTAATCCTGAATTCGTCATCTAGGTTTATTGGCAAAACCAGTGTATTAAATTGCCTATTAATAGCATCATCACACATATTGTTAAGCTCAGCGCTACCATTACTATACTTACTATTATATTCAACATGAAAAACAGCTTTATTGTTATTTATAAAAGGGGTGAGTAATTCGCACTCTTGATACTCGTAGCATTGCTCGTTTACTGCAAAATCAAAATAACTATGCAGCTCATTTACCTGATGAAGATTGTTTTTTAAGCCAACCGCCAAGCCACGAGTATGCGCCTGATTTGCTATAAAGCGAGTAAATACAAGCTGATCGTTTGCAGTTAAATTAAAGCCCGAATTATTCATATAGCCGTCAACGTTATCGGGCTCTACGCCATCACATCCTTTTTGTACTGCTAAATCTAGACGACTAGCCATTATTGCTTGCACATTAGGTGAGCGAATATCTAACCAACGCTCTCCTTGCCAATTAGCTAAAGAGTTACCTAATTCGTTGATTAAAAATTGGCTTTTATCACTTCGCCACGATTCATAAGAACCCGCTGAAAAATAGCAAATAACCCGCTTACCTTGAGCTTGTAATGTTTGTATTAACTGTACTGGGGAATCGAATAGGTCTATGTCGTAAATATTAACATTGTAGTTAGTATTTATTGTGCCAGTTAGCTGCCATTGCCAGGTGCTCCCCAATGCGGGTTTATACCAGTTACCGGTAGTAATAGGGGCAATTGCAGGCTCGATTTGGCTAGAGGGAGTTGTTGGTGTATTGTCATTTTCACCGCAGCTACTAATACTGATTAGCAGTAAAAATATAACACAGTGGCCTGCGGTTTGTTTATTAAATAAAGGCAAAAACATAACATACTCAAACGGTATTAGTAGTTATTAATTTAGCTGAAAACTATTGATATTGCATTAAGGATGTCGATTTTTATATTGAGTATTAGGCCTTCCGTGGCCTGCTTAAATTAAATGTTTTTATAGTATGAATAATCACTATAACCAACCTCTGTGCCGCCATACATAGTGGCTGCATCAGCTTCATTTAAAGGCCATTGTTGTTTAATACGCTCAGGTAAATCGGGGTTCGCAATAAAAGGCCGACCAAAAGCAAACAAGTCACCGTAGCCATTATTTAAAATACGCAGTGCTTTATCTACCGTGTATTTTCCTGCATATATAATTCGACCAGAGAACTGCGCTCTAGCTGCTTTATAAAACTGCTCAGGTAAATCAGGTGCGTTATTCCAATCGGCTTCAGCAATCGATAAGTAAGCAATACCAGCTTGTTCAAGTAACTTAATCGCTTCTATGTAGGTGTTTTGTGGATCAGACTCGACCAAACCCAAATAAACGCGGGTTTCATCTGTGCTGCTAAATAGTGGTGCAAAGCGAACGCCTAAACGATCAGCGCCTACAACTGCGCTCACAGCAGTAACAATTTCTTTTAAAAAACGCAGACGATTAGTAAGTGAGCCGCCATATTGATCGTCACGCATATTAGTGTGCTCTGAAATAAACTGATTAACTAAATAACCATTAGCACAATGTAGTTCAACGCCGTCAAAGCCGGCTTCTAATGCATTTTTTGCAGCTTGCGCATACATATTAACTAACTCGCTCACTTCATCAGTACTTAAAGCGCGCGGTGTACTTGGTTCACTTAAAGCACCTTGGCCTGGGCCGGTTTCAATAAATACTTTAACGTTGTCGGCTGTAATTGCCGAAGGAGCTATTGGGCTGGCTTCATTAGGTTGTAAACTGGTATGCGATACGCGGCCAACATGCCACAGTTGAGCAAATATAATGCCGCCTTTAGCATGCACTGCTTGAGTTACTTTTTTCCAACCTTCAATTTGTGCTGCAGAATGTATACCCGGAGTCCATGCATAGCCTTGGCCTCTAGGCTCTATTTGCGTACCTTCGGTAACCATAAAGCCAGCGCTGGCACGCTGCGCATAATAGGTTGCCATTAAGTCGTTTGGAATATTACCTGGCTGCGTGCTACGAGAGCGTGTAAGTGGTGGCATTACAATACGGTTCTTAAGTGTATAAGGGCCAAGTTCTACAGGTGAAAATAACGAGCTGGTATCAGAAATAGATTGATTCATTAAAACTCTCTCTTAAAGCAAACTTAGTGGCTTATTACCTCGTAATTAACAAGGCAAAGTATGTTGATGCTTAGCTGTTTAAGCAATGTTGGTAAGCGTAGAGCTTTATGGGTACAATTTGAAACAACACTTTATTGTTTTAGATACAATTATGAATGGTATTAATAGGCTCGATATTAAACAGCTCAGGGTACTAAATGCCTTGCTTGATTTAAAAAGCTTGTCGCAGGTTGCACGTAAAATGGGCCTAACCCAGCAAGCAATTAGCGAGCAGCTGCGTAAACTACGTGACTTATTTGACGATCGTTTGTTTATTCGTCAAGGAAATAGCATGGTGCCAACGCCCAAAGCGTTATCTATGCAGCAACCTATTTGCCATATTTTAAAGCAACTTGAAATGCTGTTAGAGCCCGAAGTATTTACACCGCAAACATATAAAGGTGTATTTACTATTAGCGCGACAGACTACGCAACGCAAGCCTTGTTACCGCAGCTTTTTAATATAACGAGACGAGAAGCACCCGGGTTAAAACTAATCGTGCGCGACTTTGCCTCAGATAATGTTAACCAGCTAATTACGGCGGGCGAGCTTGATTTACTGATTAGCTTCCCTGAATTTATTCCAGATAACTTAGCTTATGTTACTTTGCTTGAAGAGCAGCATTTATGCGTTACAGGTTGTGGCAACAAGCTAGCAAATGAGCCGTTAACACTGGCACAAATTGCAGCTTATCCGCAGCTAGTGGTATCACCTTCGCGTGCCAATTTACGTGGCTCTCACGATCAGTGGTTTGCAGCTAAGGGCCTTAAACGCAATATTGTTATGTCGGTACCTAGCTTTTCGGCGGTACCAAACATTCTTCATACAACCGATATGATCGCATTTTATCCGTCGCGATTATTACCAAACAATAAAGTACAAGAGCTAACCGTTGAAGCATTACCACCGTCTTTTAAAGTAATAGCCGCATGGCACCCACGTACCAGTGAAAGCCCAATTCATCGCTGGATACTGGAACAATTAAAAGTAATTTGAAGTATAAATAAGTTTTAGCGAGCAACACTCGTTTATAGTGTTACTCGCTAATATAGGAGCTAACGATAAAGTAAGCCGTAATTTTAGTGCTTACCTATCGACAAAGAGCGGACATCGTTACCTGTTGGCGACTCATGCGCTTTAAGATAAAACACCGGTAAAATAGCCAATATATGGTCAAAAATATCTGCCTGAATGCCTTCGTATTCTGCCCACACTGTGGTGTTGGTAAAGGTGTAAATTTCGATAGGTAAACCTTTATTCGTTGGCTCTAATTGCCTTACCATTAGGGTCATATTTTGATGGATTTTAGGGTGTTGTTTTAACAGCTCTATTAAATAATGCCTAAAGGTTCCTACGTTAGTTAAGCGGCGGCCATTAAGTAGGCAGCTCATGTCTTTAGTGGCGTTTTCGGCGCTAATAGATGATATTGTGGTATCTATATATTTGGTGAGTAAATTTGCTTTTCTAAGCTCACTGAGCTCTTGTTCATTTAAAAAGCGCACGCTGTTCATTTCTAAATGAATGCTACGTTTTATTCTTCGACCGCCCGATTCTGACATACCGCGCCAGTTTTTGAATGAATCAGAAATAAGCGCGTACGTAGGGATTGTAGTGATGGTTTTATCCCAGTTTCTTACCTTTACCGTGGTAAGTGCAATGTCAATTACATCGCCATCAGCGCCATACTTGGGCATTTCTAGCCAATCACCTACCGCTAACATATTATTAGCAGAGAGCTGAATACCTGCCACTAAACCTAAAATAGCATCCTTAAACACCAACAGCATAACGGCTGATAACGCACCTAAACCACTTAATAAAATTAATGGTGATTTATTCATTAATAACGACACAGCTAAAATACCGGTTAATACACTGGCAATTAACTTAATGGTTTGTAATAACCCTCGTATCGGGAAGTGGGCTCTGACTGCGCGCCTATCAGAAATAACCTGAAAAATATCGAGTAACGAAAACAGTGACAGTAAAGAAAAGAGAATGATCCATTGGTCGGTAACCATTTCAATAATATGTAATAAGCCACTCCCTTCGGGTAACCAAAGCCTTGCTTGGATAACGACAACCGCACCTTGAATTACAAAAGAGATATGTTTTGCAAGTTTAAATGCTAACTCGGCAGGAGTTTTTGCATCAGGCTGAACAATTCTTTCGCTAAAGCGACCTTTAAGAAAGTGCTTAGCTGAGTTTCTGATAATTAAATGTAAAATTATGGCAAAAATGGCGAGCCAGCAAAGTACTAAAATGTCGTACCATAAAAGAGGGTTGGCGGGTAAATATTGGCCAAACCACCCCAGTAAATACTCACGTAGTTCAGCTCTTATATCTGTCATTTAATCTCCGTTTACATCATAAAGTTATTTATTTATTCCAAGGTTATTTAAGCAGAAGGCGTAGTTAAAGTCTATCTTCACTCGGTGCCGATAGACTTTAACTATAAACAGTTAGTTTTATTTTTCAGCAAGTTGTTCACTTAACTCGGCAAAAATACTGGGGTCGTCTATCGTTGATGGAATTTGCAGTTCTTCGCCATCAATAAGCTGGCGCAAGTTTTTGCGTAAAATTTTCCCTGAGCGTGTTTTAGGTAAGCGCTCAACACACATAATATTTTTTAAACACGCGATAGCACCAATTTGGTTACGTACAGATTGCACAAGCTGTTGTTGTACTTCTTGATGAGAGCCGGTAAAGCTGTCTTTCAGTACTATCATCGCCATTGGGTTTTGCCCTTTAAGCGCATCGTTTACACCAAATACAGCACATTCTGCAACCGCAGGGTGGGCGGCAACAATTTCTTCCATTTCGCCGGTAGATAGCCTGTGGCCTGCAACGTTAATTACATCATCGGTACGACCCATAATAAATAAGTAGCCGTCTTCGTCTATGTAGCCACCGTCTCCCGACAGGTAATAGCCTTCATATTCGCTCAGGTAACCTTGTTTATAGCGCTCGGTATTTTGCCAAATTGTTGATAAACAACCCGGTGGTAAAGGCAGCTTTATTACTACAGCGCCACTTTCGTTAGGGGCACATTCTTCGCCATCCATATTTAAAATACGTACGTCAAAGCCCGGTGTAGGCACGGTTGAACTACCTGCTTTGGTTTCTAAATGTTCAATGCCAATAGGGTTGCAGGCAATAGCCCAGCCGGTTTCTGTTTGCCACCAATGATCGAGCACAGGTAGGCCGGTTTTTTCTTTTAACCAACCGTAAGTAGCGGCATCAAGGCGCTCACCGGCTAAAAATAACCGTTTTAAGCTAGATGTATCATATTTTTTAAAACCCTCAGCTTTAGGGTCTTCTTTTTTAATTGCTCTAAATGCAGTAGGCGCGCTAAACAAGGCTGTTACTTTATGCTCCTCTACTACTCGCCAAAATGCACTGGCATCTGGGGTGCGCACTGGTTTGCCTTCGTAAAGTACAGTTGCACAACGATACATTAACGGCGCATATACTATGTATGAGTGACCCACCACCCAGCCAATATCAGACGCAGCCCAAAAAACTTCGCCAGGCTCCATACCATATACGTTTTTCATGCTGTAATTAAGGGCAACAGCATGGCCGCCATTTTCACGTACTACACCTTTAGGTAATCCTGTGGTGCCTGAGGTATATAAAATATATAGCGGATCACTACCACTTACAGGTACAGGGTCAACAGCTTGTGCTGTTTGCATAGCCTTTGCCCAATCAATATCTTGGCCGCTATTGAGTGTTGCGGTTGCTTGTTCGCGTTGATAAATTACGCAGTGATCAACTTTATGCGTGGCGCGCTTAATGGCATCATCTAATAAGGGTTTGTATTCAATAATATTACTTACTTCTACACCACAAGAAGCACTTAATACTAATTTAGGTTTAGCATCATCAATACGCACCGCTAACTCATGAGCTGCAAAGCCACCAAAAACCACAGAGTGCACTGCACCTAAACGAGCACAAGCTAGCATGCCAATCACTGCTTGTGGGATCATGGGCATGTAAATAACCACACGGTCGCCTTTTTGCACACCTAGCGATTGCATTACACCGGCAAACTTAGCCACTTCTTGTTGTAGCTGTGAATAATTATAAGTTTGTTTAGTATTGGTAACAGGAGAGTCGTAAATAAGCGCAGTTTGCTCGCCAAAGCCGGCTTCAACATGTTGGTCAAGTGCTAAGTAGCTAGTATTAAGCTGGCCATCATCAAACCAATGGTATAAGTCATCGCTGTCTTGTGTATAGGCATTTTGGGGTGTTTTATACCAAGGAATACACTTACTTTGTGCTAACCAAAATTCAGCTGGGTTTTGTTTGAAGGCGTTATAATGCTGTTTATATTGACCTGACATAAATGATCCTAAAACTAAAAAAGAGTGTGAGAGATATTAAAAACTAAGCGTTTTTGCTTAATTATTATATTAGACCTTGGTCGGCTAAAAGCTGAGCAAGGTGGTTGTTTTTTAGTTTGTTTTGCAGAGCCTAATTACGACTTAATACATAGCAAGCTAATTGAAATTGTTATGTTTTTATAAAAAACGTCAATTAAACTCTATTTGTACGGCTTTTTCTTTATTTTCGATAGAAAACTGGCTTGCTTAATTATCAAACTAAGCGTAAAATGCGCGCTCATTTCGGCTTTTAAACTATTAATTCCTTGCCTTAAACCGACCGGCCGAAACGGTAGAAGGCTCTATTAACCGTAAGGAATATCCATGCGTCATTACGAAATCGTATTCATGGTTCACCCTGATCAGAGTGAGCAAGTAACTGGTATGATCGAACGCTATACTGGTTCTATCACTGAAGCTGGTGGTGTTATCCACCGTCTTGAAGACTGGGGCCGTCGTCAACTGGCTTACCCAATCAACAAGCTTCATAAAGCTCATTATGTTCTTATGAACGTTGAAGCACCAACTGAAGTAATCAGCGAGCTAGAAACTACTTTCCGCTACAACGATGCAGTGCTTCGTAACTTAGTTATGCGTACTAAAAACGCGGTAACTGAAGCGTCTCCTCTTGTAAGAGAAGAGAAGAAAGAAGCACCAGCTGCTTAATTGTTTTGAGTCCTAGCATGGCGTTTAACTGGTGATGAATATAAATGGTTAGCCCTTTTATGAATCAACTGGTTTTATCTGGGGTAGTTTGTAAAACTCCCAAGTTAAGCCAAAGTCCTGCTGGTATACCGCATTGTATTTTTGTTATTGAACATAAATCAATACAAACAGAAGCAGATCTTAACCGTAATAGTTACGTTCGGCTTCAAGTGGTTGCCAGTGGAAAGCAAATGCAACAACAGACTCAACATTTGCACGTTGGGCAGGCATTGCAAGTGAGTGGTTTTTTAAATCGCCACGAAGGTCGTAACGGCCTTAGCCAATTGGTTTTGCATGCTCAGCATATCGAAAGAATTATTTGAGGAATTAATCTCATGGCACGTTATTTCAGACGTCGTAAGTTTTGCCGCTTTAAAGCGGAAGGCGTACAACAAATCGATTACAAAGATCTAGCTACTCTTAGAAACTATGTTACAGAAAGTGGCAAAATCGTACCTAGCCGTATCACAGGTACTAGCGCTAAATACCAGCGCCAGCTAGCAACTGCTATTAAGCGTGCTCGCTACTTAGCCCTTCTTCCATACACTGACTTACATAAGTAAGCAGCGGATTAACACGTTTTTAAAAGGTGTAGAAACATGCAAGTTATTCTACTAGATAAGATCGCTAACCTAGGTGGCCTAGGTGACCAGGTTGTTGTTAAATCTGGCTTCGCACGTAACTTCCTTTTCCCGCAAGGTAAGGCAGTTCCTGCAACTAAAGCAAACATTGAAACATTTGATGCTCGTCGCGCAGAACTTGAAGCGAAAATCGCTGATCAGTTAGTTGCTGCACAAGCACGCGCTGACAAACTTGAAGCATTAGCAGAAGTTACATTAGTATCTAAAGCTGGTGACGAAGGTAAATTATTTGGTTCAATCGGTACTCGTGACATCGCTGACGCTATCTCAGCTGTTGGTGTTGAAGTTGCTAAGTCTGAAGTTCGTCTACCTCTAGGTACTATCCGTGAGACTGGCGAATTTGACGTATCAATCGCAGTACATTCAGAAGTAACGGCTACTATTAAAGTAATCGTTATTGCTGAAGCTTAATTTTTAATTAAGCAAAAAAAAGCCGTGCTATTTAGCGCGGCTTTTTTGTGCCTAAAATTTAACTAGCTGTAGATCTAAAAACACGCTTAATAAAACCTCTTCTAAATCATCTTTCCTTTTTGCAATTATTTTTTCATTTCATTTAAACCTTTTCAAACTGTCATTACGTCTAACTTATCAATACACTTAAATGCTAACCCAGTAATTATAATTTAAAGGCGACATTACGGATGTTACACGTTAAACCCGAACAGTCGCAATTGTGCGAAGCAGCACTCATTAAGCGTGTTAAGTCGGGGGATCAAGCTGCATACACACTACTTTATGAACTACACATAAAACGAGTATACGGGTTATGTTTACGTTTATTAGCTGATCAGTCGCATGCAGAGGATGCGGCCCAAGAAGTGTTTGTACAGGTGTGGCACAAAGTAGCGCAGTTTGATGGGCGCTCGCAGTTCTCTACTTGGCTTTACAGCGTAGCGAGTAATGTTGCGATTAATTACTTACGCAAACAAAAAAATTGGCTGCAAAAAGTGGTGAGTATTGAGCACAGCGGTATGGATGAGCAATCAGTTAACGACTGTAAAGGTTTAAATGGCCTAGATAAATTAATAGTAAGGCTTCCAGAGCGAGCACGTATGGTATTTGTGCTGTTTGCCATTGAAGGCTACAGACACGAGGAAATAGCCGAGCAACTAGGTATGGCTGTTGGCTCAAGTAAGTCGCAATATCATCGTGCTAGGCTGTTATTACAAGAGTGGTATGAAAATGAGTAAAGAAAATTTTGATGACTACTTAAACGAGTCACTCAATACACTTGATAAAGACATAACGCCACGCAAAAATTTATGGCCAGGGATTGAGCGAGCGATTATTAATGCTGAACGCTCTACACAAAAACACACTACTATTTGGCCAAAGTTAACGGCAGTAGCTGCATGCAGTGTTGCGGTTTTAATTGCAGTAAACATCGTTTTTATAACGCCTGAGCCAAAGCCTGCCGTGGCGATAAGTGATTACTTTTTAGCGCAAAAAAACAGTTTGTTAGTTGCGTATAAAAATCAAGACGCACTTACCAGCAATTGGCAAGTGCAATTGCAAGAACTCGAAGAAGCAGAGTTAGCCATAAAGCAGGTTCTTGAAAACGAACCACAAAACCAAGCGCTATTAACTATGTTAGCGCAAATATATCAACAACAACTTGATTTGATTAATAAGGTGCACGCACCTCGTTGGCAGCATATTTAGGAGCATAACATGAAAGCGATTTTACTAGGGTTGAGCTTATTTCCACTGGCGGTATTAGCGGGTGAAAAAATAGATAAGCAAATAGAGGTAGCCAATGGCGGCACTATTTATATTGAAAACCAACGTGGTGATATAAACATAACGGGCTGGGATAAAAGCGAATTTAAAGTGTCGGGCGAACTTGATGACAAAGCCGATGGCTATGAGCTTAAAACCAGTGGTGATAGAACCCAGTTTATTGTAAACATGCCACGTAATACGGATTGGGGTAACAGTGGTGATGGTTCAAAGTTAACTATATTTATGCCCAGAAGTAGTGCGCTTGAGTTTGCTGGTGTGAATGTATCTGTCAGTGCAAAAGAGCTACAAAACAGTGCAGAAATAGATGTGGTTAATGGTGAGATAAGCGCAAGTAATTTAGCGGGTAATATTAAACTTACCAGTGTTAATGGCGATGTAAAGGCGCAGAACTTAAGTGGTAATATTGCATTTGAAACCGTAAATGGCGAAATTAACGATAAAAACTCAAGCGGGAAGTTGCGCTTTAGCGCCGTAAATGGCGATGTTAAATCAAACTCAACGGCAAGCGATGTTCGCCTTGAAAACGTAAATGGTGATATAGACTTTACTTTGTCGAGCATTAAAAACTTACGAATTAATACCGTTAATGGTGAGGCCGAAGTGCATATTAAAGAGCTGTTAAAGGGCGCAGATGTTCGTTTTGAATCGGTAAGTGGCGATGGTGAATTTTACTTTGCGGCAGATGTATCGGCTAAGTTTGAAATTGAAGCGCATGCGAATGGCAAAATAATTAATAAAGTGACTAGCGATAAAGTCAGTAAAGCTAAATATGGCCCAGCCAGTAGTTTAAAATTTAGTATTAATGGTGGTAATGCTAACGTTGAAATGAATACAATTAGCGGGCGACTCGAACTTCATACTAAATAACATTCGCTACTGGCTATGATTACAAAAAGCAGGAAAAGATTTCCTGCTTTTCTATTTGCACAGCCCCTGCAAGTAGATAGAATAGGCACCATTGTATTTTAGTACTGTGAAGTCATGGCCAAACGAGATAAGCAAGTCGATACCCTTAAAGTTCCTCCCCATTCAATAGAAGCAGAACAATCTGTTTTAGGTGGCTTAATGCTTGATAACCAAGCATTTGACCGCGTAGCAGAGCTTGTTGTATCACAGGATTTTTATACCCGCACGCATAAGCTTATTTTTGAAGCGATGACAACGCTTGCTGAAATTGGCGATCCGATCGATTTAATTACTATTTCAGAGAGCCTAGAAAAAAATAATAAATTAGCAGGAATTGGTGGTTTTGCTTATTTAGCTGAAATAGCCAAAAACACCCCAAGTGCTGCTAATATTGACGCTTACGCAAGTATTGTGCGCGAACGTGCTGTGGTACGTGAAATGATTGGTGTAGCAAATGAAATTGCCGAAGCAGGTTTTAATACCGAAGGGCGCACCAGCCACGATTTGCTCGACTTTGCTGAGAGCAAAGTATTTAAAATTGCTGAGCAACGCACAAAAAATAATGAAGGCCCGCAAAGCATTCATAGCATACTTGAAAAAACAGTTGATAAAATAGAAGAGCTTTATCAATCACCGCAAGACGGTGTAACAGGTGTGAGTACCGGCTATGCCGACCTTGATAAAATGACCACAGGTTTGCAACCATCTGACTTAATTATAGTTGCGGCACGTCCATCTATGGGTAAAACCACTTTTGCGATGAACCTTGCAGAACATGCTGCAATGACCCAAGACAAGCCGGTATTAATTTACTCATTAGAAATGCCTTCAGAACAAATTATGATGAGGATGTTGGCGTCTCTTGGGCGTATTAACCAAACTAAAGTGCGTACTGGTCAGTTAGATGATGACGATTGGGCACGACTTTCATCAACCATGGGTTTGTTGATGGAAAAAGGCAAAATGTACGTTGATGATGCCTCGGGCTTAACACCTACTGATGTACGCTCTCGTGCACGACGTATTGCCCGCGATCATGGTGGTATTAGTATGATCATGGTCGATTACTTGCAATTAATGCGAGTACCTAGCCTTGCTGATAACCGAACGCTTGAAATTGCCGAAATTTCACGTTCACTTAAAGCATTAGCAAAAGAGCTAAAATGTCCGGTTGTTGCGCTTTCGCAGCTTAACCGTACGCTTGAGCAACGTGCCGATAAACGTCCAATTAACTCAGATTTACGTGAGTCGGGCTCTATTGAGCAAGATGCCGATTTAATCATGTTTATTTATCGTGATGAAGTGTACAACGAAGACAGTACCGATAAAGGTATTGCCGAAATAATCATAGGTAAGCAACGTAACGGTCCTATTGGTAAAGTACGTTTAACCTTCCAAGGTCAATTTTCTCGCTTTGATAATTATGCGGGGCCAGCAGTAGATGACGATTATTAATGCGCCTAGCTATAGCCGAAATTAACTTAACAGCACTTGCGCATAATCTTGCGCAAGTTAAGAGCTTTGCGCCTAATAGCAAAGTAATGGCAGTGCTAAAAGCCAATGCCTACGGGCATGGCTTAGTAACCATAGCGCAGCACTTAAACGATGCCGATGCATTTGCTGTGGCACGTATAGATGAAGCGCTGGCACTGCGTGCTGGCGGTTTAACTAAGCCAATTGTATTGTTAGAAGGCTTTTTTGATGAAGCCGATTTACCCATTTTATTAGCTAATAATTTTCAAACCATTATTCATGACGAAAACCAATTAGCGGCACTGGAAAATGCGCAGCTTGAGGCTCCTATAAACTGCTGGTTAAAAATAAATACCGGCATGCATCGATTAGGTATTGCACCTGAGCAATTTGATGAGTTTTATAATCGCTTACAAAAAACAGCCAATGCGAATAATACGGTTAATTTAATGACCCATTTTTCGTGCGCGGATGATGTTGATAGCAGTAAAACAATGCAACAAATAGCATTATTTAATCGCTTGGCAGAAAACGTTGAGCAGGCACATTGTTTATCAAATTCTGCCGGTATTTTAGCTTGGCCAAGTGGCCACGGTGATTGGGTACGCCCAGGGTTAATGCTTTATGGTGTATCGCCTATGGCAAATACCACAGGTAAAACGTATCAATTAGAGCCGGTTATGCGCTTAACCACAAAAGTAATTGCAGTGCGTAATGTAGCTGCCCATGAAGCGGTGGGTTACAGCGGGCGTTGGCAAAGTGATAAGCCGACCCAGTTAGCGGTTGTTGCTATGGGGTATGGTGATGGTTATCCGCGCCATGCGAGGGCGGGCACTCCGGTAATAATAAATAAGCAGCGTTATGGTATTGTAGGTAGCGTAGCTATGGATATGATCACCTTAGATATAGGCAATAATACACATAATATTAAAGTAGGTGACGAGGTAACTATGTGGGGGCCTGAGCTACCAGTAGAAGAAATAGCCCAGTGCGCCGATACTATACCTTACGAGTTATTGTGTAATATTACACCAAGGGTAAGCTATCAGTATCAGCGTTAAACTGCTGGTACTATTACTCTTTTATAAAGTAAATATCGCTAAAGCCCATACGGGCAAACTCTTGGTCGCGAAAATTACGCACCGACGCTGAGCCTTTCGAAGTCATTTCGATTTGCTGTACCATAGATAAGTAATTAGTAAGATCGATACCTTCAGCGGCGGCAATTGCCTGATACATGTCGTGGTATTTATCTTTAGCGAAATTAATTTCGCGCGGTTGGTTTTTAAATGTATAGGTTATTCTGCGTGCCATATTAAGCTCATTTCGATTGCGAATTAGGGTGATTTTACACTGTATTGAATCACCATTGAATGATTTTTTTAAAATGAAATAATAAAGAGATAAAAATGAAATTAACAGTAGAGATCAGCAAATACCCACTTCATCAAGACTATATTCCGTTTATAAAAGGCTTTATAGATCGCTTAAACGAGTACGATAATTTAAAAGTAATTACTAATACCTTATCAACGCAAATTTTTGGTGATTACGATTTAGTAATGCAAGTGTTAAGTACCGAAATTAAACGCTCGTATGAAGAGTTTGGTAAAGCTATTTTTGTCTGTAAATTTCTATCTGGCGATTTGTCTCCACAATAACGGCTAATATGCATATTAGTAGTAACACGGAACCACACAATATGGATTTTTTAACACAAACCTTAAGCGGTTTTACAGCAATGTCGCATTGGGAGTATATTGCAGTGGGGCTGTCTATGGCTTATTTATTATTAGCAATAAAAGAGAGTTTATGGTGTTGGCCAGCCGCATTTTTTAGCACTCTTATTTATACTATTATGTATTGGAATGGCGCGTTATTAATGGAGTCGTTACTGCATTTTTATTATATGTATATGGCGGTGTTTGGTTGGCTAGTATGGCGTAAAGGCAAAACTAACAACGATAGTTTAAGTATTACCTCATGGTCAATGAATCGTCATATAATATTGATAATAGTGACCAGCATAGTTGCTCTTGCCATTGGTTACTTTATGAAAAATTACACCCATGCAGACTTTGCTTACCTTGATAGCTTTACAACCTGTTTTGCGGTAGTTACTACTTATTTAGTGGCAAAAAAAGTACTCGAAAATTGGCTGTATTGGATTGTAATAGATGCCGCGTCTATGTATTTATATTACGAAAAAGGCTACTACCCAACGCTCGCGCTCTTTATT
Source organism: Pseudoalteromonas sp. 19-MNA-CIBAN-0066 (assembly GCF_040308705.1). Classification (NCBI taxonomy): domain Bacteria; kingdom Pseudomonadati; phylum Pseudomonadota; class Gammaproteobacteria; order Alteromonadales; family Pseudoalteromonadaceae; genus Pseudoalteromonas; species Pseudoalteromonas sp. 19-MNA-CIBAN-0066. Next base: position 133,703 of record NZ_JBEONZ010000006.1, read on the forward strand.
TTTTACACCATAGTGGCTGCGTGGGGGTTTAAAACTTGGTACGAAGAGTACGAGCAAAAACAAGCTAAACCTATAGCGCAGTTATAAGACATTCATGCAGTCAATTAGCGATATTATCAACGGGTTTAATGCACAATTAACACTACTTAGTAGTGAGCGAATACATAGTGGTTTAAGCAATGACAACTTTTTAGTGCGCGCTGCGCTAAATAACCAACAGTATGCTTATTTATTAAAAAGTTACCGCGATCACTGGCCTACATTAGGCTTAGCTGCACAAGCTCGATTTGCACAGCTGCAATTGTGCCCTAAACCACTTTGGTTAGACAAAGCTAACAGGCTCGCTATTTTTGAATACATAGAAGGCGACACAGCCCAAAGCAATTATACCCCTGAGCTAATTAAAAAGTTGGTTAGTTTACATTGTCATAATGTGGTTAGCGAGGCGATGAATATAAAGCAAGAGCTGGATTTTTATCAACATACAGCGTTATATCAACAATATAGCCAAACTGTAAGTGTGGCGGTAGCAGAAATAGAAAAGCTACCACGTGATGAAGGCTTTTGTCATAATGACTTAGTAAAAGAAAACATCATAGAGAACCCGCAAGGCATGTTTTTAATCGATTTTGAGTACGCCAAAACCAACGACGTTTACTTTGATTTAGCCGCAATAGCTGTAAGTTTTGAACTAGACAGGGAAGGTAAGCAGCAGTTACTTAAAACCTATCAACAGCAGTTACCGCTTTCGCAACGTTTTTACTGCTCTATTAATAAGCTAGAGTATTATCAAGTAGTGTTTTTAGTACTGTGTGTTTGCTGGTATAGCGATCGCTCAATAAATGAAAAAGTGATGCCTCTGTGCGCGCAATTAGACGCATTAATAGCGCTGGAACATTAACTTATCTCTTTAGTGGCTAATTTTAGCTAGTGACCCACTTGGTTTTTAGCAACAAATAGCTGATTTACCAGCTACCACTAAGTCTTTTATTTAAAAGCGTTTAAATAATAAGCATATGAGCGAATGGCGCTAGCATTTACCTTTAGATGTCTTTATCATTACGCATGCCAAAGCATTGATATCGCGAGTTGATGTGGCGGCAACAAATGTGCTCTCGTGGTGAAATGGATATCACGTGGCCCTCCGGAGGCTGAGTTGTAGGTTCGATCCCTACCGAGAGCGCCATTTGCATTCCTCTAATACACTTGCTAACTTTTAGTATTATCCTTTAAAAAATATTCAACATGATTTATCTACCAATTAAATGTGGCGACTACGATCAGCTAGAGCTTTATTGCATGCGTGCAAATAAAGTGACTATCACATTAGATACCCAAACCTTAGTGGGTGTTGCTAAAACCTTAGAGAACATTAAAGGCGAAGGCGAGTTTTTGGTGCTGCAAGAGCCAACAAACAAAATAATAAAAATACGGCTAGATAAAATTAAAACGATTTCACTCGCTTAGTTTGTAGCTATTTATTACTAGTAAAAACTTTAAAAGTAGACATTTAAGGTTGAAAAGTGCTATTTAAGAGACACACCTTATAATTGTAGAACCTCCCGCACTTATGCTTATCACTTTACCTATATCTGAGCTTGTCCCTGGCATGTTTGTTGACAATGTTACCAAGCAGCATGAAAGCATTAGTAGTATAAAAATCAAAACCAGTGGACTAGTGCGTGATAAGTCAATAATTAAGCGTTTAGTAACAGAAGGGGTGCTAGAGCTACTCATTGATTTTACTAAGAGTGATGTTGAGATACCCGCCAAATACAAACCACAAAATAAAGCTAAAGTAGCTAGCAGCCAAGAAAAGCCAGCTAAAGCTGCTGTCGCTATATCGGTAGAGCAAGAGTTTGCAAAAGCGAGCGTAAGCTATGAGCAGCATAATCGCAAAATACAGGCTTTATATGGTGACTTAACAGCAGGGCTCACGCTTAATTTAAATGTATTAGATGAAATTGCCGGTGAAATAGTGGCATCGGTATTTAGAAACCCCAATGCAATGACCATTCTTACCCGCCTTAAAGACAAACACAGCTATAATTGGCGTCATATGATCAACTGCGCCATTTTTGCAGCAGTATTTGCTAAATACTTAGGCTATGAAGAGCCTACTGTGCAGCAGCTTGCAATGGGGGCATTGCTGCATGATTTAGGACAGGCAAAGGTGCCGCAGGGTATATTATCAAAGCAGACTAAAGTCACTAATAATGAGTTTGTAGCAATAAAAAAACATGTTGTACAAAGTTTAGGTTTAGTTAAAGGCGAAAAAGGGATCACACCGTTAATGCTTGATATGATAGTGAATCATCATGAGCGATTAGATGGTTCGGGTTATCCACGAGGCCTTAATGCAGAAAAATTAAGTCGTCCTGCACGTATAATGGCTATTGTAGATGTGTATGACGCGATAACAGCAGATAGGCCTCACCAAGTCGGTGACGAGCCAATAAACGCACTGCGTTATTTGCTCGCTAACAAACAACTGTTTGACGCTGAATTAGTACAACACTTTATTAAATGTTTGGGTGTGCATCCGGTAGGTACTATTGTAAAGCTGACCAATGAACGTTTAGCACTGGTACTTGAGGGCAATAACCTTAATCCCATTAAACCTAAAGTTAAACTATTTTATAATGCGAAGCATGGCCACCATGTTACGCCAAAAGATATTGATTTGAGCGACCTGAACCAAGAGCTTAAAATTATTGCCAGTGTTAAGCCCCTTGATTATCAGATTAACTTGTCTCGTTTATTAAAAGAGCACTTACTTTTATAGCGTTAGTACATTTGCGTTTTTGGCTTTGTTTAGCCGAAATAAACGCACCTAAAAAGCAACTTGCCATTAATATTAACCACAATAAAGTACCAAGCTCTACATGCAGTGCTAAACAGCAAAATGTTAGCGAGATTAATGCACAAGTAATAGCCCCCAGCCAAAAGTGATTAACAGGATTGTCACACTGCCCAGCACGCGTGCATGCACAATAGTTTGCTTTATAAAAACAAAATACACTTGCGCCACAAAAAATAAGCCCAGCCAAAATAAGTAAAATGCTCACCGTTTCCCCTCATTATAGTTTTATAGAGAGTGTAGATTGCAGCGCATTTCAAGTCAATTCAAATGAGAATCAATTACAATTAGAGCTTATGCTCTAATAGCACACTTCTAGTCCGATGAGTTTTAATAAGTTGTTAAATGGTCGTTAAAAAACGTGTTTTTTACTGTTTTTTGACGTGTTTGTAGAGTTTTTTATAAAAAATTAATGTAGTGTGATCAGGTTTGAAATCCTAATAACAACACACATAGCTACCCAAACAATAAGTTTGGTTAAGGAAACAACAATGAAATTTACTAAAACTCTAATCGCAGCGTCGCTGGTACTTGTTTCAGCAGATAGTTTTGCTGCAGCATTTCAGTTATCTGAGCAAAATGCCTCAGGACTCGGTCGTGCCTATGCAGGTGAAGCTTCAATCGCAGACGATGCGTCTGTAGTAGCTCGTAACCCAGCATTAATGTCACTATTTAAAGAAAAACAAATATCAGTGGCGGGTATTGCTGTACTTCCTGATGTAAGCTTAAAAGGCACTGATACAAATAACGGTTTAGATCCAAGCGTGCTAAATAATGACAGCATCGCTCCTAATGCAATTGTACCTGCGGGTTACTTTACCATGCCAGTTAACGATAAAGTGTCAGTTGGCTTTGGTGCATTTTCTAACTTTGGCTTAGCCACAGAATTTAATGGTGACTATGCTGCAGGCCAAATAGCTGGTGAAACAGAAATTGTAACAGTTAACTTCAATGCCAGCGTTGCTTATAAAGTAACAGAGCAATTTAGTTTTGGTATTGGCTTAAACTATATTTATGCAGATGCAACGATAATTCGAAAAGTGGGTGCGAACCCTAATATTCCAGCTTCAACTGATGCGGTTCACTTAGAAGGTGACGATACTGGTTTAGGTTTAAATTTAGGCTTAATGTATCAACTTGATGAAAACAGCCGCTTTGGTTTTAACTACCGCAGCGAAACCGATATTACTTTTGAGGGGACTTTCTCAAGCGCAGCTAAATTATTACCTGAAATGCCAGGTTCTGTTGAAATTACACTACCAGCTATTGCTGAATTTTCTGGCTCTCATCAGTTAGATGAAAAGCTTGGTTTACACTACAGTGTAATGTGGACAGGTTGGAGCAGCTTTGACAAGTTAGAAGCAAAAGTAAACGGACCAGCAGGTGAGTTTACAGGATTTGAGAAAGAAGAAAATTTCTCAGATTCTATGCGCTACGCAATAGGTTCTGATTACCAGTACAGTGAAAACCTATTATTACGTGCCGGTGTTGCGTTTGATGAGTCACCAGCGGATAAAAACCATATGTCGATTTCTATCCCAGATACAGACCGCTTTTGGTTCTCGTTTGGTGGTAACTACGCAATTGATCAACATTCAGACTTTGATTTAGGTGTGAGTGTACTACGTGGTAAAACACAAAACTTCACTGAAAAAGATAATTCACAGCAAGAATGGTCTTTTGAATCAAAAGGTCATGCATTGCTAGTTGGTGCTCAGTACAACTATAAGTTTTAATGCTTGCCTAGAGCCTAGAGCCTAGAGCCTAGAGCCTAGAGCCTAGAGTCAAAAAAAGCCGCGCTATGTAATTACATAGCGCGGCTTTTTAATGCCTATATAAATGTTCCGGGCTAATGCCCGGAAACTAAATTATAAGCTTTCTATTTTTGCTTTTTGCTCAAGTAGCTTAGTTTTAGCATCGCTAAACTCAGCTAGTTTGGCATTTTCTTTAGCAAGTACAGCTTCTGGTGCGTTGTTAACAAACTTTTCGTTAGCGAGTTTATTTTGCACTTGTGCTAGGCCTTTTTCGGCTTTTTCGAGTTGTTTATTAATACGTGAAAGCTCGGCTTCTACGTCAATTAAACCCGCCATTGGGATCATAATTTCAAGATTACCAACATAAGACGCTGCACACGCAGGCGCATCATCTTTATTTTCGAGCATGGTGAACTCTTCAATTTTTGCAAGTGATGCTAAAAATGAGTTGTTCTCCTCAATGCGGCGCACGTCGTCGCTCGAAGCATTTGCAAGTAATACGCTAAGCGGCTTACTTGGGCTAATGTCCATTTCACCACGAATGTTACGAATTGCTAAAATGAATTGTTTAACCCACTCTAAATCGCCCATTGCTTTGGCATCAACGCTAGCTGCATTATAAACAGGGAATGCTTGTACCATAATACTGGTGTTCTCTGTTTCAAGGCCTGCAAGTGGTGCTACACGTTGCCAAATAGTTTCGGTGATGTATGGCATCATTGGGTGCATTAAACGCAACAAGCTTTCAAGTACGGTAATTAGTGTATTACGTGTACCGCGTTGCTGTGCTTCACTGCCTTTAAATAATACCGGTTTAGTTAGTTCTAAGTACCAATCGCAAAATTGGTGCCAAGTAAACTCGTACAGGGTGTTAGCAGCTAAGTCAAAGCGGTAATTATCTAAATGCTCAGTATAACTTTTAACAGTTGACTCAAATTGACCTAAAATCCAGCGATCGGCTAACGACAACTCTTTTTGTGCATCGGTTGCAAAACCACAGTCTTGCTCTTCTGTGTTCATTAATACGTAACGACTCGCGTTCCATAGTTTGTTACAGAAGTTACGGTAGCCTTCAAGGCGGTTCATATCCCAGTTAATATCGCGACCGGTAGAAGCCATTGCTGCAAGCGTAAAGCGAAGGGCATCGGTGCCGTGTGCTTCAATGCCGCCAGCGAATACTTTGCGGGTATCTTTTTCGATTTTAGCCGCTAATTTTGGCTGCATCATGTTACCAGTACGCTTTTGTACTAACTCTTCAAGTTCAATGCCGTCAATCATGTCCAGTGGGTCAAGTACGTTACCTTTTGACTTAGACATTTTATCGCCGTTGTCGTCACGTATTAAACCAGTTACATACACGGTTTTAAACGGCACTTGTGGTTTGCCATTTTCGTCTTTTATAAAGTGCAACGTCATCATGATCATGCGTGCAACCCAGAAGAAAATAATATCAAAACCAGTTACCAGCACGTCAGACGGGTGGAATGTTTTTAAATCATCAGTGTTTGCAGGCCAACCTTGAGTTGAGAACGTCCAAAGCGCTGATGAGAACCAGGTATCTAGTACGTCTTCATCTTGGCTAAGTGTTACGCTGTCTGCAATGTTGTTTTCGCGGCGTACTTCAGCTTCATCGCGACCCACAAATACGTTGCCTTCGCTGTCGTACCAAGCTGGAATGCGGTGGCCCCACCAAAGCTGGCGTGAAATACACCAATCTTGTACGTCGTTCATCCACGAAAAGTACATGTTTTCGTATTGCTTAGGTACAAATTGAATGTCGCCGTTTTTAACCGCTTCTTTAGCCGGCTCTGCAAGAGGTGCAACACGTACATACCATTGGTCGGTAAGCAGTGGCTCAATTACCACACCCGAGCGGTCGCCGTAAGGAACGGTTAAACCATGATCTTCAATTTTTTCAAGTAAGCCTAGTTCTTCAAATTCAGCTACAATCGCTTTACGCGCAGCAAAACGGTCAAGCCCGTGTAGGCGCTCAGGAATTGGTGCATCAAACTCAAGTTCTTTGCCATCAAAGCTGTAGGTTTCGCCTTGAGTAAGAATAGCGGCGTCTTTATCGAAAATGTTGATCATCGGCATTTTGTGACGCTTGCCTACTTCATTATCGTTAAAGTCGTGCGCTGGGGTTATTTTTACACAACCCGTGCCTTTATCTTTATCGGCATGTTCATCGGCGACAATTTTAATACGGCGATTAACAATGGGTAATAAAATCTCTTTACCGATTAAATCTATGTAGCGTTCGTCATCAGGGTTTACTGCAACGCCCGAGTCGCCCAGCATGGTTTCTGGACGAGTTGTTGCTACTACTATGTAGTCTTTACCATCTTGCGTTTTAACACCGTCGGCTAGTGGGTAACGTAAGTTCCACATGTGGCCTTGCTTGTCTTTGTTTTCAACTTCAAGATCAGAAATAGCAGTGTGTAATTTAGGATCCCAGTTTACTAGGCGTTTGCCACGGTAAATTAGGTTTTCTTTATGCAGGCGTACAAACACTTCTTTAACGGCTTCAGATAGGCCATCGTCCATGGTAAAACGTTCACGATCCCAATCAACTGATGCGCCAAGACGACGAAGTTGTTTAGTGATTGTGCCGCCAGATTCTTTTTTCCATTCCCAGATTTTATTAATAAAATCTTCGCGACCTAAATCGTGGCGTGTTTTGCCTTCCTCAGCATGCAGCTTACGCTCAACCAACATTTGCGTTGCAATACCTGCGTGGTCAGTACCTACTTGCCATAATGTGTTGTTACCTTGCATACGCTTAAAGCGCGTTAAGGTATCCATTATGGTGTCTTGGAAAGCGTGGCCCATGTGTAAGCTACCAGTGACATTTGGCGGCGGGATCATAATTGAATACGGGACGCCTTGGCCAGATGGTTTAAAGTAGCCTTTTTCTTCCCAGCCTTGGTATAGAGACTGTTCAATATCTTGCGGATTGTAGGTTTTATCCATTACACAGAACCTTAAATAAGTACTTAAATTAGTTGGTTAGCTATTTTACTAAAAGTGTTTTTAGTTATTAATATCTTGCGTGGTGATGTTAGCACCGAGTTGGCGTAGCTTTTTAAAACGCTCGCGAGCTGCTTGTTTAGCAACGGCTTCTACGGGTACAAAATCAAAAACTTGGTTAAAGCGGCGAATAAAATCCGGTAAGTTATTAGCCAAGTTAATTAAAACTTTACGATTGCCAACAGGGGGCGTAGTACCAATTTCTACCGGTGCGCCGCCTTTTGGGCCTTCACCTTGTAGGTTATGAGGTACAAAACTGTCGGGATCAAATGCCCAAAGTGTTTCATCAATGGCAAAGGCGGTATTTTCGTTATCTACACAAATAAATACACGTTGGCCAAGCCGATACTGATCTGCGGCAATTTGAGCCGCCAAAGCCAAATGATCATCAGGCTTAGCCAGCGACTCATCTTGTTGCTTTAGAACGAAAAATTGGGCGTTCATGTTCATTGTATCGGGGTTTCCCATGACATTGAATGTGTAGCTAGTTAATACACATAAATTAAGAGGCTGATTTTGCCATATAACGGGTTTTGCTTCAATTAATACCCAAATAAATAAGGCGCCAAACGGCGCCTTAATAAGTAGCTAAGCGGTATGCTTAATCTTGAGCGGCTTCGCTTACGCCGGCTCTGTTTAATAAATACTGAGTAAGCATAGGAACAGGACGGCCTGTTGCGCCTTTTTTAGCGCCACTGCGCCATGCTGTGCCTGCAATATCTAAATGTGCCCAGTTGTACTTTTTAGTAAACTTAGATAAAAAACACGCTGCGGTAATAGTACCAGCTGCACGGCCCCCTAAGTTAGTAAAGTCGGCAAATGGGCTCTCTAGTTGATCTTGATAGTCGTCCCATAGCGGTAGTTGCCATGCACGGTCGCCACTTTGCTCCGATGCTTTTAACAACTCATGCGCAAGCGGATTATGGTTAGAGAGTAAACCGGTTGCATGTGCGCCTAGTGCTACAATACAAGCACCTGTTAGTGTGGCTACATCAATAACGGTTTCTGGCTCAAAACGCTCTACATAGGTTAGTGCATCACATAATACTAAGCGCCCTTCGGCATCAGTATTTAATACTTCAACGGTTTGCCCCGACATAGTGGTTAAAATGTCACCTGGGCGATATGCATTTGGCCCCGGCATATTTTCGCAGCCGGCTAAAATACCAATCACGTTAATAGGTAACTGCATTTGTGCCAGTGCACGCATTGCACCAATAACACCTGCAGCACCGCCCATGTCGTATTTCATTTCGTCCATGCCTTCGCCAGGTTTTAATGAAATACCGCCCGAATCGAAGGTTAAGCCTTTACCAACTAATACGATAGGAGCTTGATCATCTGCGCCGCCTTTGTAGTTAATTACCGACATAACCGATTCGTTCACACTGCCGCGACCAACAGCTAAGTAAGAGTTCATACCTAGCTCAGCCATTTGCTCTTCGCCGATTAGATCAACAGTAATGTTGTCAAAATTAGTTGCTAGCTGTTGTGCTTGCTCGCCTAAATACGCAGGGTTACAAATATTAGGTGGCATATTTGCTACGTCTTTACATAGCTTACTACCGGCAGCAATAGCTAAACCATGCTCAATAGCGCTTTCGCCTATAGTTAGCTCGCGACGCGTTGGAACATTAAACACCATTTTACGCAGTGGACGACGTGGGTCTACTGTTTTACTTTTTAGTTGATTAAAGGTGTATAAACAATCTTGAGTGGTTTCTACTGCTTGGCGCACTTTCCAGTAGGTATCGCGACCTTTAACGTGTTGCTCTGTTAAAAAGCATACCGCTTCCATAGAGCCGGTGTCGTTTAAGGTATTAATTGTTTTAGAAATAATTTGTTTATATTGCTTATCGTCAAGCTCGCGCTCTTTACCACACCCTACAAGCAATATGCGCTCGCTTAAGATGTTTGGTACATGATGCAATAATAAAACTTGGCCCGGCTTTCCTTCTAGGTCACCTCGGCGAAGTAAATTTGAGATATAACCATCACTGATTTTATCGAGTTGTTCACCAATGGGGGATAACCGACGAGGCTCGTATACACCAACTACAATACATGCGCTACGTTGTTTTTCTGGGCTACCACTTTTTACGTTAAATTCCATTGTCACTCCTGATTTTGAGTCATCTTTAGAAGCTAAGCAGAAACTAAAAATATTTTTAGTCTTATATACCTAAATTATTTAGGTGTAGCTCTAATCTTAGCTGATTTTGCCCGACTCTTACTGTGTAATTGAACTTTATCTGCTTAAGGGTCACTAATGCAACATTATATCGTGTTGTTAGGTAGGATAATTAATTTTCATGGCTTATAATATTAGATCTATACTCGGCAACGCTGAGTAAAATCATGACTAACTATAAACTTTCACTATTGCAGTGACACACCATGTTTAACAGGGGCGACTATTGCTTATTTTTCGTTATTTGACTGCTGAGGTTTTAAAATCGCAGGTCGCCGTATTTTTAACTTTGATGACCATTTTTTTGTCGCAAAAGTTAGTTAGTATTTTAGGCGATGCCTCTGAGGGTAGTATTCCTGCTAAATTAGTGCTATCGATGATCGCACTTAAATTGCCGCAGTTAGCCTCGTTAATTTTACCGTTGAGTATATTTTTAGGCATAATTTTGGCCTACAGCCGTATCTACGCCGATAGCGAAATGACAGTACTTAAAGCCTGTGGTGTAAGTGAATGGTATGTGGTTAGAGTGACGCTTATATCAAGTGTGGGGTTGGCTATTTTAGCCGCCGCGCTCACCATGCATGTTGCCCCTTGGGCAAGCGAGCAAGAGTACCAATTAAAAGAGCAAGCTAAAGCCGATACGGGATTATCTGCATTAAGGGCAGGTCGCTTTCAGCAAACCGGTAACGAAAAAGCCGTGGTGTTTATTCATAACATTGAAAACGGTGGAAAAGAGCTTAATAAAGTATTTGTAGCGCAACTCCCCGATAGCGAAAAAGACAACCTTGCACGCCTAGTTTATGCAGAGCAAGGAGTTGTAATTGAAGCGCAAAATGGCGAACAACAACTCGTTCTTAGCGACGGCAAACGCTATGAAACTGATGGCTTAACGCCGGCGCTCAATTTAACCGAGTTTGACGGGTATAGTGTACAAATACGTGAGCAAGAAATAGAGCACCAACGCCGTAAGTTAGAAGCAATTCCTACTAATCAATTGTTGGCACTTAATACTCCAGAGGCAACCGCGCAGTGGCAATGGCGTATTGCTATACCGCTTTCTATTCCACTGCTGACACTATTAGCAGTACCGTTAAGTGTGGTTAATCCACGCCAAGGTAAATTTGCTAAGTTAGTGCCGGCAATTAGCTTGTACTTAGGTTATTTTATTTTACTTAACGCTGCTAAATTTGCTGTTGAAGATGGCAAAATACCTCCCTCTATTGGCCTTTGGTGGATTCACTTAAGTGCCTTATTTATTGGCGGACTATTAATAATTAAAGGGCGACCACTTGGCGCTTGGCTTAAAGCGGTAATTACTAAGCGGGAGTTGGGCGCATGATGAAAACCCTTGATTGGTATTTAGGTCGCAGCATTTTACAAACCACCGGCTTTGCATTATTGGTACTGGTAGGCATTAGCACCTTAATTAAATTTATCGACCAGTTAAAGTCAGTTGGCCGTGGTAGTTACGATTTAATGACCGCGATGCTCTACACGCTTTACACAATACCGGGCGATTTAGTGGTGTTTTTTCCGATGGCCGCGCTCATTGGTGGCTTAACGGGGTTAGGAGCGCTTGCCTCAAACAGCGAGCTGGTGGTAATGCACGCTGCAGGTATGTCGCGCTTACAAATTATAAGCTCGGTAATGAAAACCGCCGTATTTATGGCGCTATGTATGATGGCATTAGGCGAGTGGGGAGTACCCGAGGCGCAATTACAAGCTAAAGAAATGCGTAACCAGGCAATTCATGGTGGCGATGTTTTTAATGCGCAAAAAGGCGTATGGGCAAAAGACGGCAATAACTTTATAAATATAGAAGATGTAGATCAAAATGGTAAATTAAATGGTGTGCATATGTACCACTTTGATCAGTCGCTATCGCTTACACAAATAACGAAGGCAAAAGATGCGCTAAGTCGCGAAAACGGCTGGTTACTGCGCGGCGTCAATAAAGTAAAAATAAGTGATGAGCTTATTACTACAGAGCAAGTGCCTGAGGAGTTTTACCCATCACAACTTACTGCTGAAAAGCTGGGTGTGGTGTCGGTTAAACCTGAGTCGCTGTCGTTTACTGGGTTATGGTCTTACTTAGACTATTTAGAGCAAAACGATCAAGATACCAGCACCTATGAACTCGCGCTTTGGCGCAAGCTTATGCAGCCAATATCTATAGCCGTAATGTTGCTAGTTGCACTGTCGTTTATATTTGGCCCGTTGCGTACCGTCACTATGGGTGCACGTATTATAATGGGCGTAGTTACGGGTATAGTGTTTCATCTAACCAACGAAATATTTGGTCCTGTGGTTATGGTATATCAAATACCTGCGTTTATTGGCGCTGTAGTGCCTAGCATTATATTCACCGGCTTTGCTGCTTACTTAATGAATAAACGCGCATAAAACTAGTTATAAAAAGGTAGTTACAAAAATACCTTGAAACAAAAAAGCGTGGCTACTTTATAAAAGTGCCACGCTTTTTTGTGCTTATAAATTACAGTGTATTACTTTTAATTAATCAAGCTCACGGTAAATACGCTTGTTTTCTTCTTTGGTGAGTGCAATAACTTCGGTTTTAGAAAGGTAATCTTGCAAAGCTTTTTTATTTTTAAAATCAACCAATACCACTAAATTACCTAAACCAAGTAATGCACTAACGCTGCGAATTATTGCTTGCGGCCAGCTAATAAGTTGCCCATCTAGAGTTTGTACTTTTAAGCGCCATGCGCGCATGCCAATGGTTTGCCCGCTTTTAGTCCAAAAATAAGCAAAAAAGAATACGTTTACTCCAACAAACAACGCACTTCTAATACCAGAGAGTAACGTGGAGTCTTGTATTAAAGCAGCAGGATCGTCAGTTTTAACTATCATATCTAAAGACGTTAGTAGCTGAATGACTGCAAAGTAGAGTATGGCAGTAAGCATAGATAAAGAAATTACGACCAAGGCATCATAAATTAACGACGCCAAACGACGCCAAAAGCCAGCTCGTGGAAATTCATTCAACATAAATATACCCTCACTATTAATATGCGCGCTAGTTTAGCAAATAGGCTGGTAAATACTACCTCTTCAGTAAGGCATTAAAGCGCTGCGCAGAGTTAAATGTTAATGGTTGCTTAATTGTTAAGCGGTTGATTGTACTTATGTCATAAAACGCTTGCCGCTACCTTTATTGATTGTATAATGCTTAGCATAGAGACGAAGGCAGTTTTATAAACCTAAGCTCTAAAGTGGTTTTTCTTTATCTTCTGGTATTTAGAAGGTTAAAGAAAAATTATGCCAGCGTGATGAAATTGGTATACATGGGGGATTCAAAATCCCCTGCCGAAAGGCGTGCCGGTTCGAGTCCGGCCGCTGGTACCACTTTTTATAGCCCCGATCAAATTGGTCGGGGTTTTTTTATGCCTACGAAAAGTGCAAACGGACACAACCCGCCGGACTCGAGCGGCACGCGGGAGTGCCGCTGTTATAAGTTAAAGTCCGGCCGCTGGTACTAATGCCAGTCAGTTAACACTGACTGGCATTTTTTATAGGGATATTTAGATGGTTTCTTTTTCACACATCGTGGAAAGCTGCGCTCATGACGCCTTGTTGGTAACTGAAATAGCGTCAGCGTTTCTAATAAATGCTCATAGTGTTTTGGTAAATTTCCCGGACTTGTCAGTGGGATAGTTAACAGAAATACATTGATATGTCTTGAACAATGAGAAAAACTCAGTTGATTTGGCCATACATCCAGTAACTCTGCTGCCTCACGCATGGCTATTCTTATAATATTGTAGGCAATTAGTACCCCCCACAATTCTTGCCTTATCATATCCGGCCTTTTTGAGCGTAGGATATAGTTTGAGTGCAACATTGTTTGTTTTATTTCTCGATATCCTATTTCTATTTCCCAGCGATGCATGTACAAATCAGCTATTTCTTTTGATGGGTAACGCATTACATCAAGCATTGATGTAAGAATCTGATACTGCTTATTATTATGCGTGTAAGTAAGCAGCCTAGCTTCTATAAACTCTGGCAAGTCAGTAAACTTTTTTCGCGCTTGGGGCGATGTTTTAAGACGCACTAACTGGTCATTTTTACTCATTTTCTTTATGGTATCAACCGTTAAGCCTTTTCTGACAGGTATCATCCAGTGTCTTTCAGTCCCTGCTTGATGCCAACGATGCAAAAGCCCTAAAGAATAATAACCGCGATCAAATAAGGTTAATGAATTATCCGGTGTGCCTTCAATGAGCTCTTCAGCGAGTGTCATTTCCCCTTGATGCTGCCCGTTAAAAGAACAATTAATGAGTTGATGACTCGTTAGCTCCATGTGGCATACCATTCGAATTTGCGGATAGGTATTTTCACCATACTGGGTTGAGCCACACCCAAATACGTCTTTATTCTCTGGCGTATCATGTGTACGAAAGACAACCCCATCAACAGCTAATAGATTTAAGCCACAAAATGTATCGAAGTGGGCATGATTATAATGCCGTGACGCCATCATCTTGAAGACCTGCTCGACAGCATCTTCACCTAAGCGTTGTCTCGCTTGAACCATGGCACTAGGGGCAACTAGTTTCCCTTTACCTGGTAAGGCGATGTCCATTTTAGAGGCTATATCCCAAACAGATTCATGACGAAATAAACTCATACCAATCACAGACCAAACGACAGCATCGAGTGGTAAGCGACGTTTACGAACGGTGGCGACACCCGATTTTTCAAAAGCTTGGTTAAGTAATTCGGGATCTAAGATGCCAGATAAGTTATCAAGCGTTGTAAATTCATCAGCAGATGAGAAGGTGGTTGAAAGAGCTGTTTGAATATCCATAAAAAACCGTAATTAGCGAAACTAATTACGGATTATTCACGATCATTTAGATCGGTCAACCGATCAATTAACCTTAACTGATCGGCATTAGGCTAAACAGCGTCATTTTTATTGGTGTTTTTACTCTAGTGAGTTTTAGTTACTATGTAGTTTATTAAATGTTTTGCATAATAACTCAAAATAGCTGGGTAATTATTTGCATTGCTCAGTGCATTGCGCATTATCTACTTACTCACGTCAAAATTTTCTATAACAGCACTGCACAGTGTTGCTAAAGGCAGATAATAAAAAGGAACACAGATGAAACGCTCATTAATCTCATTAGCTATTGGCTTAGCAAGCCTAGGGGCATTTAATGCCAGTGCCAATATTAATATCGATAAACAGATAAATCAGGTTGAAGATAAGGTGATTGAATGGCGTCGCGATTTTCATCAGCACCCTGAGTTAAGTAACCGCGAAACACGTACCGCTGCGATTGTAGCACGCCATTTAAAAGCCTTAGGGATGCAGGTTGAAACTGACATTGCTTACACAGGTGTAGTGGGGATTTTAAAAGGCGGTAAGCCGGGGCCAACAGTAATGCTGCGTGCCGATATGGATGCACTGCCAGTAACCGAAAAAGCCGATGTGCCTTTTAAATCACTGGCAACTACCAAGTATAATGGGGTTGATGTTGGGGTTATGCATGCCTGTGGGCACGACACGCATGTGGCTATGCTAATGGGTGCAGCTGAAGTATTAGCCGCTGTAAAAAATGAATTACACGGCGATATTATGTTTGTGTTTCAGCCAGCAGAAGAAGGCGCGCCACAAGGCGAAGAGGGCGGAGCTGAGTTAATGTTAAAAGAGGGGATATTTAAAAAGTATCAACCCGATGTGGCGTTTGGCATTCATGTTATGGCAGGATTAAACAGCGGCCAAATTGGCTATCGTAGTGGCCCAATTATGGCCAGTGCCGATCGCTTCGAGATAACGGTAAAAGGTAAGCAAACGCATGGTTCATCGCCTTGGGGTGGGGTCGATCCTATTTCAGTTGCTGCACAAATTGTCTCAGGGGTTAATCATATTGTTAGTCGTCAAATAGATATAACTAAAGAGCCTGCCATTATCTCGTTTGGTAAAATAGCTGGTGGCGTACGTAATAATATTATTCCCGATAGTGTAGAAATGGTAGGCACTATTCGTAATTTTGATATGGATAACCGCCAACAAATTTTTGAAAAATTAACCACTACAGCTACGCATATTGCTAAAGCGTCGGGAGCCGAAGCACAGGTAAATATTTTTAAAGGTTACCCAGTAACGGTGAATAACCCAGAGCTTACCGCGCAAATGTTGCCAACACTCAAAAATATAGTAGGTAAAGATAACCTGTTTGATGTGCCAAAAGTAACCGGCGCAGAAGACTTTGCTTTTTATGCGCAGCAAGTACCGGGTTTATTTTTGTTTTTAGGCGGTACGCCAACAGGGCAAGATGTAAAAACAGCACCAACCAACCATTCGCCGTATTTTTATGTTGACGAGTCAACGCTTAAAGTGGGCACTAAAGCAATGAGCCAGCTGGCGATTGACTATTTAGCTGCACAGCAAAAAAACTAACATAAACTTAGCTCACGCTAGGATTAAATAAATTACGGGCGCTAATAGAAGAGGCGTCCGTGTTGTTTTTTGCAGTAATTAGCGTGTAAAAGCATTAGCAACTAGTATCAAAGAGCATAAGAAAGTACTCTCAAAGGTGTTTTTTTTACCAGTTCGGGTATTATCCGCCCCAACATAATTGATCGGTTGTAATTTATGACTCATTTAAGTGCAAAAGAAAATATTCAAGCCATTGTTAAAGCTATTAAGGCTGAAGAGGCGAAGCTACGCGCTAAGCATCCATTATTAACGCATCAAAATACCTTGGGATTGGTTATTTTACTGTTATCTCTTGGGGCATTAGTTGGGGTTGGCTTTTTATATTATTTAGCCATTATTCCTGCGTGGTTATGTATTATTTTAGCTGCTATGGCTGCATCTATTTCGCATGAGTTAGAGCATGATTTAATTCATAAACAGTATTTTAGTAATCAGCCATTTATGCATAATTTTATGATGCTAACCGTGTGGTTAATGCGCCCTAATACTATCAGCCCTTGGTATCGTCGTAAGTTACATTTACACCATCATAAAACTTCAGGCACACAACAAGACCTAGAAGAGCGCTTAGTGGGTAACGGTATTAAAAATCCTTTGTTACGCGCGTTGGTTATTGTGGATGGCTTATTAGGCTTATTAATTAACGCCAAACGTTTTTCTAAAGAAATTAAAGGCTTTCACTTTTTTAAGATATTTAATGCCGGTTTTCCTATTACCACCGCTTACTTTATTGTTTTATACAGCGTAATTATATTTCATGGTGTTAATTTATTTACTGGGCTTGCACAAAGCTCGCCGGCTTGGTTATTAAGCACTATGTCGCTATTTGAGTTTTTAATGGTGGTGTTAATTGTACCTAATATTGTGCGCTCGAGCTCGCTAAATTTTGTTACCTCGTGCATGCATTACTATGGCGGTGTAACCAATATGCTGGAGCAAACCCATGTGTTAACCAGTCGGGTATTTATGCCGTTTCACTTGTTTTGTTTTAACTTTGGTAAAACCCATAGTATTCATCACTTTGTGCCAAATCAGCCATTTTATTTACGCCAAATGCTAAGTAAAAAAGTGCTAAATGTAATGCGCGAACATGGCGTGCGTTTTAATGATTTTGCCAGTATTAAACAGGCAAATTTTTATAATGCTAACGCCAATTAAACTTTTAATTTAACTAAAACACCGTGGCAGTAATGATTGCAAAACCCACTGAAAATGAGCTAATTGCGCAATGTGTTGAAGCAATCAATTCAACTGGTTTTGCACAAAAAATAGTTAATTACATTGCTCATTTAGTGCAATTTGACTGCGCGGTGATTTTAGGCTGTAGAGCCCATAAACACCCCATTTATTTATACGACTCGATAGATACTCGACGCGAGTTATTGTTTCAGCGCTATTTAACCAATTCGTTTATTAACGATCCCTTTTATATTGAACTGTCAAAAAGTGGCCATGAAGGTGTGTATCGGTTAGTCGATATCAGTGCAAATAAAGATTTAGCAGCTTATACCCAATACCAGCAACAGTTTTATAACGAAACCGGTTGGGTAGATGAACTAAGTATAAGTGTGCGCACAGATGAGAGCCGCTGGATTGTTATTTATTTAGGCTTTTTAGAAAGCAAACAGCGCTTTAGCGCCGCACAAAAAAGCACCTTAATAGCTCATTTTAGCCTTATAAAAGCATTATGCCGCCAACATTGGGGCAATAACTTATTATTGCTTGGGCCTTTAACTACCACAGCTACAGGGCGATTAATTGAGCGTGGCTTAGCTACCTTTGCCAACGAGCAACTTACCACCCGCGAGCGACAAATAGCTATGCTATTAGTGCAAGGCTGCGACTCTAACGATATTGCTAAGCAATTAAATATCACCTTAGGTACAGTTAAAAACCACCGTAAACGTATTTACGCACAATTAAAAGTGTCTTCGTTGAGTGAGTTTTTTCAGCTGTTTTTAAACCACTTAATCACTAGCGAGTAAGATTAGTTAGCATAAATATTTGCCTTGCCTTAATACTACTTTCGCACCGTTAAACAGCGCTTCTACTTAAATTGATTAATATAAAGTACTTTCTATCCCTTTAGGGATATATGGTTGTGTAGCAGCTTTAATTAGTATTTTTACCCTAACTAATTAACACATGTGTGTGGGATAAATACAATGACAACACAATTACTGGAAGATATTACACATCGCGGCCTGGTTTCTCAGGTTAGTGATTTAGCGCAGCTTGAGCAGTTATTAGCAACCTCGCAAGTTGTGTATTGTGGTTTTGATCCTACCGCGGGCAGTTTACATATTGGCCACTTAGTACCTTTGCTAATGTTAAAGCGTTTTAGTGATGCCGGCCATAAAGCGGTGACATTAATTGGTGGCGCAACCGGGTTAATTGGCGATCCAAGCTTTAAAGCCACCGAGCGCAGCTTAAACAGTAAAGAAACCGTACAAGGTTGGGTAGCAGATTTAAGCTCACAAGTAGAGAGCGTAATGAACCCGCATTTAAGCGAGCCAATTCAATTAAAAAATAATGCCGACTGGTTTAGCGGTATTGAAGTGTTGGATTTTTTTCGCGATGTAGGTAAGCACTTTTCAATTAATAATATGATCAACCGCGAGTCGGTAAAGCAACGTTTGCAACGCCCTGATCAAGGTTTATCGTTTACTGAATTTAGTTACACTTTATTGCAGTCGTACGACTTTGCTAAATTAAATAGCGAACTGGGTTGTAGTGTGCAAATTGGCGGCAACGATCAGTGGGGGAATATAGTAAGTGGGATTGATTTAACCCGCCGCTTAAATAAGCAAACTGTGTATGGATTAACTTTGCCACTTATTACTAAATCAGACGGTACTAAGTTTGGTAAAACGGAAGGCGGCGCAATTTGGCTTGATCCGAAAAAAACCTCACCGTATCGCTTTTACCAATTTTGGTTAAATTGTGACGATGCCGATGTATACAACTTTTTGCGTTTTTACACCTTTTTATCGGTAAAAGAAATTGAAGCCATTGAAGCGAATGACATTACCAGCCAACAAAAGCCTCAAGCGCAAGGTATTTTAGCCGAGCAATTAACCCGCTTTGTACATGGCGAACAAGGCTTAGCAAGCGCGCAGCGCATTACGCAATTATTGTTTAACGGCCAAGTACAAACACTCACCTTGGCAGAGCTTGAGCAATTAGAGCAAGATGGGCTCGCCGTACACGCTATTAGCGACGCGAAAATTAATATTGCTGAGTTACTGGTTAAAAGTGAACTGGCCAGCTCAAAGCGTACTGCACGTGAGTTAATAAACGCGAATGCGATTAAAATTAATGGCGAGGCCATTACAGATGAGCACGCACAGTTAGATTTTCCGCTGTTTGATCGTTTTTGGGTAATGCAGCGTGGTAAAAAGCAATTTAGGCTTATTAAGTTAGCTTAAAGTGTTACAGGCGTGTTGAATTGAACATCCTATGAAATAAAAAACGCACATAGCCTGTCTACTAATTAGGTTAATAGCCTTTTTGAGGTAGTACTATGTGTAGTTCAATGAAACGTAGCCGTGAGGTAAAAAAGTTACAGCTTAACTTTGAAGACGATCTTAGTAATGAGCAACGCTTGCGCTTTGCTGCTAAAGCAAATATAGCGCAAGCGCGCCGTGATGCGCTTAATAAAAACAGTGCTGATAAGCATATTGCTAAATCACGCTTTTTTAATTTATTTCGTTGGTTTAAACAGTATTTACCATAAATTTAGAGGCACTAAATAGTTGCTTTAGGCTGTGGTGTTTTATTGCTATGCAGGTACACTTTTAGTATAAAACTCGTGTAATACCGAAGCACCCTTAAGGGTGGAGCTCGTTAAAAATAATGGATATATAAAATGAACATAACTGGAAGCTGTTACTGCGGCGACATAAAATACCAAGCGAAAACACAAAGTAACACGCTATTAGTGTGCCACTGTAGTGATTGCCAATGCATGTCGAGTGGGCCATTTAGAGCGGTAATAATGAGTGAGCCTAACGGTGTTACTTTTACGCAAGGTAAGCCTAAAGAATATATAAAAACGGCGCAAAGTGGTAATAAACGTGCGCAAGGGTTTTGTGGTAATTGTGGCACCTCACTTTATGCTACCAACGAAGCGACAGAAAACCGTGTATATGGCCTTAGAATAGGGGCGGTTGATCAACGCGATGAGTTTACGCCAGTAGCGCAAATTTGGTGTCAGTCTAGCGTTAGTTGGTTGAACGATTTAGTGCAAGTGCCTGCATTTGCCACCACCCCAAAAAATTAGGTTTATGATGAAAAAAATAACATTAATTACCTTATTCACCAGTGTATTGAGCAGTGGTTTTGCTAATGCAAAAAACAGTGATATTGAGCACTTAAATGCGGCCTCAGCAAGTTTACCTTTTTCGCAAATTGTAAGGGTCGATAATACCTTGTATATGTCGGGTCAAATTGGGCTTACAAGCAGTGGTAAACTAGCACAAGGTGGTTTTGCAGCAGAGACTAAGCAAACGCTCGAAAATATAAAAAGTACTCTAGAGCAGCATAATTACAGTATGAAAAACATAGTAAAGTGTACGGTTATGCTAACCGACATAAATGACTTTAAAATGTTTAATAAAATATATGCTGAATACTTTACCCCGCCATATCCTGCGCGCAGTGCGTTTGCAGTAAAAGCGTTAGCACTAAATTCAGTTGTAGAGGTTGAATGTATTGGCGCTGTTTAAGCTAAATATATAAAAAGTACTAAACTATAATTAGTTATAAAAGTGGGCAAATGATTACACCGCCCACTTTTAATTAACGCTTACGCTTTGTTGCGCATAGTAATATTACGCCCGCCTAAATAACCAAACACCGCACATAGCGCGCTCGCACCTGCGCAAAACCATAAAGTAGATGCCCAGTTACCAAAATAACTGTGCAGCGCACCTGCAATAATAGGCCCAGTAGCGGCAAGTAAATAACCAATACACTGCGCCATACCAGAAAGTGCCGCAGCTTGATGTGAGTCGTGAGTGCGTAAACTAATAAACGACAAGCCCAATATAAAGCATGCACCCGAGCAAAACCCCATAGTGATTGACCACACAGACGCATAGTCTGGCATATACAACAGTCCAATCGACGACAGGCTTGCCAACACTCCTAAAACAAAGGTGAGTACGCGCTGATCTTTTAGTTTTGCTAATAAGGGAATTAAGATAATACCGGGTAAAGCCGAAGCTACCTGAAATGAGCCTTGCAGTGCACCCGCTTGTTGTGCGCTGTGGCCACTGTCTATTAAAATGCTTGGTAACCAGCCAATAATTATATAAGTAAATAACGAGTTACAGCCAAGTAGCAAGGTAATTTGCCACGCAAGGGCTTGGCGCCACACTTTAACGTCACCGGTGTTTTCAACCAGATCTTTAGTCGGTTTGGTGCGTAGCTTTAATTGCGGTAGCCAAATAAATAAACTTATTAAAGTAATTAACGCGTAACTGGCTAAAGCAATTTGCCAGCTCATTTGTTTATATTCGGCAAGGGGAATAATTAACGCTGAGTAACTACCGCCAAAAATACCCATAGCAAGCACATACGCCGAGGTCATTACAGCCACTTTGTGTGCAAAGTCGCGCTTAATTAAACTCGGTAACAGCACATTACCTATCGCAATGCCGACCCCAATGACGGCGGTGCCTAAATAAAGTACCGGCACAGAATCTATCATGCGCGATGCTAAGCCTAAGCCAATTAAAATAAGGGCAATAAAAAGCGACACTTCTAAGCCTTGCCTTTTAGCTAAACTAGTGGCTAATGGGCTTGCTAAAGCAAATGCAATTAACGGTAAGGTGGTAAGCATACCGGCTTGTGATGCGCTTAAATTAAAACTAAGAATTATTTGGTCCAGCACGGGGGCTAAACCAGTCACTGGCGCACGTAAGTTACTGGCAATAAGTAAAATTCCCAGTACTAATAATGCGTAAGATAAGCGAGATTGAGATTGTTGAGTTAACAAGGTAAACGTCCTAGCAGGTTGGTTATTTAGCAAGAAGCAATAGAGACTAGTATAAAGGCTAAGTCATCACTATAATTTAGTAAAAGAGACATTAAATAACTAAAAACAGACAAAATGCAGCTTCCCCAAGATTGGAATGAAATAAAAAACTTTGAAATCATGCCGCAGCCGGTTATTGCTAAAATAGAATATGCCCAGCTTAGCCGTGAAATTCCGCTGCATACTCATCCAAAAGGGCAGTTAATTTTAGCCCTGCACGGTTATGTTACCTGTGAAGTGGCAACAAAAATGTGGATGGTGCCTACTCATAGCGCCATTTGGATCCCGGCAAATGTAGAGCACAGTAATAGAGCATCTGATAATGCGCATTTATGCCACTTATTTATTGATGCAAACTTACAAGGTATGCCAAGTACAGCCTGTACATTAACCATTAGCCCATTAATAAAAGAGTTAATGCTTAGTTTGGCAAGTAATCAGCAAAACTATAGCTTAACGGGTAAAACCGCACGGCTTGCACAGGTATTATTTGATCAGCTGGTGGATATGCCAATTCAACCTTTAGACTTTGTACTATCAAAAAACAGTGTTATTAAAAACATGAGCAATCAACTTATTAGCCAGCCTTATAGCCGTAAAACATTGCCACAATGGGCACAGCAATTTGCTTTAACTGAACGTACTTTAGCGCGGTTAATAAAAAAAGAAACCGGTATGACCTTTGGTAAATGGCGCACTCAATTGCATATTATAATTGCACTGCAGGCGTTATCTAATCAGCAAAGTGTGCAGCAGGTATCGGAGCTATTAGGTTATGAGTCGGTGAGTGCGTTTATTACTATGTTTAAAAAAGTAATGAAAAAATCGCCCATGCGTTACATGAGCGATCTGGATGTTTACCAGCTATAAGTTGCTGAGATCATGGCGTTACGTGGCCGCCCTGGAAAGTAGCGGTCGCCGGTAAAGCT
This sequence comes from Pseudoalteromonas sp. 19-MNA-CIBAN-0066, assembly GCF_040308705.1. Taxonomy (NCBI): domain Bacteria; kingdom Pseudomonadati; phylum Pseudomonadota; class Gammaproteobacteria; order Alteromonadales; family Pseudoalteromonadaceae; genus Pseudoalteromonas; species Pseudoalteromonas sp. 19-MNA-CIBAN-0066. The sequence continues at coordinate 156,976 of NZ_JBEONZ010000006.1, forward strand.
AGTGTAATCGGCGCGCTCGGCATAAGCGGTATCGGTTAAGTTAATAATACGCGCTGCAAGCGCTAAGTTATTTGTTATTTGCCACTGCGCTCGTAAACTTAAAATGTCATGCCCGTCATAACTGTGTAAGTTTTCAGGATCGGTATAGTAACGACCAACATGATGCCATTGCAGTGCCACATTGGCGTTATTAAACGCCTGCCAGGTTAAATCTAAATTGGCAATTTTACGCGGGGCGGTATCAACATCATTATCTTTAATATTGATATTATTGAGTATTTGCTCATTAGTATAACTATGCTTGGCATAACTGGCGGCAAAGTTAACTGACCAAGTTGAGGTGAGAGCATGCTCAAGTTTAAACTCAATCCCGCGGTGGCGCGAGCTGCCATTATTCACGGTAAAAAAGTCGCTGTCGCGGTAAATAGTATGGTGCTTACTCATAGCATAAACCGATAAATTATAACGACTATTTTGATAAACGCCTTTTAAGCCAAACTCAGCATTATTAGCTATTTCGGCACTTAAATTAGTGGTGTTTTGCTGGCGTTGTAACTGATATAACTCGGCGGCTTGTGGCGCTCGGTAGCCACGCGAAAAGTTAGCATAAAGCAGGTTATTAACAGTGTACTGATAGCTAACCCCAAGTTTTGGCGATAAGTTACTAAAATTATTTTTTGTACTTGCAGGGCGGCTATATCGGCAACCACCAAATCCGCACTCTGTACCGTCTTCTTTCGTGCGCCCCGCTAACATGTTGTTAGTGTAGTCGTATTGCATGTGCTCATAACGAGCGCCAAGAGTAACTAACCAATCGTTTAGTTGCAGATCAACACTGGCAAAAGGTGCATATAAAGTGGCATTTACGTCGTAATCGTAATGCTTACCTTGGGGTACTGTAGCAACTAAAAATGCCGAGCCTTGAGTTGACTTGTTTTGACTTTGTAAAAAGTCGGCGCGGGTGTATTCGCCATCTAGGCCAAAGTTAAGCTTAATATTATCCTCTAGCTGATGTTGATAAAGCGACTGCAGCCCCACACCGGTTTGACTGTTGTGCTCTAGTGGCGTACCAGGTAAAAAATGCTTAAAAAAGTCCATACTTTGGTTACGAAAATACACCGTTGTTGAGAGTGTATCGTCATTTATTTGCCAAGTGGCGTTACTCCATACTCGTAACGAACGTGCTTTTCTAAACGCATCCGGATCAAAGTTTTGTTGTGCTATGCTCTCGTCTTTATAGCTTTTAAGGCCAGTAATAAAGCCTGCGGTTTGTTGATCTAAATGGGTATAAGTAAGCCCAGAAGTAAGCGCTAAATCGCTATTATTATACCGGTGACGTAAGTTTACCTTTTGTTGTTTTACGCTTTCATCATCGCGATAGCCGCTGTCGTCAGTAATGCTGGCGTTAATACCTAACCCACTGCTGCCCATATCGTGGCCAGCACGTAATTTATAGCGGTTATAGCCAAACGAGCCATAATCTAGTCCGATTAAGCCGCCATCTTGCGTTGTATCTGGGGTGATCACGTTAATAACCCCATGCACCGCATTTGAGCCATACAGGGCAGAACCAGGGCCTTTAAGTACCTCTATACGCTGCGCCATTTCGCTATGTGCTTCAAACAACTCGTTTATATTACAAAACCCAGCTGCTCTTAGTGCAATACCATCCTCAAGTGTGAGTAAACCACCACAGGCACCTGCGCCGGATAAAACAGGTGAGCGCAGCGCGGGTAAATATTCTTGGCCATTACCACGTTGTATATTTGCGCCAGCGACTCTTTGCATGGCTTCTTCAATATGCGTAGGAGCAATGGCATTTAATTGTGCTTCATTGAGCACGCTAATAATTACGGGTAACTGTGTACTAAGCGCCTCAACACGCGACGCAGTGGTTGTTATGCGCTCAATTGGCTGAGCATCATTTTGCTTGGCAATGGCTATAAGTGGTAGCTGAGAGAGTAACAGCAAAGGGGGGAAGTAATGGCGTTTCATATATTCCTACACATTGATTATATGGCAATAGTGCTATGGTAAGCGTTAGGCAAACGTATTGAAATAACTTGCGTTAAACGGTATTGCGTAAACGATAAAGCCGATAAGTAATTGATAAAATAAAGCACATAACAGCCGGTACTACTAAAGTTGCTACAGAAAACAATTCAAATAGCATAAACCCAATTACACCACCGCATAAAAAACCTAGGGTGATCAGTAAAAACACCATGAATTTTCGGCCATCTACAGCATCGCCTTTTAATGCGCGGCCCATCATTAAACCAAGGTCGGTAAAAATACCGGTTAAATGTGTAGTACGTACTACTGCGCCACTGTAATTGGTTGCCAGCGCATTTTGTAAACCACAAGCGGCAGATGCCAGCACTATGCCATAAACAAAGGAGCTATAAAGTAAGTAGGCACTGGCTAGTAGTAATAACCCTTCAATAAACAATAAAGTATCGTAATGTCGGCCTAACTTTAACGAACCACCGTTGAGTAAAAACCCCGACAACGCAGAGCCAAGCATAAAGCTAATTATGATACTAAACGTAAGCGCGCATTTAAGCAGTGCGCTTAGCTATAATCGAAGTCTAGCTGCACATTCCACGGCATTAGGTCGGTAAAATCATCATCAC
>NZ_JBEONZ010000007.1:0-149398 GCF_040308705.1 Pseudoalteromonas sp. 19-MNA-CIBAN-0066
GCTGGTTTAGCGCCAAATGAGTCTGAGATCAGATACAAAGATTCTAAAACTGTGGCCAAATTTTATTGACCACTACATATTCTGGATAAAAGTACTTTTTCATATATCATTCTTTCTCATTATATTACGAATATCGGTATCATTAGGTTTCAAATAAACCAAACAACTGAAATTACTTTTATGGTGCATAGCTTTTTGTATCTCTAGCTGATTGAAGCCTGCTTGGTTTAAACTATATCCATAAGAATGCCGATGAGAATGTGGGCTAGTACCGAAGCACTTTCCAGCATCAAGTCCAATTCGCTCGACTCCACGTTTGTACTTTTGGATAAAGTTCTTTTTAGATTCAGGGTCTCCATTTGAGTTAGTGAAAAGGTATGGATGATTTCCAGTAATTCTTACTGCTAGATATTGTTCCAGTAACCAAGCCAGTTCTTTAGCCTTGTTATTTGGAAATATCATGACATCGAAAGAAAGATTTTTATTCGTTAATAGAGGCTGCTTCCATCCTGAATAAAGCCTATGAGAGCGTTGATATTCATTGCGTGGTTTTTGTCGAAAGCGAGTATTTAGATACTCGCGTCGATTGGAGAAACCTAGCTCTGGACTAGCTCCATCGCTTGGGTGAAAAACAGAAAAAATTGCCGTACTATTTTTAACATCAATAGTAATATCTCGAATATATATGTGAAAGCATTCAGATAATCTTAGTCCACCATAATGCATTAACATAACTATTAAGACGCAGCCAAAATCAACTTCTCGTGTTCGATGATTAAGAAACCCATACTTCAAGAAGCGCTGAAAGTGCTCTTCTGGAAATCGATTTACAGACTCAATAGATAGTAAATGATTCATTGGCCCTTGAATGCTTCGTATCATTTCGAATCTATTTTTAGATGGGTTACTCAGATGATTTAAAAAGCAATTCGATTCACGTTTATAATAAGCACACCAGCGCATTCGTTCTTCAGCTCTAGTAGCTTTTCTTAATGGGTTTAGGTTAGGAAGATCATATCCATAGATTTCATCAAGATAGTCACAATAACAATTAATATGACTCAATAACACATTAACATCTTCAACCTTTCGCGGGGACCAATACAAATTCGAGGGATCATTCTGAGAATCATCTATTGAGCCAAAGCAAAGAACGTCAACAAACGAACGTAATAGCTCAGTTGCTGATGTGAATGTACTTGAATGAGCATTCATAAACTTAAGCAGTTGCTCAACCGCAAACACATTTCGTTCAAGCCAAGACTGAGATTTATTACGTTTTGTATAAAGAAATCTAAGATGTGAAACTAATATACCTTTATCTGTTATGAGTACTGGCAAGCTAACAGCCAAGACAGATTGATTTGCTTTATAATCGACACGCCGTTTTAGAATATAAGCCAAAATACTAATCCAATAAGTTGTACTATTAAGTATATAGTTAGTGACACTAAGATAACTAGGTTTAGAGTATTTATATTGATTTAGCAAATTATATTACTTACTTAATGATAATTAGTATGCGAAACACAGTAGTACTAATATCAATATAATAAACGGCTTCTACGGCAAATAGACCGCCGTGTGCGCTACTTACGTAAGCGCATACCCGACTTAAAAATTATTGATTATTCGCCTGTGCAAGATGGCAAAGTGTTTTTTGGTGCTTGGGTTGAAATTGAAAATGAGCAAGGCGAGACTAAAAAGTTTAAAATTGTCGGTCCCGATGAAATTTACGAGCGTAAAGACTATATTTCGATTGATTCACCAATGGCGCGAGCGTTGTTAAAAAAACAAGTAGATGACGAGTTTGACGTTATCACCCCTCAAGGCAAAAAACAGTGGTACGTAAATAGCATTAGCTATCAAAAAAATAGTTAAGCTGCTTTGATTCAGATCATATTAACTTTTTATTGTGTAACTTAATGCAATGAGCTATAACTGATTTAACTCAAGTTACACAATTTTAATTTGAGACTCGTTAATTAAGGTCGTATTTATGTCAAACATAGTATCGCGCATATTAAGTAATGCCGTATTGTTTGCACTCTTCATGAGTGTAAGTTTGACTTTGCATGCTAGCCCTAAAAACACCCAACTAGACTCAAGTATAGTTACTCCCCACTTTATTGCTTGTGACACTCCTGATCAAACAAATCCCGACATAGACTTTGATTCTCATGCCTATGTTATTAGCCTTAGGGTACTGCAACCACTCCCTAAAGCACCCTACTCTTATTACCAGAGTACTATTTTAGACAAACCTTTTAGCTGCGCGCATCAGCGAGGCCCACCTAGCTATTTAATTTAATAACTTACTTTTCAAACTATTAAATTTTATAACTAAATAAGGTGACTAATATGTCTAACTTTAAAGAACTTCGTATTCAAGATATTTCTCATGGCGTTATTGCTAACACGTTTGCTGTTGAACAACCGCTTATTGATTTAACCTCTCCTGCTATTAAAATGATTAATAACTTTACGAATAAAATACCAGTGCGTGCATCATTCGATACAACCATTGAGCAAGCGCTAAAACAACTTAGTGTGCAACCTTCAAACTTTATTTTAGTCACCGACGAGCAGCATAAGCTAATAGGCATTGTTTCGAGTGCAGACTTACAAAGCTCAAAAACAATGATAATAGCCCAGCGTATAGGCTTGCCGCGCAGCGAAGTTAACTTACACCACTTAATGACCCCGTTAACTAATTTACTCGGTGTAAGCATGCAAAGCTTAAGCTACGCATGTATTGGCGATGCACTACAAACAATGGAGCACCGTGGCGCTATGTTTTTATTAGTGACTACTGCTAATAATGAAATATGTGGCTTAATTTCAGCTCGCGAAATTGCCAAAACACTGCAAATACCTGTGCACATAACCCCTATTGCTAACTCATTTAGTGAAGTACTAGAGAGCGTAGATCACCCCCATTAAAGCGCTTTACAACAATTAAAGTTATCGCTTTGATTGTTACATCTTAAAGCAAGCAAAATAGCTTGCTTTAAGACCTTTTTATTACCCTCCCCTGTGATATTATTCAAGCAATTGACCCGCCAGTTAAGTTAATTTAACTGGTCTTATTTTTGTTTTATAAGGTTTTTGCATGAGCGATATCTCTGCACGTTTAGCCAGTGAGTTAAACGCACAACAGCAACAAGTTGTTGCAGCAACAAAGTTACTTGATGAAGGCGCAACGGTTCCTTTTATTGCCCGTTACAGAAAAGAAGTAACCGGCGGACTAGACGACACGCAACTGCGGTTGTTAGAGCAAAGGTTGTCGTATTTACGAGAGCTTGAAGAGCGCCGTAGCTTTATTTTATCAACTATAGAGTCACAAAAAAAACTAACTGCAGCGCTAAGCGCCGATATTAATGCTGCACAAAGTAAAACTGAGCTTGAAGATTTATACCTGCCTTATAAAGCAAAGCGTCGTACCAAAGGGCAAATAGCAATAGAGGCGGGATTAGAGCCGCTTGCCAATGCACTATTTAATGATGCCAACCTAGATCCAGAGCAGCAAGCTGAGCAGTTTGTAAGTGCCGATAAAGGCATAGCTGATACAAAATCAGCCCTTGAAGGTGCTAAGTTTATTTTAATGGAGCGTTTTGCCGAAGACGCCAAGTTACTCGCGAAGTTCAGAAGCTACATTAGTCAAAATGGGGTTATTGAAAGCAGCTTAATTAAAGGCCAAGAACAAGCTGGCGCTAAATATCGTGACTACTTTGAGCATCAAGAGGCTCTTAAAAAAGTACCTTCGCACCGTGCGCTTGCTATGCTTAGAGCCCGTAATGAAGGCATTTTACAGCTTAATATTAATCCTGAACCAAGCTCAGAAAATTCAGCGCAACTTTGTGCTCAAATGATAGCTGATCATTATCGCTTAGATATTAAAAACCAAGCAGCTAGCAGCTGGTTATTAACTGTGGTGCAGTGGGCGTGGAAAATTAAACTAGGCTTACACTTAGAAAATGAATTTTTAGCGGCTATGCGCGAAAAAGCCGAAACCGGTGCAATTGATGTATTTGCTAAAAACTTAAAAGACCTACTCATGGCCGCACCAGCTGGCCCGCGTACTACTCTAGGGCTCGATCCTGGTCTACGTACCGGTTGTAAAATTGCGATTGTAGATAGCACTGGCAAACTTTTAACCACACAAACTATTTTCCCACATGCGCCACAAAATCACTGGGAAAAATCTGTACGCACCTTAGAGCTGCTTTGTCGTCAACATAAGGTTGAGCTTATTGCGATTGGTAATGGCACCGCGTCTCGCGAGTCTGATAAGTTAATTGCTGAACTAATGAAAGCTAATGCCGAGCTTAAACTTAATAAAATTATGGTTAGCGAAGCGGGTGCATCGGTCTATTCTGCCTCAGAACTTGCTGCTAATGAATTTCCTAATTTAGACGTTTCTCTAAGAGGCGCGGTTTCTATTGCCCGTCGTTTACAAGACCCTCTAGCTGAGCTGGTTAAAATTGAGCCTAAAGCCATAGGTGTAGGTCAATATCAGCACGATGTATCGCAAAGCCAATTAGGGCAAAGCCTGATCTCAGTAGTAGAAGACTGTGTAAACTCTGTAGGCGTAGATTTAAATATGGCCTCGGTGCCATTACTAACCCGCGTTTCTGGTTTAAACAAAACCTTAGCGCAAAATATTGTTAACTATCGCGATGCTAATGGTTCGTTTGCAAAACGCAGTGAGCTTAAAAAAGTAGAGCGTTTAGGGCCAAAAGCGTTTGAACAAGCCGCAGGGTTTTTACGTATTAACAACGGCAGCGATCCGCTAGATAACTCATCTGTTCACCCTGAGGCTTACCCTGTTGTTAAGCGTATTTGTGAGCACAATAGCATTGATGTAAATAGCTTAATGGGTAACAGCAACTTTTTAAATAAGTTAGCCGCTAACGACTACATTGACGATAAATTTGGTTTACCTACCGTTACCGATATTATTAGCGAGCTTGATAAGCCAGGGCGCGATCCTCGCCCTGAGTTTAAAACTGCTGAATTTAAAGCCGGCGTAGAAAAAATAAGCGATCTAAAACCAGGAATGATTTTAGAAGGTGTTGTATCTAACGTTGCTAATTTTGGTGCTTTTGTTGATGTAGGTGTACATCAAGATGGTTTAGTACATATTTCATCAATTACTAATAAGTTTATCTCTGATCCGCGTGAAGTTGTTAAAGCTGGTGACATTGTAAAAGTTAAAGTAGTTGAAGTTGATGCCGCACGTAAACGCATTAGCTTTACCATGCGCCTAGATGACGACATTGATACCAGTAATAAGCCAGCAGCTCCTGCTGCGCAAAAGCCACGCGCTAACAACAACTCACAGCCAAGAGCTGCTAAGCCAAAGCGTGATAATGGTAATGCGCTAATGGGCAATGCGTTTGCTGATGCATTTGCTAACGCTAAACTGAAAAAGTAATACTTATATAGCTAAAAATAAAAAACCGCGTTAGCGGTTTTTTTATTTGGGTATTTTGATAAAAGCTTTAAGCTCAGTATTGCTTAAGCTACATAACTAACCTGATCTCCGGATAATAAACCTATCTCAAGCAGTTATTTTCAGCGCTAACTGCGTTGAATTTACTTGCAATAGGCCAGCTATTGACGCGTAAACTCGCCTTATTTTCACTGAAAATCTCTGGCTAGAGAAAATAAAGTTAAATATAATTATAATTCAATACGTTAGTAAATCTCTTAACCAGAGTTCAGGTTAACTATATTTGCGCTGAAAAACCGCTGTTGCTTGCGGGCGATGTCGCCATTTGATAAAAATTAGCAATGCGCCCAGCGCGTGCTTCAACTTGTGTATCGCGCGTTTGCTCTGCACTTTTTGCTGTTTTTTCTTCACTGCTATCATTACTTGAAAGTGAAGCGGCTGCTTTACTTGTTGTTTTTTCGTCTTCATTACTTTTTGGGCTTGCAAGTTCAGCCTGTGCGGTGGCTATTTTTTGCGTGGCATCGGCAGCAATTGCTCTATCTGCACCCGATGGTTGAGCAGGGGCAAGTGCTGCTGCACGTACTGTTTGCATTTTTTCTATGGTTGCTTGTGGATCGCCACTTATAGCCCCCACATCTATTTGCACTTCGCCACCCACAGCGTAATTAGTGCCATCTGGGCCACGCTGATACTCATAACTAGGCGAGCCCGCATGTTGCCCACCCACTGCTGCATGCGCTTGTTCGTGCACACGTACTTCGGTATCACGCGCTTTAAGCTCTTTAATTTGTAGTGCTTGTTGCGCTAACTGCTGCTCTTCTTTTGCTGCTTCTTGTTCTGTTGTTTGGTTTTTTTCTTGCTCGTTTTCTTGCTCAGCATTATCTGAATTGCCTGAACTTTCGTCACGTGCCTCAACAGACTTTTCACCGGCCAGTTTTCCTTTCGCGTCGTAAGTAGCTGGGTCACTGTTACCCGGTAATTTAGCTTTTTCGGCATCACTTTGGGCTTTATTTTCGGTGCTACTAGCCGTACTTGATGCTGGCGGGGGAATAACTTCTCGCAACTGATTATCACGCCGTGCAGTTTCGGTATAAACATTTGCGGTGTTTATATTAATAGACGGGAATGGCGTGACAATATTCATAATATTTAAACGTTTATATCAATTAATGTGCCGAGCACATCATCGGCAGTTTGAATCGATTGCGTATTCGCTTTAGCGTTAAACTCTTCAACTTTTAAGTTTACCAAAGCTTCATCAATACGGGCAGGTTTTGCTACTGGCGCAGTAACCGCTTCTTCTGAGCGAGCAGCCGTAAGTTGGCGCTGCTGTGCTAGTTGCGCATCGTCTTGTTGTTCAATACTGGCACGGTTAATTTCTGCGCTGGCTCTTTCAATTCCTTGGCTAGCTCGGTTAAACCCTTCTAGGCCACTATTAAATGCAGATCCTATTGGCATATTAAATCTCCATTAAAATAAATATTGTTTAATTATCGCTCAACTAATGCGCAAAATAAAGCTTTAACCAGCGCTATTCGTCGCTCTATTTTAAAGCATTGATTTAACGGCAGATATAAATTCATTTTTATGAGAAATAAAAGGAGCATGTGACGCTTTATCTAATACTTCATACTCAAACTCAGTATTAAGTGCTGCCATTTGGGCAATTGCTCTATAAGGAACAAGTGCATCTAAACGACCAAATATAGCGCTTATAGGCACAGGGCAATGAGTAAATAGCGCTCGTAAATCTTCATTTTGTAAAATATCTAAACCCGCAGTCAAAGCCTCATTTTCAGGGGCTTTATATTGATTTAGCAATTGTTTAAGTTGTTTTACGTCATCACGAGCCGATTCGCTGCCCATTGCCTGAATAGCTAAAAATCGCTCTATGGTTTTTTCACCATGATTAACAAGCTGCTCTTTAAATTGCGTTAAAACCTGTGCTTTTATACCCGGCCACGGCGCTTGTTCTGCAAAAAAGGGGCTAGCAGCAACAAGTATCACTTTAGCTACTTTTTCGGGCCAATGTTTAGCAATGTATAGTGCAAATAACCCACCTAAAGACCAACCCATTAAAATAGAGTGTGGTTTTAACTGCTCACTTAAAAGTGCTGCAGCGCTGTGTAAGGTATAAGGGTTTGGGCATGTTTTACTACTACCGTAGCCAGGTAAATCAATACTGCGTACGTTGTTATTATGAATAAATGCTAGCTCTGGCTGCACTAATTGCCATACACCTTTGTTCATACCCCAACCATGTAGTAACACTAATTCATTTTGCATATTTGCCAAACCTTAACCAAACTGAAGTTTATAATAGCGTTTAACTAGGCGATTGTAATGAGTATATTTACCCGATGAAGCACGCATTTATAAATTGGCTGTTTGAGTCGCATTGCGTACTTTGCCAAGGCCCAGTCCCAGCCGCGCTGGGCTTGTGTGAGTATTGCTTAGAAGATTTACCATTATTTGATTTAAGCGAGCAAAAAAACTTGCTATATCGCCCTGATATTATTGAAATGTTTCCTAACTGCGAATTTGATAAGTTATTTTCCTGTGCGTTTTACCAGCCCCCTTTTGAGCAATGGCTGAAGCAACTTAAGTTTAATAATCAAATACATTATAAAAATGCATTACAACAAGTTATTACTAAACAATTGAGTACTTTTTTTACTCCTGATTACCCGCTGCCCGATACCTTTATTATATTACCACTGCATAAAAGTCGATTTTTTCAGCGCGGTTTTAATCAAGTAACACAAGTATGGCAACCGTGTTTATCATCTTTTAATTTACTTAGTGATTCGCTGTTACGTAATAAAAAAACGCACGCACAATCTAAGCTAACTAAAGCTAAGCGGGTTAAAAATTTAAAAGACGCATTTATATGTACTGCAGATATGAGTGGTAAAACGGTGGCAATTGTTGATGATATTATGACCACAGGCGCTACACTTAATGCAGCCACCCAGGCTTTAAAACAGGCAGGCGCTAAACAAGTGTGGGCTTTTACCACTTGCTTAACGCCTATTTAAAATTTTAATAGTTAGTCGCCACTTACCCGAAACGTGTGGCCAAAAAACAATGCGTTACTAAGTAACCTACTCGTACCGTACCAATAACCTCTAAACACCGGATCGTCGGTCATACCAATTACTGCTCCACGCCCGTAAGAGTGCGCAATTAAGCCTGCTGCGCCGGCAACTTGAGTAACATTTACAGCATCGGTAAAGCCCGCAAGTAATGGCTGCTCAGTATAGGTAAGCACATTAACAAACGGTGCCTCTGAGGTCTCCAGCAACCAAGTGCTATTTTTAAATACAGGTAGCGTATTACGTGGTAATGAAAAGGTAAGTGGGTGAGTTAAATCTACATGGGTATTAAAAATAGCGCCTGCAATACGCTGACGCCCAGCTAAATGCTCTTTATCAGCATAGTTTAAACCGTCGGTTTTAAACGCACTGGCTACTTCTTTGCGAGACAAGTAGCTGGCTTTTAATAGTTGCTGATCCGCTAAAAATTTAGCACCGCCTTTGTGACCCCAAATAACACCGCCTTTTCTAACCCAACCTTTTATGGCCACTTTATCAGCGTCAGATAAACCACTGTAGTTACCATGAGCCAGCACAATATGGCTGTAATTACTTAGCTCAATTGAGCCCAAACGCTCTAGCTCAACAATGGTTGGAGCAACACCTACAAAACGGTCTAGGTAGTACCACACTTCTCCAGCTTCATATTGGCTTACCTCTTTACCGCCTAACAGCAGCACTTTGGGAGCGCTAAGCACCGCCATTGAGCGTGACCCTAAATCGGCACCTTTACTGGTTAATCCTGACGTTATTGGCTTAATAGCAATGCCAAACTCATTTTGCGCCTGATTAAGCTGTGCTATCCAATCACTATTTGTTTGTAACCCTGCAGGAATAATAATACTCCCCGCTGCAAAATTTACTTCTTCGCTGTTTACTGACTTAGCCGTTAATGAATTTAATGCAACACGGGCTTTTACCCCTTGCTGCAGTAAACTATTGAGCATTTTTGGCGCCAAGGTATCATCCCACGAAAAGCCAAATGCATACCCTTCATTAAGTTGTGCAAAGCGCGGTGTAGCGGCTTGTTGCCATGCGTTATCAGCAACTTTTAATCCCCAACTACTGGTTACTTTAGCAAAGGGTAAATTAAATGCATGCGCTAGTGTCCAGCCAGATACATCGTAAAAAGTGTTATCGGCAAAGTTTTTTTGTTCGCTAAAAATAGCTTTAACTAAACGGTATTGTGGCTGTGCTAAAGGCACAAAATAGCTATTGCTAGAATAAGTTTCACCACCTGCTTTTAGCTCTTTTGTTAAAGGGTAAGCGTTAATTTGGTGCTGTTGCAGTATGCTTAAAAAGTCGTTAACTCGGGTGTTATCGGCTGCACCTGCAACTACATAACCTTGAAAGCTTTCATCGGCTGCTAAATCTATCGCCTGGTTATAAAACTTAGCTTGGTAATCGAGTAAGGCTTGGCGGTTGTCTATCGCGGCTTTAAATGTTGATAAACTAGTAAGCAGCTGGTTTTTAATAGTAAAAGCAAAGCTGAGAGGCCCATTTACGGTTTCTTGAATATGCCCGCGCGAACTGGCTTGTTCAAATAAAATACCTACGCCACCATTTACGTCTGGATAAGTTGAGCCTTTACCGTAATAAAAGTCATCAAAGCTTTCTTCGGTGAAGTATAGCGCATTATTTTCGTCTAATGTTTTAGCATGATAATTTGCAATTGCTTTAGTTAAGCTGACATTTTCATCAGGCGTAATCGGGTGTTTACGCGATGGAATACCGGGCTGAAAAAAGTAACTGCTGTTTGGCCCCATTTCATGAAAGTCGGTTAAAATATTTGGTTTCCACTGATGAAACTTTGCAATACGCGCACGCGATTCTGGGTGTTGTAGTAATAACCAGTCGCGGTTTAAGTCAAACCAGTAATGATTAGTACGGCTACTTGGCCAGCTTTCCACGTGTTCTCGGGTAACGGGGTCTGACGATAAGTTCATACCACGATTACTATTAGCCCAATTAGCAAAACGAGCTAAACCATCGGGATTAAGTGAAGGGTCGAGTAAAATAACGGTATTATTTAATAACTCATTTATTTCATTACCTTGCGCTGCGGCTAAGTAATACGCCACCAGCAATGCAGAATTACTGCCCGACGACTCATTACCATGTACGCTGTAACCCATCCATACAACACCAGGCTGCTCTGGTGATTGCGTGTTGCTAGGCGTTAAACGCGCTAAATGGGCTTGGCGAATTTGCTCTATATTTTTTAATTTATTGGCGGCGGTAATAGTCAGCATCACTAATGGTCGCTGTTCGTGCGTGCGCCCTATTACTTCAAAATTAATTCGATCACTTTTTTGTGCTAGTATTTCCATATAACGCACCAACTGATCGTGCCTTACATGCCACTCACCTACTTGATAACCAAGCACTTGCTCTGGAGTGGGTATACTTGGATCAAACTCAACATCCTCTGCAAAGTAGTAAGACAATGGTTTAGCTTGAGTTGAAAAACTCAGTATTGCCACCATTATCATTAATGTTATTTTTATTATTATACGCATATAATTTACTCATAAAATGTTTGTTGTTTGCACGCTAGCATTGCTTAAAATAGATGCCAACTTTTTACGCTCAACACTAGCCGCAACACGATGAGCGGGGTATGATATGCAGTATCCGAGTAATTTAGTCAAGTATAGACGGTCTTATGATTTCAATTTCCGAAACAGCACAAGCGCATTTTGCTAAACTATTAGCAGATCAAGCACAACAAACCAACATTCGTGTTTTTGTTGTAAACCCTGGTACATCACAAGCGGAATGTGGTGTTTCTTATTGTCCAGAAGACGCTGTAGAAGACAGCGATATTCGCCTAAACTTTAATGGTTTTGACGGCGTTGTAGATGCAGAAAGTGCACCCTTTTTAGAAGACGCTGAAATTGATTTTGTTACCGACAAAATGGGTACTCAGTTAACACTAAAAGCACCTAATGCTAAAGCGCGTAAAATTAGCGGTGATGCATCGTTAAACGAACGCGTACAACACATGCTAGAAACCGAAGTAAATCCACAACTTGCTAACCACGGTGGCCAAGTAAGCTTAGTGGAAATTACCGCTGCAGGTATTGCTGTATTACAGTTTGGCGGTGGTTGTAATGGTTGTTCTATGATCGATGTCACGTTAAAAGAAGGCATTGAAAAAGAGATGATCGAAAAGTTTGAAGAGATCACTGGTGTTGCCGATATTACTGAGCACCAAGCGGGCGATCATTCTTACTATTAATAAGCATTTTTAATGCTAAAGTCGCTTATATATAGCTTAGGGAGCAACCCTAAGCTTAGCTTAAAGCGTTTTTTTCGCGGCGTAGCACTGTTTGTGCTAGCCGTGATATTTATTTTTTTAGGCTATTACAGTCACTACAGCTTGCAAATTATTGGCGTTGTTATTTTAGTGCCAGCTTTGTTTTTTGCTGCTTGGGGCTACAGCGGTATTTTTGCTAATCGCTTTTCACAAGTACTTAAAAATATTGAGCCTAAAAACCACGACCCCGACCTATGGAAATAAGCCACCAAATTACCTTAATCTAATAACTGATTATTTGCCTTTAACTTTTGGTATTTCACTATTAATGTTACTCCTCGCATTAGCATAAAGCAGCTCATTGCTAACCATAAACCATTATTCTCCCACTGATGAAACACTGCAAATACACCAAAAAAACCAACACTTGCTGAGAGCAACATACTATTTCGCATTGCCTTTGCCCGGGTAAGTCCAACAAATACACCATCAAATAAAAAGCAACTCATTGCCAATAATGGCAAGGCTATAATCCAAGGCAAGTACAGCGTAGCCGTGGTGATCACTTCCGGCACATTAGTTAATAGCGTAATAATATAGCGGCCAAATATAGCAAAAAACAAACTGTATGCTAAGGCAAATAGCGCGCCCCAAAACACACTTATTCTTACCCAAAGCTCAATATTTTTTACACTTTGTTGACCTTTAGCATGCCCTACTTTTGCCTCACTGGCATAAGCAATACCGTCGAGTGCAAAGCTTACCAACATTAAAAAGTTAAGTAATACTGCATTTGCTGCTAGCGTGGTTTCGCCAATTCGTGCGCCGTAAAAGGTCATAAAGCTAAAGCAGAGCTGTAAAATAAATGAGCGAATAAAAATATCACGGTTTAAGCTTAGTAGGTTTGTCATTTTTGTAATGCTAAACCAACCTGGTACGCTTAGTTTTATGCCGCGTTTTTTAGCTAATTTAATAACTAACACCACGGCAAAAACTAACGCGGTGTAATCGGCAATAAGTGACGCCCATGCAGCGCCTGCTACTGCCCAATCTAGGTATACAACAAAATATATGTCGAGCACTATATTGGTAATATTAGTCACTAATAATAAATAAAACGGCCCACGGCCATAATGCATACCTAGCATCCAACCTAATAGTACTAAATTACATAAGGCCGCAGGCGCACTAAAAATACGAATACTAAAATACTGATACGCTTGCGTAAGCACGTCGCTATTGGCCGCCGATAAAAATGCAATGGCGTGTTTTATTAAAGGCGATAAGGCGATAAGCAATACGGCAACAAAGCAAGAAAGCACTAAGCTGCGTTTTAATAACGCCGCCAATTGGGTTAAATCGTTTTGCCCATAAGCTTGTGCCACTAACCCTGTGGTGCTCATTCTTAAAAAGCCTGCGAGCCAAAATAATATTGATATAACCGCAGATCCCAGCGCAATACCGGCTAAATAATGAGCGCTCCCTAAGTGGCCAATTACTGCAGTATCAACAATTCCTAACAGTGGGACGGTAATATTTGATAATATCATCGGACCCGCTAACAACAACAAGCTTTTATGGTGTGCTTTATTATGTATAAGAAATTGTTTCATTTAGTATTATTTATCCTTATTAGTATTTCACTGCGCGCTCAAGCAGCCGTTATTTTACAGTATCATCACGTTAGTGAAACCCTTCCGGCGGTAACCAGTGTTAGCGCGAGCACTTTTACTGAGCACTTAAGTTATTTAAAAGAGCATAACTTTAATGTTATTCCTTTAGATGAGCTGATAACTGCGTTGCAGCAAAAACACACTTTACCAGATAAAACCGTCGCTATTACTTTCGATGATGGTTACAACAATAATTACGAGCAAGCAGCGCCAATTTTAGAAAAGTTTGGCTATCCGTACACAATTTTTGTCAATCCTAAGCTAATAGACGAAGGTAAAGGCTATGTAATGGGCTGGGATAAACTCCAAGAGCTAGCAAAAAAAGGCGCACTTATTGCCAATCATAGTGGCCAACACGATTACTTACACCATATGCTTGCAAACGAAAGCGATGCACAATGGCAAGCCCGCATTAAACAAGACATCCTACATTCACAGCAGCGTATAAAAACAGAAATTGGCCATGATTATAAATATTTAGCTTATCCGTATGGCGAGTTTAACAATAAGTTACAAGCCCTAGTAACCGAGCTTGGTTTTATTGGTATAGGTCAGCATTCTGGCGCTGTAAATAAAGATTCTAACTTTAGTCGCTTACCGCGTTTTCCGGCTTCGGGCTTTTATAGTAAATTAGATACGCTGATCACTAAATTGAATTCTCGCGCATTTAATATAACCGCGCTCACTTATGAAGACAGTGTAACGGCGCAAAACCCACCCAAACTCACTATTGAGTTTACTATGGGGGATTTTCATAAAAGTCAGTTTGCTTGTTATGTATCGAGTGTTGGCCAGGCTAATTTAACCTGGATAAATAAAAACACAGTAGAAGTCACCTCACCTAAAGCGCTCAATAAAGGTCGTTCGCGCTTTAATTGTACCGCCCCTGCAATTAACAATGCTGGTAGCTATTTTTGGTTTTCGCAGCCTTGGGTTATTGAATAGTTTTAATTACAGTAGTAAAAAAGGAGCCTAGGGCTCCTTTTTAATTTACTGTTTAAATAACTAGTTTTTATAATAATCAGCTATTTTTTTAAATTCTTGAGTTAACTCTTTGGAGTTTATTAACGGCACGCTACCTTGTTTAAATTCAGGTTTAAATATTGCTCTTACCGCCCCATTGCCATCGACCATAGCCACTGAAGCACTATGATCAACTGCATACTCTGACTCGCTACTATCACTAATAGCGTAAATTAAGCCTAACCCTCTCACCATAGGAAAAAGGTGTTTGTGCTCCCCCGAAACCGCTAAAAAATCGGGATTAAAGTAATCAATATAGTCTTTGCGTTTTGCTGGGGTATCTCGTTTGGGATCTACCGATACAAACCAAATTTGCACTGGGTAATCACTACGTAAATTTTTATACACCGCATTTAGTTTAGCCAGTGTTAACGGGCAAATATCGGGGCAGCTGGTGTAGCCTAAAAACACTAAATTCCATTGCCCTAAAAATTGCTGCTTAGTAACCAATTCGCCATGTTGATCATCTAAACTAAAGTCGGCTAAAGGTTTAGCATTCTCGTACACTAAAGCATTAACGTCTGGCGGTGCATTATCATCTGAGCACGCCGATAAAAACAGTGTTAAAACAATAACTAACCCTAGCCATAATTGCTTCATAATAGTAGCCATTTATCTATAAATAATATGATAAAGAGTACCATTAAATGAATAATTGAAAAGCGAAATAAATCCATAGCAGTGTCGTCGTTAGCGGCTAGTTTTAATTTAATCGCTTTATAAATAAAGACTGCATTTAATCCAGATGCGCCGATTAAATAAATTAACCCCGACATTCCTATCAAATAAGGAAATATACACACAATTGCCAGTAACACAGAGTAAGCAACCACACAGGTTTTAGAAAAATCGATACCATGCGTAACCGGTAACATAGGAATTTTAGCCCGTGCGTAATCGCTCTTACGAGCTATAGCTAAGGCCCAAAAGTGTGGAGGGGTCCACGTAAAAATAATCATCACTAGTAGCCAAGGTGCAGCTGCCATTTGCCCTGTTTCAGACACCCAACCCAATAAGGGTGGCATAGCGCCAGCAAGGCCACCAATAACAATATTTTGTGGTGTAGCGCGCTTTAAAAAAGAGGTGTATACAAAGGCATAACCCACCAGCGCAAATAAGGTTAATATGGCGGTAAGGGTATTTGCCCATAGCATTAGCATAATAAAACCTGCCACACCTATTATTGCTGCAAAACTCAGTGCATGTGCCTTACTTAAGCGGCCTTTAGCTACAGGGCGATGACGAGTACGCGCCATTTTGCTGTCTATTTCGCTATCAACAACATGGTTAATTACCGCTGCTGCTGCTGAAAGCAATCCTATGCCAAGTAAGCTTATAAACTGTACACCCATGCCTCTGCCTACATCGGGTGCTAGCGCCAAACCAACCCACGCGGTCAGTACCAACATAGCGACTACTTTAAATTTACTAATGGCTAAATAATCCTGTAGTAAATTATAACTACGTGTAATTAGCGGTAGTGTATTTATAGGTTGTATTGCTTTTTTATCTATTGTAAGTGCCATAACAACGCTCCTTTCTATTTGTAATTTTAGGTTCGTGCTTTTAAGTTCGTGCTTTGAGGTAATAGCATAATCTAATTAAAGTTAATAACAGTATGGCAGCCATTAAGTTATGTGCCAGTGCCATACTTAACGGAATATGCCAATGCACCACTGCGAGGCCTAAAGCAATTTGGCAAAATAAGACAACTAACACGCTAACGGCGCAGCTTTTTATTTTTTGCGAGTAGGCACGGCTGTATATTCGCCACATAATTAATGCCAATACTATGCAAGTAACTAATGCCCAAATACGGTGTAATAAATGAATCGACATACGTGCTTGCTGCGACAGGACGCCAAACTCGTAGTTACCATGCTCAAGCGGGAGCTGAAACACACTACTAAGCGAAAATGGCTGGGCATTACTACATAAAGGCAAGCCATTACAATGCGGAGCAGCGTAATTTGCAGCCAACCAACCTCCTAATGCTATTTGTATAATTAGTACGCTAAGCGCCACTAGGCTTAAACCAAAGTAGCGTCTTGCACCTGCATCTCCCCCCATTATTGGCTTGGCGTTTAATCGTAAATATAATAAAGTGAGCAGCGCTAAAATACTAAAGCCACCAAGTAAGTGGCCCATCACTATTAACGGCTGTAAATTCATCGTAACCGTCCACATACCTAATGCAGCCTGAAATATCACTAACAATAACAGTAGTAATGGTAATTTAACTGGCGTTGTTGGCGATTGACGTTTTAAAAAAGCATATACAAATAAGGCTAATATGAGCAAGCCTAGCGTACCGGCAAAGTAGCGATGAATCATTTCTTTCCATGCTTTAGCGGTTTCAAACATCATATCGGGATAACTTTGTGCTGCTTGCGCTATATCGGCTTCATGTTTGGGTACAGTTAAAAAACCATAACATCCTGGCCAATCTGGGCAACCCAACCCGGCATCACTTAAGCGAGTATAAGCACCCAACGCCACTACTATCAAAGCCAATAAGCCCGTTATTAATACCCAGTTTTTATAATTTTTATACATGGCATCTTCCTACTTAGCTCGAACGAGAATAACTCAGTAATTTTTTTAGATCTTTTAATAGTCCTTTTTGTACTAATCTATTTTCCTGTGGCTGTGTTTTAAATGGATACTCAAGCACTACAAGCCCCATATGGTCGATTAAATACAAACTAGCCGGTTGTAAGTTTGGTTGCGCATCTATACTTTTCCACGGGGAGTTGGCAGCTTTTACTTCGCCTATCACGGCGACATCTACTTTATTCTGGTTTTTGCCTAGCGCTATGTATAAATTATTTAGTGCGGCTAATTGCTCACTACAAGGCGTAGTACATCCATTGGAGTAATTTAGGGCAATAGTCCATTGCTTATGATTGTTTTGCGGCCAATTTTCATATTTAACCTGTTGCTGTAAAAACTCACCATTGTTAGTAATGGCGGTAGGTAACCAATCTAATTTAAGCGCGCTGTACGCTAAAATTAGCGGAATAGCGCAGCAAATGACAAACAGTAAAAGGGGGTTATTTTTCATTATGTGTCCTTTTTTTACTTGCAAAAATAGCCACTAAAACGCACGCCAGCGCAATTAAAAACCATTGCACCGCATAAGCGTGGTGTTTTTGTGGGCTCATAACAACCGCGGTATAGTGAGGTATACCTATTGCATCGCCGCTACCTTGGCGATACGCCATAAAATTAACTAATAATTGCTGGCTTTGTTCGCTCAACTTATTTAATTCAATTGTTTGCACTCGCTTTGGTAAATCAATGTTATTGGTTTTACTCTCGAGGCTAAAAGCAGTGAGGTTATTTTCTTTTATTTGAGCAGTAAGCGTAAAAGCGTGTTTAGGTAGGGTTACTTTAGGTAATGTATCGCGCGATAGGGGAGCTTTTATCCAGCCTAAATTAACCAAAATGGCATGTGTTTCGTTATTTGGCTTTAACAGTGCCAGTAAGTCATAACCCACCTGCCCGTTATAAACTTGGTTGTCTAAAAGCCAATATTCATCGTTAATAAAATGCCCTGTTAACTCAACTAACAATCCTGTTTTATTCCAGTTACTAGGTAGTTTAAGCATTTGCTGCCAGCTCATTACACCGCGCGTTTGCAGCGTTGCAATAGAAGCTAACTGCTGTTGTTTGTGTGTCGCACGTTCTAACTGCCAAAAACCTAAACGCACACACACCAAAACTACAATCACCACCATACAAATGGTGATTATTGAGCTAAACTTTTGTTCACGCCATCTAATTAACTGCATAAAGGGTCAACCTAGTGATGATTAAAATTTTTATTGTATTGTTGTTATTATTTATACTTTTTAACTTGTTTCGCGCTTTATTTATTATGGTCTCTGGAAAAACCCAAGGACGACCTATGTCTCACTTTTTAGGTCGTCGCGTATTATTTTCTGTGGTGGTATTAATAGTTGTTATTGCCGCACTAAAACTTGGCTTTATTAGCGGCAATAACGCCCCTTTAATAACTACAGCACATACACAAATATAAATAAGCATAACCAAACTACATCAACAAAATGCCAGTACCAAGCCGCCGCTTGAAAAGCAAAGTGCTTATCTTTAGTAAAGTGTCCTTTTAAAATTCGTAAAAATACTACCAATAAAATAATAGTTCCTAAGGTCACATGCATGCCATGAAAACCCGTAAGTAAAAAGAACGTGCTGCCATAAATACCGGCATCTAATGTTAAGTTTAAATCGTTATACGCATGAATATATTCTTCTACTTGTAGGCCTAAAAAAACTGCACCCAATAAAATAGTCAGTCCTAAAAACACTTTTAACTGGCCGCGTTTATCACTTTCTATTGCCACATGGGCAAAATGCAAAGTAACTGATGAGGTCAATAAAATTAAGGTGTTAATCAGCGGTAGACCTTGCCATCCCATAGCTTGGGTAGTGTCGCCCCCTGGCGTGGTAATTAATGGCCACACAGCTTCAAATGTAGGCCAAAGCACTTCGTTAGTCATGGCATTGTTATCGGCACCACCAAGCCAAGGCACAGAAAGCATACGGGCGTAAAAAAGTGCGCCAAAAAATGCCATAAAAAACATTACTTCAGAAAAAATAAACCAACTCATTCCTTGTCGAAAAGAGCGGTCCATTTGCGCTGAATATAAGCCTTTCCCGGCCTCATCAATCACGTTTTTAAACCAGCTAAACAACATATACAGCAGTACTGCTATACCTGCGTACAAAATATAAATGCCACTGTCACCTTCTTTACCGGCACTCATTACGGTTAGAGCTGCACCTACTGCAATAAAAAATAATGCTACTGCGCCAACAATCGGCCATGGGCTTTGATCTGGTACATAATAATGCTCATATTCTTGCTTCATTTTATTTGCTCCTGGTTGTCACTAGTTAGGCTAGTTGTTATTGGCTGCTAGCCGCTCACTAATATCAAATACCGTATAAGATAAAGTTAACTCTTCAATGTCACTTGGTAGTGCGGTATCAACATAAAAAAGCAACGTAAACTCTAGTTCTTCACCTGCTTTTAATGGCTGTTGATCAAAACAAAAACACGCTATTTTATGTAAGTATTTTGCTGCTCTACCGGGTGATACCGAAGGCACTGCCTGCATTACTTTATCTTGGTCACTATTATTTTTGGCGCTAAACATTACCTCACGCATAGCACCGGGCTTTACCGCAACACTGTACTCTTTAGACTTCACAGCAAAGGGTGCACCGCTTTGTGCATGCGTGGTAAAGCTCACACTTATTTCGCGATTTTGTATTACTTGCGTGCTTTGCTTTGCTTGCTCTAATGATGGCTTACCGTTAATGCCGGTAATATCACAAAACACGTCATACAAAGGCACTAACGCAAATGCAAATGCGAACATGGCTAAGCAAATAACAACTAAGCGCTTAAGTAGCGGTGCGTGTATCATTATTTAATTTCCGGTGGTGTTGAAAATGTATGGTACGGAGCAGGTGAATCTACCTCCCACTCCAGTCCTTCTGCGCCTTCCCACACTTTTGCAGGAACCTTGTCGCCGCCGCGTGCGCATTTAATCACTACAGCTACAAACAACAACTGCGATAATCCAAAGGCAAAGCCGCCAATACTAATAATGGCGTTAAAGTCAGCAAACTGTAGCGCATAGTCGGGTATACGGCGTGGCATGCCTGCAAGCCCTACAAAGTGCATAGGAAAAAACAATACATTTACGCTTACCAGCGATAACCAAAAATGCCATTTAGCCAGCGCTATGTTATACATATTGCCAGTCCATTTAGGCAGCCAATAATACGCGCCTGCCATAATAGAAAACACCGCTCCCGTTACCAGTACATAATGAAAATGTGCCACTACAAAGTAGGTATCATGGTACTGAAAATCAGCCGGTGTAATGGCCAGCATCAATCCCGAAAAACCACCTAAGGTAAACAACACAATAAAAGCAATACTAAACAGCATGGGGACTTCAAACGTAATTGAACCGCGCCACATAGTGGCTACCCAATTAAATATTTTTACTCCAGTGGGCACCGATATCAGCATAGTCGCGTACATAAAAAATAGCTCGCCAGCCACCGGCATACCGGTAGTAAACATATGATGCGCCCACACTGTAAAACTCAACAACGCAATTGACGCCGTGGCATATACCATGGAGGAATAACCAAAAAGTTTTTTACGCGAAAAGGTAGGAACTATAGTAGAAATAATGCCAAAAGCCGGCAAAATCATTATGTATACTTCGGGGTGGCCAAAAAACCAAAATATGTGCTGAAACATCACCGGATCACCGCCACCAGCTGCATCAAAAAAGCTGGTTGCAAAGTATTTATCGGTGAGCACCATGGTCACTGCACCTGCGAGTACCGGCATAACCGCAATTAATAAAAATGCCGTTATCAGCCAAGTCCATACAAACATAGGGACCTTCATCCAAGTCATGCCTGGGGCACGCAAGTTAACTATGGTTACAATTACATTAATTGCCCCCATAATGGAGCTAATACCCATAATATGCACAGCAAATACAAACATGGCGGTATTGTCATTACTGTAGGTTGTGGACAGCGGCGCATAAAAAGTCCAACCAAACGCAGGACCGCCACCGGGCATTAATAGCGATGATAATAAAATTAAAAACGCGAATGGTAAAATCCAAAAACTCCAGTTATTCATTCGGGGTAAGGCCATATCAGGCGCGCCAATCATTAATGGCACCATCCAGTTAGCTAAGCCAGTAAAGGCCGGCATAACGGCACCAAATACCATAATCAACCCATGAACCGTGGTCATTTGATTAAAAAAGTGAGGATCGACTAATTGCAATCCTGGCTGAAATAACTCAGCGCGGATCACCATAGCCATAGCACCACCAATAAAAAACATAGTTAGCGAAAAAATTAAGTACAAGCTACCTATATCTTTATGATTTGTGGTATATAACCAGCGCTTAAAGCCTTTAGCAGGATGATGAGCGTGGTGAGCTTCATTAATGTCAGGTTGTTCTACTATGCTACTCATTAGTTCGCCTCCCCATCGGCATCAAGTGCTGCCTGTATTTCACTTGGTTGAATTACATCACCGGTATCATTACCCCATGCATTACGCTTATAAGTAATTACCGCTGCTAATTGCTTTATAGAGAGCTGTTTAGCAAAGGCTTGCATGGCTGTGCCGGGGCTTCCGTGAATAACAATATCAATGTGGTCTTTTATATCGCCAAGCACTATCGGGCTGCCTTTAAGTGCAGGAAAAACGCCTGGCAAACCTAACCCTGTGGGCTGATGACATGCAGCACAATTGGCCATATACACTTGCTCACCCAAAGTCATTAATTCTTCTTTAGGGAGTGTTTGGTCAAGTAATGCAGCATCTGCTGCTGCTGCTTTTTGCTTTGCTTGTTTAGCATCTGCTAGCCAAACTTTAAAATCGGCCTCTGACTTAGCCTCTACTACCACTGGCATAAAGCCATGATCTTTACCGCATAGCTCAGCACACTGACCGCGATAAATACCGACTTCGTTTATGTTGGTCCACGTTTCGTTAATAAACCCCGGGTTTGCATCTTTTTTAATAGCAAAATCGGGCACCCACCAAGAATGAATAACATCGTCGGAGGTCATTAAAAAGCGTACTTTTTTATTGATCGGTAATACCAGAGGCTTATCTACCTCAAGTAAATAGTTGGGGTTTTTATCGGCTAGGTTAGCAATTTCATTTTGCGGTGTGGCAAGTATTGAGTAAAACTCAACATCTTCCCCCATATATTCGTAATGCCATTTCCATTGTGAACCAGTTACTTTAATAGTGATATCCGCTTTACTGGCATCTTCCATCGCTATTAATGTTTTAGTTGCGGGGACTGCCATTGCTATTAAAATAACAAATGGAATTGCTGTCCAGAGTATTTCTACTTTGGTACTTTCGTGAAATTGAGCAGCAACTGCTCCTTTAGATTTACGATGATGAATAAGTGCCCAAAACATAACGGCAAATACAATCACGCCTATTACACAGCATATTAAAAATATGGTCATGTGTAGTTGATAAACATTATTACTTATATCGGTTACGCCTTTGCGCATATTATATTGGCTATTTGCCAATGCTAACTGCGGAAAAACAAACAATATAAGCCACAAGGTAGAGCTCAATTTACCCATGTGACAGCTCCTTTAATACTGTTGCGAGTGCAAAACAAAAAGACATAAGCTTTAAATGCCAATTTGTTATTTTTTATTTTTGTATTGCTGCCGGATATATAAATATATTTTCTCAAAACTAAAGCTGTGAGTTATTGTTAGTCCAGCCCATTAACAATTAGTTAATAATTGAACAACTAGCAAGTTTTAGTTTGAAAAATAATCAAATAATATTAGGGGATTAGCGTAAATATGGGATTTATTTAATTTTGTTCTAAGCAGGAAGTGAGCAACAGCAAGGGTTACAAATAAAAAGACAGCGATAACGAGTATTAAATACTTAAATGATAAAAAACATAAACTTAATATAATTTTTTCATTGCAGCGGAATTTTCACAAAAAAAAGGCAAAAAAAAGCGCAAAAAAAAGTGCGCATTAATTATCTGAGCTATTAAATTATGCCGATATTTTACATAGCTATAACAGCTTAATTGTCACATCCAGTCAGCATTACGAATAACCCCAACAGCTAAGCCTTCAATATTAAAAGATTCGTTTTCAAGATCCACTTCTATCGACGAAAATTCTTTATTTTCAGCATGCAATAATACTTTTTTGCCTGCTTTTTCTAAGCGTTTTACCGTTACATCGTCATCAACGCGGGCAACAATAACTTGGCCATTTTCGGCAACTTGAGTGCGATGAACAGCCAGTAAATCACCATCCATAATACCAATATCTCGCATGCTCATACCATTTACACGCAATAAAAAATCGGCAGCGGGTTTAAACATTAACGGGTCAATTTTACAATGGCTCTCAACATGTTGTTGCGCCAAAATAGGTTCGCCGGCAGCTACACGGCCTATTAACGGTAAACCAAGTTGTTCTGGTTCATCTTCTTCAATAAGTTGAATACCACGGCTAGCGCCTGGTTTCATTTTAATAGCGCCTTTTTTAGCCAGCGCTTTTAAATGCTCTTCTGCTGCATTAGCACTTTTAAAGCCTAATGTTTGTGCAATTTCTGCGCGTGTAGGAGGCATACCAGTGTCTTTAATAAACACTTTAATAAGTTCGAGTATTTGCGCTTGGCGGTTAGTTAATGGTCGCATACAACTGGTTTTCCATACAGTACATTTAACTGTGAGTATATACAGTTATCTGAAAATCGCAAATTTAAATTACTCCTCGCCTTTGCTGCCAAAGGTGGCATTGGTCTAAGCTTAAAATTACCAAGTAAATTACAGATAAAATTACGCAGATCACGATAGTGTTAGTTTTACGTTACATTAATTACATAACTACTAAGTTGTTGCTGTTATTAAAAATTAGTTAACTATCGTTTTTGTAATGGGCCTTAACTTCATCAATGTGAATTAACGGAGAGTGTTATGAATATCACTGTAGCGGTAATAATTAACGGTCCTAAACGTAAAGTATGGGCGGCAATAACTGACATCGAAAACAGTGCCAATATGCTGTCTGGCATTATTGATGTAAAAATAATCGAGAAGCCACCACAAGGGCTAGTGGGCCTAAAATGGTTAGAAACACGAAAAATTTTTGGCAAAGCAGCCTCAGAAACCATGTGGATCACCGAAGCTGTTACTAATGAATACTATTGCACTCGCGCAGAAAATGGCGGGGCAGTTTATACCACTAAGCTGTCACTTACCGCCGCCGAACCTAGCACCTGTTTAACCATGACTTTTTCTGATAGCTCTGAGTCTATTTGGGTAAAAATGATCTCTGCAGTGATAGGGTTTTTTCTTAAAAGTTCGATGCGTAAAATGCTAAAAAAAGATCTCGATGAAATTAAGCACTATGTAGAAAGCAAAAAGTAGCACTGTATTACCATGCAGTAGCTGCACTAATTTGGCTATCATATCGCCATGAAAAATCGTATTATCGGTTATCGTTTTCAACCTTTAAAGGAGTAACAATGAGTATTTGGCATCAACCTATTACTTTAGCGTTTTGTAAGCAGTTAGACCAAGGCATAAATGGCCAAGGTACACTGATGAAAACCATGGGGATTGAAATAACTGAAATTGGTGATGATTACTTAGTTGCCACTATGCCAGCAATTCCTGCGCACCATAACCCTATAGGCATGGTGCATGGCGGAGCAAACGTGGTTTTAGCCGAAAGTGTTGCCAGCTACGCGGCTAATTTTGTGGTCGACTTCACTAAATTTTATTGTGTAGGGCAAGAGATCAGTGCCAGCCATTTAAAAGCCTCGCGTAATGGCACCTTAACCGCCACCGCAAAAGCGTTTCATATTGGCAAACGTAGCTCAGTATGGGAAATAAAAATAACGAATAGTCGCGGCGAGCTTTGCTGCGTATCAAAAATGACCGCAGCTGTTGTAGAGCGCAAAGGCTAACGCTATTTTTCTAGCGGGTAAATAGTAATTTCCATGCCTGCACCAATTGCCGATATACGTAATAATGTATCGGCGTGCAGCGCTTGGTTAAAACACTTTGGCGAAGTGCCCGATTCAAAACCAATATCAAAGGTACGGCGCGAACAACTCAACCATTGCTTAAGTGCAGCCCGCGAGCATGACTCTACTAACTCACATAAGTGGTTAATTGCTTTATCCGGTGAAGATATTTCGCCTGTTACTTCTATACGCGCTAACTGACGGTATTCGTCTTTATCATAATGTAAAATAGTGGCGATTTTTTTTAGGTCAGCTACAAGCACGCTAATATCTTGCTTTGACTCAAGCTCTAGGTCTACATTTAAAAATTGAATTTCCGACATTGTCTGCTGTTTATCCTCTAATTAGTTCGCTGTAAACTTTAACGCAGTTTTACGCTTATACCAAATCAACTCTGCAATATTCACCTTTTTTATCTGAATAGTCGGCTATTTTTACGCATTTATTGACGCTTTACTTACTCTTATTTCACGAATAAAAAATATTTAAGCACCAAAAGCTCACTATTATAAAAGTGCTGAGCTAGCTCCATAAAAATAGCTAGCTACTCGCATTTAAAATTTAACCACTATTTTTTATTCTAAATGTTTAAATCGACTTAAGTGCTGCTTTAACATTTGGTTTTCAGCAATCAACTCATCCCGTTCATCCAATAATTGTAAAACCAAAGCAATAGCAGACCAATCTAACGATAAGTCATGCTGAATACGCGCAGCCTTTTTAACTAAGATCACTGTTGATACCGTAAATTGCCATTCTGTAACGCGCTCGCCCTCAATAGGAATAGCAATGCTGTGCTCAACCAATTCATATAATATGGCTTCGCTAATATCACTACTCACACACAATTCTTGGCTAGTGAGTAAATTGCCTTGTGGTGCCTCGATAATTTTCATTATGACTTGCTCCAATTGCTACGGGGGTCAAAATGGGCTTTTTCGGCCAGCTCTTGCCAAAGCTTTTTGCTAACATCATCACTCAATGCTGGATTAACAATTTTAATCACAGCAAATAAGTCACCTTTGGCTTTTTTACTAATTAACCCTTTACCTTTAATGCGTAAACGTTGACCCGATTGACTATTAGCTGGAATAGTTAGTTGGATTTTTCCGGCTAATGTAGGTAAATTTATTTTAGTGCCCAAAGCAGCTTCCCATGGTGCAAGAGGTACCACTATATTTAGGTCATGCCCCTCAACGTCAAATAATGGATGAGGCACTAAGCGAATTTGCAAATACAAATCGCCATTAGGGCCATTTGCCGAACCTAATCCACCTTGGCCTTTTAAGCGAATGCGTTCGCCATTAACCGAGCCGGCAGGAATTTTAACTTTAAGCGATTTTTTAACTTCAGATACACGGCCACTACTGTCTCGCTGCGGCAGCATAAACTCAATTGGTTTAACGGTATCGACTAACGTTTCTTCAAGAAATACCGGGAATTCAATTTCCACATCTTGTCCTTTTTGCGCACGAGCGCCACCAGTTCTGCCCTGCCCGCCATGGTTAAACCCACCTGCGCCGCCAAACATTGAATTTACAAAATCAGAAAACTCCTGATCGGCTTGGGGATCACCTTGCTGATAATGGTTTTGTGACGAGCCATAGCTACCGCCATAATTTGCTTGCTGCTGAGCACGGTTTTGTTGATTACGACGTAACACATCGTATTTAGCGCGCTCTTCTTTGTTGTGAATAACTTCGTAAGCTTCACCTATCTCTTTAAACTTTTCCTCGGCTTGAGGTTCTTTACTTACATCTGGATGATATTTTCTAGCTAGCTTTTTATAAGCTACTTTAACCGCTTTATCGTCTGCATCGGGCGATACTCCAAGCACGGCATAATAATCTATAAATTTCATTCGCAATCCAAATCACAAACTTATGAGCTTTCATCATACTCTTTAAGTAACAACTTTTGTTTATTTAAACAACAATTTAAAGTAGATAACCTGAGCTCCGGATAATAAAACTAAATATAACTATGATTCAATACGTTAGTAAATCTCTTAACCAGAGCTAAGGTTAAATACTAAAGAACGGTAAATATGGCTTAAGTAAACTTTATCTTTTAGCTTCAAGTCATTAAACTAGCCGCTCCTGTAGTTCACGTATGTGATGGATATGACTCGATTTATTTTAGCCTTGTTGGCTTTTTTTGTATGCTTTTCGCTATCGGCTGAAGAATTCACTCGGTTTTCAACCGCTAAAAGACACCTAATTAAAACCCTCCCTAGTAATGCTAAAAGTATTTACTGTGGCTGCGATATAAAAAAACAGGGTAAAAAACTAGTTCCCGACCCCACTAACTGTGGCTATGTGCCACGCAATACACATACCCGCTCAGGTAACGTAAATGCACGCGCTTTACGCATAGAATGGGAGCATATTGTGCCTGCCTGGGAGTTTGGCCACCAATTACAATGCTGGCAAGATGGCGGGCGTAAAAACTGCCGTAAAGTAAGTGCTAAGTTTAGAAAGATGGAAGCCGATATAAACAACTTAGCTCCTGCTATTGGTGAAATTAACGCAGATCGTTCTAATTATCGATTTGGAATGCTTAGTGAAAGCGCCACCCAATACGGTCGCTGTGAAGTTAAAGTTAACTTTAAACAACGAGTAATAGAGCCTCCTTTTTATGCCCGTAAACAAATAGCCGACGCCTATGCCTATATGCAAAAAACTTACGGCTTAAAAATATCAAATAAACAACAGCAGTTATTTAATGCTTGGCAACAACAAGCGTATGCCGCGCAAACCAATACCAAAAAGCTTTAATTTAAAGGTATTAGGAGCCAGTTTAATATTTAACCTGAACTCTGGTTAAGAGATTTACTAACGTATTGAATCATAGTTATATTTAGCTTTATTTTCTCTAGCCAGAGATTTCCAGTGAAAACAAGGCGAATTTACGCGTCAATAGCTGGCCTATTGCAAGTGAATTCAACGCAGTTAGCGCTGAAAATAGCTGCTTGAGATAGGTTTATTATCCGGAGTTCAGGTTATTTAACGGCACAAAAAAGCGCGCTATTGAAGTAATGCCCAATAGCGCGCTTTTTTAATTGAGTTTTATTCTATAAATATTATAGATCTTGATGCGGGCCAAAAATTTCGTAATGAATGTGTCCGTTATTAACGCCTAATTCTAGCAGTTGTTTTTTCACAAAGGCCATAAAATTAGCGGGTCCACACAAGTAAAAGTCGCCGTTGCTCAGTGGCAATTGCGCTTGTACTGCGTGTAAATCCATAAAACCGGTAAAATCAGCTCCTGCATCGCCTTGATTAAACCAAGTCATGGTTTGTAAGCGCGGGTAAACAGTGCTTAGTTCATTTAAATAATTAGCAAATGAGTGCTGCTGAGCATTTTCGCAAGCATGCAAATACATAATATTTTGATTAGCAGTATCGCTTAATAGCGTCTCTAACATTGCTACCATTGGCGTTTGCCCAACACCCGCTGAAATAAGCACAGCAGGGCTGGTGTTATTTCGTAAAAAGAAATCCCCTGCTGGCGGATATAGCTCTACTATTGCGCCTTGCTCTAGTGAGTGTAAATGGTTAGACACCATGCCAGGGTTTGGTAATAACTCTTTTTTAACGCTAATACGGTAGTTTTTACCATTACTTTTTTGCGAAATAGAATACTGGCGGATCTCTTCATATTCACTAGCCTCTGGCTTAACTTTAATACCTAAATATTGACCCGGTTTATGGGCAATTACTGCCTCGCCATCAACTGGCGTAAGCGTAAAGCTAGTTACCAGCTCTGACTCAGCCTGCTTATTAGTTATTGCAAACTGACGTGTGCCTGCCCAACCGCCTAAGTTATTTTTGCTGTGCTCGTATAAAGCAGCTTCCTCAGTTATACAAATATCAGCAAGTACGCCATACGCTTCACGCCAAGCATATTCAACATCTGGCGTGAACTGCTCAGGAATAAGCTCTTTCAGCGTGCCAATTAAATGTGCACCAACAATTGGGTAGTGCTCCGGCAAAATATTTAAACTAGTATGTTTATGGTTAATACGCCCAAGTGCCGCTTTTAACACCTCTAAATTATCAATGTTTTGTGCATAAGCAGCCAATGCGTTAAATAATGCAAATTGTTGACGGCCGGTATCTTGGTTGCTCATATTAAAAATATTTTTAAGCTCAGGATTATGACTAAATAAACGCTTGTAAAAATGATCAGTAACAACCGTACCTGCCTCTGCTAATAAAGGAACAGTACTTTTAACAATTTCAATAGTTTTATCCGATAACATCTAGGTTTTCCTACGTGTGAATAATACCCAATTAATAAAATAGGTATAGGTTAACCACGACGCCCATCAACACGACGCTGTGTTAAAATAGGTGTGCAGTGAATTAAAAATAATAAAAAGGCAATTAGCCACAGCCCAGCACTTAGCTGCCAAGCTAGGTGTGGCCCAATAACAAAAGGCAGTAAAGAACGAGTAATCCCAGCCACTAACACTAAAGCAAAAGCAACCGCCATATAATGTGGAATAGTCAAAGAGCGCCCGGTATGCCCATGAGATACGCGTGTCATCATGGCTAAAATCATCATCCCTATGGTACTTATGGTAATGAGGTGTAATGCATCTTTAAATAAAATAACACTGCTGTAAAAACTCATGGCTACCAGCATTAAACCTACACCTAGTGCCAAGTACGAAAAATGCAAAGACCATAACAAAGGAACTTTAAGTACGTTTTTATCCCACCAATAAAAACTACGGATTAAATGCAGCACAGCAACAACAGCAAGTGCCCAGCCTGGGTTTAGCTGATTAAAAAATAACTGACTAAGAAAAAACACCGCAATACTAAAAACGCTCATATACAGTAATACTGAGTCAACGTTAGCTGTACGTACCTGCGCTGTTAAACCAAGGCCTTTACTGGTAAAAAATGGCAATACACGCCCTGCTACTATGCCAATTAATAAGGTCATCAGTAATACTGCTGTATCAACAATGGCGAGCGCAAACTGCATGTTTTGTTCAATCAGCATGGCCAAGTAAACAATATTTAACGTACACAGCGCCGCTAATAGCACTAAAAATTGATAGTTATTTTTGCTTTTAGCGGTTAATAACATATTAGCTAATGCTGCAATAACACCTAGCCACCATGCAAGCTGTAACACTAACACCGCATATAAATTAAATTGTGCAAAAGCAGGCAAAGACACAAAAAATGCGCCTCGCGCCCCAAGCCATAGCAGCGTTAATAGCATTAACTTTTTGCCACTAATGCTAGGTACTCCAGTCCAAGTTTGCGCGGCGGTAAGTAAAAAACCCACTGCAACAACACCTGCAAAACCAAATAACATTTCATGGGCATGCCATAATGTAGCGGGGATTGTTAACTGCCAAGTTGCACTACCCGTTAAAATTAATAACCAGTAGCCTATTGAACTAAAAGCCAACAAGCCTGCGGCTAAAAAATAGGGTCTAAATGGCAGCATCCATACTGGCCACTGCGTTATTTGGTAAAAGCGAATATTAGCCGGTACCGGCTGAGATAAATTAATAGGTCGCATTAACGAACTTCCTTCCCCATGCCATGCAGTGCGATACAACGCAGCACATAGCTAATTTTTAAAATAGCAGCAATAACAATAGTGCTAATATGTGCCGAAATTTGCACCGGTATAGAAAAGTAACCGGCAAAAGGGTAGCTAATTAAAATACTGGTTATTAGTAATGCACAACTAGCTGCTAATAATGAGTTTGCCACTAGCAGTAGTTTTTTCAGTAAACAAGCTGTCTCAATTTTGTAGCTTGGATTATGTATAACCAAGGTGTTCATAACGGCCTCAACAACTAATGCACTTAACTACCTATTACACTTATCGTGCCAATAAAATAAACATATATATTTCAATGAACTAACTTATCCACCTTTGCTTTTTATGTCTTTATGACCTACCATAAATCAAACTAAAAAACACATAAGAGTCATTTTGACATGAGCAGCGCAATTAACTTCACTGCCGTAGCGGTAAAGCTGGCTCAAAGCACATTAGATAAAAACTGTTTTGAGCAATTACTTACTGTCCTTGAAACAGTGATTGCCAGTGATGCCAGCGCACTGCTTGAGCTACAAGGTGAGCAGCTCAAGCCACTTGCAATTAAAGGCTTAATGCCAGATAGCCTGGGGCGGCGTTTTAAGCTTAGTGAGCATCCGCGCTTAGAAGCTATTTGTAATACTCAGCAACCACTGCAATTTGCCCATGACTGTCCATTGCCCGATCCGTACGACGGCTTACTACTAGCAAAAACTGGCGACATTCCGGTACATGCTTGCTTAGGTTTACCCCTATTTTATCAACAACAGTTATTAGGTGTGATTACGTTTGACAGCCTAAATGCCAATGCCTTTAACGCTATTAGTGCGCAAACGCTTAGCACCTTACAAACGCTATGCAGCGCACATTTTAAAACGGCATTACAGCTGGCTCATTACAAATTACATGCACAGCATTCTAGCGCCTTAGTGCAAGAGCTTAACCGCGAAGCACTCACCCGTGATGGCGGCGAAATTATTGGTCAAAGCTCAGCAATACAAGCACTTAAAAATGATATAAAACTTGTCGCCGCCTCTAATTTTAGTGTGTTAATTTTAGGCGAAACCGGCGTAGGCAAAGAGCTGGTTGCACGTAATATTCATTTACACTCGAAACGCAGTGAGCAGCCACTTATTCATTTAAACTGTGCTTCGCTTGCTGAAAATCTCGCCGAAAGTGAGTTTTTTGGTCATGCTAAAGGCGCTTTTACTGGGGCGGATCATGCGCGCCAAGGTAAGTTTCAGCTAGCGCACGGTGGTACTTTATTTTTAGACGAAATAGGCGAGCTACCACTGGTACTACAAAGTAAATTGCTACGGGTATTACAAAGTGGCGAAATACAAACAGTAGGCGAAGACGAAGTGAAATATGTTGATGTGCGGGTTATTGCTGCTACTAATCGTAATTTAAAAAAAGAAGTAGCCGAAGGACGCTTTAGAGCCGATTTATACCATAGATTAAGTGTCTACCCGCTAACGGTAGCGCCGTTACGCCAGCGTGAAAACGATGTGGTTTTATTAGCTGGTTTTTTTGTTGAGCAAACCGCACGAAAATTAGCAATAAAACAACTTAAGTTAAGTGTCGATGCACAATTATTGTTAACCCAATATCAGTGGCCGGGTAACGTACGGGAGCTAGAGCATGTAATTAGCCGCGCAGCACTAAAGGCCAAACAAAGCCAATGGCAACAAGCCATTATTACCATAAAGCCCGAGCATTGTGAGCTAAACCTTAGTGCGAGTAATACAACACAGTTATCATTACCTGCTAGTACCACAAACACCACCACTGGCAGTAGCACTAACATAGCAGAGCAAAATTTATCACTTAAGCAAGCAACCGATACCTTTACCCATCATTTAATTAGTCAGCAGCTTGAGCAACATAATTATAACTGGGCAAGTGCAGCACGCACCTTAAAAGTAGACCGTGCAAACTTAGTTCGCTTGGCTAAACGCTTAGGTATTTCAGTCAAAAAGTCGCTATAAAATAGCTATAAAACCGTCAGTTCATCTAAGTTAGGGGCTTTACAGCAAGTAGCCCCCAGCAGAGCAGCAAGCGATTGATAGTGCGGCGAAAAATACAGTAACACTTCACAATGCAGTCCACTTTTTGCGTAATATTTAACGTAAAGTGGTGCGTTGGTAGCCTTTGCTAGCTGTTTTATTTTAGCCAGCTCTGCATCTGCAAACATAGCATCACCTAAGTTTTTATAATGCCACATTAGCTTGCTTTATTGGTTTGAAAATAGGTTTTTAACAATTGGCTAAACGCCTGTACCTTTGCGGTACGATGCACCAAATGATGCGTTACTAGCCATATATCAGTACACCAGATTAATTCATGAGATAAAATGGGTACTAAATTAGCGTATTGAGCCGCAACATTGTGCTGTAACCCACCAATTCCTAAGCCTTTAATTACAGCACGCGTAGCTTCTGAGGTTTCTGACACACGCAGTTTTATTTGCGGCGCTGCAATATGCTGATCTACCCATTCAAAATACGGCACCCGCGCATTAAAGCCCGCCACGCCAGAAATAAAGTTATGTTGCTGTAAATCACTCAGCGATTTAGGCATACCATATTTATTAATATATCGCTGATTAGCATATAAACCCGAGTTAAGCTGAGCCAAATGCTGTGCAATATAGTCGCCTTCATCGGGCCTTGGCCCTGCCCGTACGGCAATGTGCGCCTGACCGTGATCGAGCCGTAAACGCTTTTGCTCTAAAATCATCTCAAGCTGCACTTGTGGATGTAGCGCCTGAAATTGCTCGCACACATCGCCAAGCACATCCATAAAGCCACTAACCGTGGTTAACAGTAAACTGCCGCGCAGTGTGCTATCAGCCGCAGCAATATCATTATGTAACTGCTCAAGCGAGCTGTCGATCACTTGTGCGGTACTAAACAGCTTAGCGCCTGTTTCTGTTGCTTTATAGCCACGAGCATGGCGATGAAACAAACGTGTGTTTAAGTTTTTTCAAGATTATTAATTCGCCTAAGCACTGTACTATGGTGCACATTAAGCGCCTCTGCCGCCGCAGTTAAGGTACCTAAACGTGCAACCTCAAAAGCCACTTTAACATCTTGCCAATCTTCAAACTTAACCGCCATACTGTGCCACCTTAAACTTATGTGCATATACGCACATAAGTGTTGCGTTTATTCGGGTTTTCTTCAAGTCATTTTTTGGTAAAGTAGCCCCATATTATCTACATTAACCTGAACTCTGGTTAAGAGATTTACTAACATATTGAATCATCGTTATATTTAATTTTATTTTCTCTAGCCAGAGGTTTTCAGTGAAAACAAGGCGAATTTACGCGTCAATAGCTGGCCTATTGCAAGTAAATTCAACGCAGTTAGCGCTGAAGACAGCTGCTTGAGATAAGTTTATTATCCGGAGATCAGGTTACATTAGCCCGAACTTTGGTTAAGTGATTTACTAACACATTAGCAGGATAAACCATGACAGCACCAAAAATTATTGCTTTAGCAGGTAGTTTACGTAAAGACAGCTTTAATCAACAACTGATCAATGAAGCAGCACGCTTTGCATTAGAAAGTGGTGCAGAAGTAGAAATAATTAAACTTGCCGATTTAAATATCCCACTTTTTAATCAAGATATTGAAGCGCAAGGTACTCCTGCCGATGTGCAGCTGTTAAAAGAGAAGTTACGTGCTGCAGATGGTATTTTATTAGCCAGCCCTGAATACAATGGCTCTATTACTGCAGCGCTTAAAAATGCAATCGACTGGGCTTCTCGCACAGAGCAAGGTGCAGTACCTGCTTTTCGCAATAAAGTAGTGGCGTTATTTGCAGCATCGCCCGGTGGATTAGGTGGTCTACGTGGCTTAAACCACGTGCGTGATATTTTAAGTGGTGTTGGCTCATTAGTACTTGCCGATCAGCTAGCAGTACCGGCTGTGCATACTATACTCGATGAAAATGGCCAAATTAATAACCCAAATACAGCAGAAAAAGTGTCTGCATTAGCACAACAATTAGTAACTGTTGCCAGCAAGCTTAGCTAACCTGCTAAAGCTCTATTTTGTCGCCGCAATTTTAGCGGCGATAAAATCTACATGAGTTACATATAACAAGCCTGCCACTTTACGTATTACGTACTCTTCTTGCGGATCAATCTCACCATCGGCATAGGCTAAGCGCCATAATAACTCTATTATTTCAATGCGCTGCACAGCACTACAATGTTGGTTAATTTGTTTTGAAAACTGAAAATAATCTGTCGCGCTATCCACGCTACTGTTTGCATTATTTAGCAGCTCGTTTACGTCTGCATCGTTTAATGCAAAATAGCGTTTTAAGGTAGTCGTTAAAGTATGTTGTTCATCATCATCTAACTTAGCATCGGCGCGCATTACCTCAATTAATAATGCAGCAACCGCTGTTTTTAAATCATGCTCTTGCATACTTGGCTGTTGCTCATCGAATACAGAAAAAAGTTGTTTTATTTGTTTGAACATCACACTTTTCCTTATTGGGTGTTAAACTTAATATAAATAAATAGCGCTTAATACTGATAGTATTAATGGGTATAAAGTTCGAAAATTAAAGGAATTATTTATGCAAGGATTAAACATTAGCTTAGTTATTGGCAGTGCTTTGCTAGCTTGTTCAAGCGTAGGCACAGCTTTTGCCGAACAAGCAAAAACAGAAAAACTCTACGACTTTGATAATAAAGTACATTATTACCAAACAAAACTCGACGATGATAACTATAAAATAGAGATCCAGTCAGACGATTACAAACACTTTGCAAATCAGAGTGTATTTTTACTACGCCATGCTAATCGCTTATGCCTTAATAAAACATTTATGCTTAAAGTGCTGGATGGCGTGCAAGAGTACGAAAGTATGCCTACTAACCCTAGAGCTTACCAACCAGCATTAAGTGTTTTACTACAGTGCGAAGATGAATAATTTTAGTCTGTGTATCCCCAAGGGGCTGCTGGCGGAGTGATGGGTTTAGTTAAATCAAAATCCACTTTAAATTCGCGGCCTTGACGAATTAAACGATAAGTAAATACCTCAGGATAAATATACATTTGCCAAGTATTACCTACCGACTGTGCTATTCCTTGTGCAACAAATAATTCTTTTGAATATTGATCGGCAGGAAACGACTGCATTTGTGCAAAGCCAGCATCATTTGTATGCCCGCCATACATAGTTGAGATGTCGTTAGAACCATTTTTATGGCGATGGTCGTGCTTTAAGCTTAAGCCACTGCCCGTTTTAGTAATAATCCAAGTGCGCGATGCATCATCACCCACATGAAATGGCACTTGCAGCTCACTGTCGGTACATTTACGTACATGCATTACTAATTTTTTGCCCGCAAACGAGCTTGGTCCCGCGGCGTTATCAACACTTACCTTGCCTTCATAAGCTTTACCGCAATGTGCAGCAATATTACTAAAAAACGCATCGTGGCTAGCAATAGACACCAAAGGCGCAGGGCTTGCTACAACAGTTGATGAAGCCAATAATAAAGTGGCTGCAGTTAATAATTTCATCACATATTCCTTATAATAGTTTTTAGTACCATAGCCCTTTAACTCACTTAAAGGAAGTAATCACGATGAACCACCAAAGTGCAGGAGTAACCAACAAATGATACTTGCAACTCGCTGATAATTTTAAAATATAAATTGTTGCAATAAAATATAATAATTAAATACTGTCAACTGTAAAATTAATAACTAGCATGGAGCGCAGAACCAAATGACAAATTATATAGGCTTAATAATAGTCATATTATTATTGATTTTACAAAATCGTTATTACCTTTCCCTATGTAAATACCTTGTTCAGCAACACCCAAATTAATGGCAAAAGCTTACCCAAAACTCTTTAGATGGAACAGCACATGCCAACCTTGCTGAATCATTTAAAAATGGCTTTTTTGCGACCATAGATGACTCGAAAGTAACCCGTTTTCAAACCTTTAAAAGGATAAACTTATTAATAATAGCAGCCATTTCCGCCGCTAGTTTAGCTACTGCATTTTTATTTTGAACAAATTGATAAAACAATTAATGTGTTGCCGCTAAAATAAAAAAGCGCAGCTTATGCTGCGCTAAATACGTCTTTTTATTTATTTTAACAACTTACTGCCAAGGACGCTCTGCAGCAAGTTGCTGCTCAAACGCGTCTATTTGTGGGTTAAGCGTTTCGGTTACGCCAATAAAGTCTAGGCCGCTTAATAGGCGCTCTTTTACATCTTTGCGAATATCAAAACTAATGGGGGCAAATTTAGTGCTAGTCAGTGTTTGATTTTCAAGATCGATGTCGATATGAATATCGTCATGTTGCTCACTTAACACAAATAATTGCTCTAGCGTATCGGCTGGCAGTGCAATAGCGAGCATTTGATTATTGCCACAGTTATTGAAGAAAATATCGGCAAAGCTTTCAGCCAAAATCACTTCAAAACCATATTGCTTTAGTGCCCATGGCGCGTGTTCGCGTGATGACCCACAACCAAAGTTGTCGCGCGTTAGTAATATTTGCGCGCCTTGGTAGCAAGGACGATTTAAAATAAAATCAGGGTTTGGCTCGTCATTTTCTAAATAGCGCCAATCATAAAATAATGCGGCATCAAAGCCTTCGCGGCTGGTTGAGGTTAAAAACTGCTTTGGAATAATTTGATCCGTGTCCACGTTGTTTTTATCCAATGGGGCCATTAAGCCACTAAAATAAATGCTCATTAGGCTTCTCCTCTAATATCAACAAAGTGACCATGTATAGCTGCCGCAGCGGCCATTGCAGGGCTAACCAAATGGGTGCGCCCGCCACGGCCTTGACGTCCTTCAAAGTTACGATTTGAGGTGGATGCACAGCGTTTACCTGCACCTAAGCGGTCGTCGTTCATTGCTAAACACATTGAACAACCCGGTTCACGCCACTCAAAGCCAGCTGCTTTAAAAATATCTGCTAAGCCTTCGTCTTCGGCTTGTTTTTTAACTAAACCAGAACCCGGTACAATTAACGCTTCAATACCGGCAACTACTTTTTTGCCTTCGACTATTTTTGCTGCTGCACGTAAATCTTCAATACGACTATTGGTGCACGAGCCAATAAACACGGTATCTACTTTTGCACTTGATAACTTTTCGCCCGCTTTTAGGCCCATGTACTTTAATGCACTGCGGATCGCGTCAGCTTTAATTAGGTCAGGTTCTTTATCAGGATCAGGAATACACTCGTCTACGCCAATCACTTGCTCTGGGCTAGTGCCCCAAGTAATTTGTGGCTGAATGCTGCTGGCCTCCAGCTCAACAACATGATCAAACTGCGCACCGTCATCTGTTTTTAATGTTTCCCAATACTTAACAGCTGCGTCAAAATCAGCGCCTTTAGGAGCAAATGGGCGACCTTTTAGGTAATCATAAGTGATTTGGTCAGAAGCAATTAAACCTGCTTTGGCACCCATTTCTATACTCATATTACACAACGTCATACGTGCTTCCATCGACAACGCTTCAATTCCTTCACCGCAAAATTCTGCAACGTAGCCCGTGCCACCCGCTGTACCTAATTTACCAATAACCGCCATAATTAAGTCTTTTGCAGTAACGGTGGGGCGCAAACGGCCATTTATTTGAATTTTTAACGACTTAGCCTTTTTTTGTTGCAATGTTTGCGTTGCTAATACGTGTTCAACCTCTGAGGTGCCAATACCGTGAGCAAGCGCACCAAATGCACCATGAGTCGACGTATGGCTGTCACCACATACTATGGTAGTGCCAGGCAAAGTTATACCCTGCTCTGGCCCCATAACATGCACTATGCCTTGGTTAATTGAGTTTAAATCGTAAAGCACAATGCCAAACTCTTTACAGTTTGCATCTAGTGCCATTAATTGATTTTTCGACACTTCGCTAGCAGCATCCAATGAGCGACTTTTGGTCGATACATTATGATCCATAGTAGCAAAGGTTTTTTCTGGGCAGCGTACAGTGCGGTTTTTTTCACGCAAACCAGCAAAGGCTTGTGGTGACGTAACTTCGTGTACTAAATGACGGTCAATATAAAGTAAATCGGTTTGCTCGTTGATACTGGCAATTGTATGTGCTTGCCAAATTTTGTCGTATAACGTTTGGGCCACTTGCTAATCCCCTAATCTGTTTTGAGCCGCAGCCTAACGGAGCTGCGGCATTAAAATGTGTTTTTAGTTAAATGCGTGCAACAATCGCTGCAGCAACATCATTGGTAGTGTAGCCAGCGTTTGGAAATATATCTGGCGTACCTACGCCCGCTGCAACGGCTTCAGCTACTGCTTTTTCAATGGTGCGTGCAGCTTCGTCTTGGCCCAATGAGTAACGCAGCATTAGTGCGGCACTTAAAATTTGTGCAATCGGATTTGCCACGCCTTTACCTGCAATATCGGGGGCTGAGCCACCGGCAGGCTCGTATAAACCAAAGCCCGACTGGTTCAAACTAGCCGATGGTAATAACCCCATAGAGCCGGTGATCATCGCGCACTCATCAGACAAAATATCGCCAAATAAGTTATCGCACAGTAATACATCAAACTGGCTTGGTTGTTTTACAAGCTGCATTGCTGCGTTATCTACGTAAATATAATCAAGTTTTACTTCTGGGTAGTCTTTACTTACTTCGGTAACAACTTCGCGCCATAGTACGCTTGATGCTAAAACGTTGGCTTTATCAACCGAAGTAACATGGCTACTACGCAGTTTTGCGGCTTCAAAGGCAAAACGTGCAATACGTTCTATTTCTTTACGTGAGTATCTTTGCGTATCGAATGCTGATTCATTTTCGCCTTCGCCGCTGCGCCCTTTTTCACCAAAATAAATGCCACCGGTTAGCTCACGTACACACAAAATGTCAAAGCCTTGCTCGCTAATATCAGCGCGTAGTGGCGATGCGGTGCTTAGTGCTGGTAATAATTGTGCTGGGCGTAAATTACAAAACAAACCAAAGTGTTTGCGCAGTGGTAACAGTGATCCACGCTCAGGTTGCTCA
Organism: Pseudoalteromonas sp. 19-MNA-CIBAN-0066; assembly: GCF_040308705.1. Classification (NCBI taxonomy): domain Bacteria; kingdom Pseudomonadati; phylum Pseudomonadota; class Gammaproteobacteria; order Alteromonadales; family Pseudoalteromonadaceae; genus Pseudoalteromonas; species Pseudoalteromonas sp. 19-MNA-CIBAN-0066. Next base: position 39,716 of record NZ_JBEONZ010000007.1, read on the forward strand.
TCGGGCGGTAAATGTTCCCACTTTGGACCACCAACAGCACCAAATAAAATAGCATCGGCATTTTCACAGGCTGTAACTGTACTTTGTGGTAAGGCTTTTCCATGCTTATCGATGGCTGCCCCACCAATTGCATGGTGTTCGCGGTTTAGAGTAAAACCAAACTTATTGCTCACTGCATCCAGTACTTGCTCTGCTGCTGCCATTATTTCTGGGCCAATACCATCACCCGCTAATACGGCTACACTGTAGTTTGTTTTACTCATCCTGCTTTCCTTTGTTGTTTTAAATCAGACACTTTTTGTGCGCGATAAATTAAATTATAAACACGAACCATAGCGCGTACCGACGCTTCCACCACATCTGCTGCTATGCCGGCACCGTGATAAGGGCGGCCGTTAAATTTAGCAATAATGTTTACCTGCCCAAGTGAACTTGCACCTTGGCCTGTGGCTTCTAAGTTATACTCAATCATTTCTACGCTCATTCCGGTTAAGCGCTCAATAGCAGCAAAAGAGGCTTCAACTGGGCCATTCCCCGTTGCTGCTTCTTGTTTAGCTTCGCCATCTATCAACATGCCAATAGTAGAGCTGGCTACCGATTGTGAGTTAGATACCGAGTTAACAAACTCTAATTGGTACTTTTCGTCTTTGTCGTTAATTTGATTAAAGTAAATCATCGCTTCAAGGTCGTAATCGTATACAGTACCTTTTTGATCAGCCAAGGCTATAAAACTTTCGTATAGACTATCCATATCGTAATCAGACTTTTGATAGCCTAATTCTTCTAAGCGATGTTCAATAACATGGCGTCCAGAGCGTGAAGTCATATTTAATTGGTTGCTCGGTACTCCTACACTTTCTGGCGACATGATTTCGTAGGTGTTTTGCGCTTTTAATACGCCGTCTTGATGTATACCTGAGCTGTGTGCAAAGGCGTTCTCGCCCACAATGGCTTTATTAGGCTGTACTGGCATATTACAAATTTTAGCCACTTGGCGAGATGCGCGATAAATTTCTTCACTTTTAATATCGGTATACACGTTTAAGTGGTCTTTGCGCATTTTCATGATCATTGCCACTTCTTCAAGTGAGCAGTTACCCGCACGTTCACCAATGCCGTTAATGGTACACTCAATTTGGCGAGCACCCGCTTGCACAGCAGCAATAGAGTTGGCAACAGCTAAGCCTAAATCGTTATGGCAATGCACACTTAAGCGTGCTTTATCAATATTTGGCACATTGTTCATTAAATGACGGATCATGCCTGCGTATTCGTCCGGCGTTACAAAGCCAACTGTATCGGGTAAATTAATAGTAGAAGCACCGGCTTTAATGGCCTGCTCTACAATGCGGCATAAATCCCAATGCGGTGTACGTCCGGCGTCCTCACACGAAAACTCCACATCATCGGTATAGTTACGTGCTAATTTAATTGATTTAACTGCCATAGCAGTGGCATCGTCCAAGCTCATGCGTAACTTGTGCTCAAGGTGCAAAGGACTGGTAGCAATAAAAGTATGAATTCGACTTTGCTGCGCGTTACGAAGTGCTTCGCCACATGCTTCAATGTCTTTAGCAACTGAGCGCGCTAGGCCACAAATAATTGGCCCTTTAACCTCGGTAGCAATACGCTGCACGGAGCGAAAATCTGCTGGGCTCGATACCGGAAAACCCACTTCCATTACATCTACATTTAAGCGACTAATGGTGTGCGCTAGCTGAATTTTATCATCTTCGGTAAGGCTTGCTTTAAGCGCCTGCTCACCATCACGTAATGTGGTATCAAAAATCCATACTTTATCTTGGTCTTGCATAACAGCCTCTCATTCCAATGCTATTTATTGTTAACTTATCCTACCGCGAGATAAAAAAAACCCCGCAAGTGCGGGGTTTTTTTATGTTTAGCTCAATGCAAACACACTAATCCCCGCTCACTTGCCATAGCAGTAAGAGGTTCAGTTTTAGTGTAATTAAACGAATAATATGCATCTTGCTTTCTTATTTGTGTCGAGTGAGGCTTATTTTTAACATTACCATGCACAAGGTGCAAGCATAAAAATTCTAATTTTTGTATTTAACATCGCTTTAAACAGAAATAATTATGCACTAAAGAAAGGTTTGGTGAGGTTTTTTAACAATAAAGCACCGCAAAGTGCTTAAATTACTAAGCACTGTAAAGCACAGTGCTTAGATTAACTTTTTACTCTGTTTAAATCTCTTTATTTGTTTCTCGCACATAATGCGTTGCACCACGAGTAATGTAGCGCAATTGCCAAATAACACGCTCTACTAACTCATCGCGTTGTAAGCCCTCTAAATCAAGCGCTTCTGCTCCAGCATTAAATACCAGTGTTACCATGGCTTCAGATTGAATATACGCATGGGTGGCATCGCATTTTGTTTCGCTTTCTAGGTAGTGCGCCAACTCTAAAATAAAGTGCTTAACTTCGCGTGCTACCGCCGCTCTAAACGCTTTTGAAGTACCAGATCGTTCGCGCAGTAATAACCTAAATTGATTACTCGAGTTGTCAATAAACTCCATAAAGGTCACCACCGAGGTATTTATTACGCTACCACCGCTGGCAATGCGTCGGCGCGCTTGGCGCATAAGTTGACGCAGGGTTAAACCCGCTTCATCAACCATGGTTAAACCCAATTCGTTCATATCTTTAAAATGTCGATAGAAAGAAGTTGGTGCAATACCGGCTTCACGCGCAACTTCGCGTAAACTTAAGTTTGAAAAGCTATGATCGGCACTCAACTGATTGAATGCCGCCTCAATTAACGCTTGTCGTGTTTTTTGTTTCTGTTGCGCTCTAACACCCGACATCAACAGCTCCCTGAATGAATTTATAGCAAATTTTGATTAAAATAGTTTAATTACTCAGTCTAATACTTGACGCCAAGAGTTTGAAACATTATTTTAGCTTACAGTTGTACGCTGAGATAGAGAATTATGAACAAACCACCACTTATTTGGACCAACGTCCTATTTTTTAGCCTTACTTTTTTGGCCGCGATAACGCTTGTGCCTTGGTATGGTATTAACTACGGATTTTCTAGTGCCCACTGGATTGCCTTTGTCGGCTGTATGTTTTATGCAGGCTTATCAATTACTGCCGGTTACCACAGATTGTGGGCACATAAAACCTATAACGCCCATCCGGCGGTTGAGTTTGTGTTTGCCTTAGGCGGTGCATTTGCACTGCAAAACAGTGCACTACATTGGAGCAGCGACCACCGTGTGCATCACGGCCAAGTTGACGACCCAATAAAAGACCCTTATGCCGCAACCAATGGTTTTTGGTATAGCCATATTGGCTGGATGTTACGTGACTATCAAGCTGATAGCTACGGCGATTACAGTAACTGTCGCGATTTACAACGCAATAAAATTGTAATGTGGCAACACAAACATTATTTAAAGTTAGCTCTTTTAATGAATGTAGGCCTACCTCTTACGCTAGGATTACTAGTTGGCGATGTATGGGGCATGTTATTACTTGCCGGTTTACTGCGCTTAGTACTTAGTCAGCACTTTACCTTTTTTATTAATTCGGTAGCCCATATTTGGGGCTCTCGTCCGTACACCGAAAAAAATACCGCCCGCGACAACGGCTTTTTAGCCCTATTTACATATGGCGAGGGGTATCATAACTTTCACCATATTTTTGCCAGTGATTACCGTAACGGCATTAGGTGGTTTCATTATGACCCCACTAAATGGGTTATTCGCTCGTTAGCTGCCCTTGGTTTAGCCAGTAAACTAAAGCGCACACCGGTTGAACGCATTGAAAAAGCCAAGGCCGAAACTTTAATGAGCAAAACACAAGTTCGTCTTGCAAAATTGCCTTTAGCACAAGATAAGCTTACATTATTACAACAAGAATATGATTTACTGCTGAAAAAACTGCAAAATTATTGTTCACTACAAAAACAAGTGTTAGAAGTTAAAAAAAATAACATGGCAAAGCAGTGTGAACGTTCAGCATTAATGGCACAATACCATGAGCTGGAAGCCGCCTGGGAAAACCAAAAGCAGGCATGGCTAGCACTTAATGCGAGGTTATTAAAAGCCTCTTTTAGTTAATATAGGAGTGGCTGTGGCCAAACAACCAGAAAAGAAAAAAACACCCGTGACATACCAATATGATGCAGTAATTATTGGCACGGGTCCTGGCGGTGAAGGTACCGCTATGAACCTTTCAAAAAATAACAAAAAAGTGGCTGTTATTGAACGCCACGAAGCCGTAGGTGGGGGCTGTGTACATTGGGGAACCATTCCCTCTAAAGCCCTACGTCACTCGGTTAGCCGTTATATAGAATATAAAACAAACCCTTTATTTAATACCGGTGATCGACTTGCTCGACTCACTTTTCCTGACATTTTACGCCATGCCAGCTCAGTTATTTCTAAGCAGTCTAATTTACGTAGCAGTTTTTACGACCGTAACCGTATTCAAATGTTTCAAGGTGACGCGCGTTTTATTGATAAACATACAGTTGAAGTAACTCGCCAAGATGGTTCAACTGAGCGTTTAACGGCCAAGACTATTGTTATTGCTACAGGTTCGCGCCCATACCGTCCGCCAGAAGTAGACTTTACCCATTCTCGTATTTACGACAGCGATACTATTTTAGGGTTAACCCACGATCCACATCGCGTACTTATTTATGGTGCGGGTGTAATTGGTTGTGAGTATGCCTCTATTTTTAAAGGCTTAGGTGCCAAAGTTGATTTAGTTAACACTCGCGACCGCCTACTTGCCTTTATGGACACAGAAATATCTGACGCGCTGAGTTATCACTTTTGGAATAGCGGTATTGTAATTCGTCATAACGAAGAGTTTGATCATATTGAAACCCGTGATGACTGTGTAATTATGCATTTAAAATCGGGTAAACGCGTAAAAGCTGACTGTATTTTGTTTGCTAATGGCCGCACCGGTAATACCGACAAGCTTAACCTTGAAGCAATTGGCTTAAAACCTGATAGCCGTGGTCAGTTAAAAGTAAACGAAACCTATCAAACCGAAATTGACAACGTATACGCTGTAGGCGATGTGATTGGTTACCCAAGCCTAGCGAGTGCCGCATTTGACCAAGGCCGTATTGCAGCTGATGCAATTTCCTGTGGCAACTGTGATGAAAAACTGATTATTGATATTCCAGCGGGTATTTATACTATTCCTGAAATGAGCTCAGTAGGTAAAACCGAGCAGCAACTTACTGCTGCTAAAGTTCCGTATGAAGTAGGTCGTGCGCAATTTAAACACCTTGCGCGTGCGCAAATTGCGGGTACTGAAGTGGGTACTTTAAAAATATTATTTCATACAGAAACCAAAGAAGTACTGGGTGTACATTGCTTTGGTGAGCGCGCCTCAGAAATTGTCCACATTGGCCAAGCCATAATGGAGCAAAAAAATGGCGGCAATAATATTGAATACTTTGTAAATACCACTTTTAACTACCCAACTATGGCTGAAGCCTACCGAGTTGCAGCGTTAAATGGATTAAATCGCTTATTTAAATAAAGCTTTTAAGCTAGGAATAACCTATGTAATGCGGTTATTTGATAAATACGCATAAGTGCCAAACACGCCTTATTAAAAAGCCCGCTTACTAAAAATAGTAAGCGGGCTTTTTGTTGTTTAGCATGCAGTAAAGTAACACACTAAACACTCAGTACTTTATTTGGTATTAATTACTTATGGTATTTAGCACTGAACTCATGCACGGCATTAATAAACACACCCGCATTTTCAGGGTCTACATCTGGTGTAATACCATGGCCAAGGTTAAATACATGGCCATTACCTGTGCCAAAGTCTTCTAAAATAGTCGCTACTTCTTGACGAATACGCTCTGGCGTACCGTGCAGCATTGATGGGTCCATATTACCTTGTAATGCTACTTTGTCGCCTACACGGCGCTTAGCATCGCTAATATTAATGGTCCAATCAAGGCCGATAGCATCACAACCAGTTGCTGCAATTGCTTCAATCCATTGGCCACCATTTTTAGTAAACAAAGTAACTGGTACTCTACGGCCATCGTATTCACGAATTAAACCATCAACAATTTTGTGCATGTACTGCAATGAAAACTCATTGTAGTCGCGCGGGCTTAATACACCGCCCCATGAGTCAAACACCATTAACGATTGTGCACCGGCTTTAATTTGCGCATTTAAGTAATCGATAACCGAATCAGCTAGTTTATCGAGTAATAAATGTAGCGTTTGCGGCTCTGCAAATGCCATTTTTTTAATTTTGCCAAATACTTTGCTGCTGCCGCCTTCAACCATATAAGTCGCTAACGTCCACGGTGAACCCGAAAAACCAATTAATGGTACTTCGCCTTTTAGTTCACGACGAATAGTACTAACCGCATTCATTACATAACCAAGATCGTCGTTTGGATCTAGCTTAGGAATTTTTTTAACATCGGCAAGCGATGAAATTGGACGCTCGAACTTTGGACCTTCACCCGTTTCAAAGTACAGACCTAAGCCCATAGCATCTGGAATGGTTAAAATATCACTAAATAAAATAGCGGCATCTAACGGGTAGCGGCGTAATGGTTGTAGTGTTACTTCGCAAGCAAGCTCAGCATTTCTACACAGGCTCATAAAATCGCCCGCTTGTGCACGTGTAGCACGGTATTCTGGTAAATAGCGTCCTGCTTGGCGCATCATCCATACTGGAGTTACATCAACAGGTTGTTTTGCAAGTGCACGTAAATAACGGTCGTTTTTTAATTCGCTCATAGCGTAAAATAATCCTAATGCTTATAGAAATTGAGCAAGATTGTACCACCATATTCATTACCTCTCTATCGCTAAGCGATTAAATTGACAGCAACAGGAGGTAGATCAAGATGTTTTGAGTTTTTAACTGTTTTTGACTATTAAACAAGCAAACAGTAGCAACATTTAAAACTTTTCATTAATATGTTTGCAACATACTTAAATCCTTGGTATTGTTTATCCCGCGTTAACAAAAACAATAATAAAAATCTTAAAACAATAAAAATAAAAGTTTTAAAATAACAATAACAAAAATCTTCTAATAAAAATAAGAAAGCTTGTTACAACAAGCCATAGAAAAAAATTAAGCCACCGTAACAGGTGGTTTTTTCTTGCCTGCAATAAATTATCAATTCCCTACAAATAAAATAAACTGCTTCTAGATCATCTATTTTACTAGTTGATATACACATCAATTAACTATATCTTGAGGTATAAACAATTTTTACTTTTAACTAAAAAACCAACCCAGCTTAGGAGAACGATTATGCTGACGCGTGTAGAAAATGCTCAACAAAAGTGGGGGGGTAGCCATACTGTAATTGATAAATGGCTAAACGAGCGACAACGCCTCATTGTGCTTTATTGTAAGCTAGCTGGGTTTTCACCTTCTGATAAAAAAGATCATGCCCTGCCTGAACCACAACAAATTGAAACGTTTTGCCAAATTTTAATGGATTACTTATCTGCCGGTCACTTTGAAATATACGATGACATTGCTAAGGCTTGTGAAAGTAAAGGCCCAGAAAGCCAATTGCTAGCAAATGCTATTTACCCAAAAATAACAGATACCACCGACATTGCGCTAGATTTTAACGATAAATACGCTGAAGTTGATAAAGAAGATTTATTAGTAGGCTTTGACAATGACTTATCTGTTCTTGGTGAAGCACTTGAAGCGCGCTTTGCGCTAGAAGATGAGCTTATTGATAACTTATTTGCTAATCATACGGATTAACAAGCGCACCGTTATTTATACGCATTAAAAAAGGGACTTAAAGTCCCTTTTTGTATATGTAGGCTAAATTATTTTTAGCTTATATCTTATTTACTCTGCTGCTGCAGCATCTGCATCGCTTTGAATTTCTAATAATTCCACTTCAAATACAAGTGTTGAATTAGCAGGAATTTTACCTAAATCACGGTCGCCATAAGCTAGCTCAGAAGGAATTGTAAATTTATATTTAGAACCAACAGGCATAAGTTGTAAACCTTCAGTCCAACCAGTAATTACACGGTTAAGAGGGAAAGTTGTTGGCTCGTTACGTGAATATGAGCTATCAAATTCAGTGCCATCTAAAAGTGTGCCTTTATAATGTACTTTAACTACATCAGTTGCAGCTGGTTTTTCGCCATCACCTTGAGTAATCACTTCGTACTGTAAGCCAGACTCAGTAACAGTAACGCCTTCTTTTTTAGCGTTATCAGCTAGGTATTTTACACCCGCTTCTTTGCTTTTTTCAGACTCTACTTTTGCTTGTGCTTCTTGCTTAGTACGCACTGATGTATCTAACTCAGTTAATACTTCGCGAATTTTTTCTTCGTCAATTTTTGCATTACCAGCAAGTGCATCTTCAAAACCACGAATTAACAGCGCTTGGTCTAGTTCAATACCAATTTCTTTTTTATCGGCTAAGTCTTTATTTAAAAAGTTACCTACCGATGCGCCAATACCGTATGCTTGTTGCTGCGCTACAGTGTCTAGTTTAACTTCAGCTTGCTCTTTTTTTGCTTCTTGATTACATGCTGTAAGCGCTAAAACTGACGCTGCAATCAATGACAATTTAATCGTCTTTTTCATTTTAAATCTCCGACACACTTTGCAGTTGCCATTTATTGTATTATTACTAGTTAAAGATTAACGACCTACATGATAGGCTGCTTGTTTAATAACTAAAATTTACGTTGTTAGCTAAACTAAAAACATATCCAGTGATTAGACAAACAACCTAGGCCTTCAACGAGACCTAGTCTAACCTCTCAATCACTAAGAGTTAAGAGGAAATGCTTGTAATATGCCGTTATTTCGTACTTTTTTTATCGTGTTTTGCTGTTTATCGGCCATCGCCTGTAGTGATGAAAAACAACAAGCTGTTGCCAGTTATGAACATGCTGCACAAGGCGCGTTTTCATCGGCGCTATCGCATGATGGTAAATACAGCTTAGTCTCCTCCATTAACCATGGGGTCGCGCTGTGGGATAATCAACAGCAAGCACTTAAATACCAATGGTTTCAGCAACAAGCCCAAGATAGCCTGGTTTATGCCGTTGCTATCGCTTTTGACAACAGTGTGGCTGTTACCGCCGAAAAAACCACCTTTGCGGTATGGGATATTGCCACCGGCGAAAATAAAGGTTACTACAAAATACAAAAATCCAGTATTCGCGATATTGCTATAAGCAACCAAGGCCGTAGCGTACTATACGGGCGCAGCGATGGCGTAGTGGTGTTTATTAACCTTGAAACTGGCCGCCGTATTGAGTTTTTAGGCCACCAAGAAAAAGTAAACACGGTCGATCTTGCCCCTAACGGGCGCTATGCTTTAAGTGGTTCAAACGATTACGTTGCTTACTTTTGGGATACGCGTACAGGGCAAGTGATTCATCGCTTTAACCACCCTACTCGTGTTACTCAAGTTACGCTTGACCCACAAGGTCGCTATGCATTTACGGCCGACAGTATGGCACAAGCAAATGTATGGAAGCTGACTACAGGTGATCTTGTAAGTAAACTGAAGTATATTGCGCGTCAGAAAATTTTTACGGCGGTACGCTTTAACGATCAAGGTGATTTGCTAGCAACTGGGTCGCCTAATAAACGCATTGATTTATGGCAAATATCGAGCGGTGAAAAAATTCAAACTTGGCAAGTGACACCACGCGAAGGCAGTAAGCCTAAATCGGCCGTGGTGCTCGATGTAACATTTACAGATAACGGCAGGTCGTTATTAACCGAAAGCTCCAGCGGTATCGCAGAGCGATTTATTATACGAGAGAATAATGAACACAATTGAACATCGCTTAATGGAACTTGAGGCCAAAGTGGCTTTTCAAGACGAAACAATTGATATTTTAAATGACGAAATAAAAGTTCACCAGCAGCTGTTGGCAAAAATGAAACGCCAAACAGAGCTACTGGCTGAAAAAATTAAAGAATCGCAGTCATCATCATCGATGATGTCAAACGAACCTGAGCCACCGCCGCCGCATTATTAATATGCAGCTATGCAGCAAAGGATTTAATCTCCTGGTTTAAACACGCCTATAACTTGTTCAAACTGGCGTGTTGACGCCTGCACAGCCTGTTCTGGCTGTGCCATTTTATGGCCGCACTCTACACATTCTACTTTTTCTACATCATGCTCTTTGTAAAGCATTAACCTATCCATGGCTTTACATTCAGGACATGTTGCCCCAGCTATAAATCGCTTCTTTTGTTTCACGAGATTTTTCCCACAGTTTGACCTAATGTTATTTTATCGTATTACGTGATGCGTTGATACGGTTGATATGCCCAATACGATCCGTGTTATCATATTGGCAATTCAATTAGGGCACAGTAAAGTAACGCATTTATGATCCAAATCTCAGAAATAGAACTTCTTCGTGGCGGTAAAGCTTTATTAAAAAATGCATCTGCTACGTTATTTCCAGAGCATAAAGTAGGCCTAGTAGGCGCTAATGGTTGTGGTAAATCAACCCTATTTAGCCTCCTCAAAGCAGAGCTACAGCTCGATGGCGGTAACTTTACTATACCTAAAGACTGGTCTATAGCGTCAGTAAAACAAGAAACTCCCGCACTGGAAATAAGCGCAATAGACTATGTACTACAAGGTCATCCGCAGTATTACGCCATGCGTATTGCACTGCGTGAAGCCGAGCAAGCTAACGATGGCGACGCACAAGCTAAAATACATATTCAGCTTGAAAACATTAAAGGCTACAGCATTGAATCAACCGCTGGTGAGCTATTACATGGTTTAGGCTTTGCTAATAACTTAATAGAAAACCCGGTAAGTTCATTTTCGGGTGGCTGGCGTATGCGCTTAAATTTAGCCCAAGCGCTTATTCGCGATGCCGACCTGTTATTACTTGATGAGCCCACTAACCACCTTGATTTAGACGCAGTATATTGGCTTGAACGTTTTTTACGTGCTTATACTGGAACTTTAGTGCTGATATCGCATGACCGTGAGTTTTTAGATGCCGTAGTTGATCAAATTTGGCATATAGATAAACAACTTATCAACGTGTACAAAGGCAACTACTCGCAGTTTGAGCGTCAAAAAGCCGAGCGCATGCTACAGCAGCAAGCCATGTTTGATAAGCAACAAGAGCAAATTGCTCACCTAGAACAGTTTATAACTCGCTTTAAAGCAAAAGCCAGTAAAGCTAAGCAAGCACAAAGCCGCGTGAAAGCACTTGAGCGTATGGAAAAATTAGCTCCAGCACATGCCGACTCACCATTTAACTTTGAGTTTGCCGAGCCAAAAGCATTACCAAACCCACTAATGACAATAGATAAAGCCAAAGCGGGATATGGTGATGTCACCATTTTAAATAATATAGAATTAAACTTAGTACCAGGCAGCCGCATTGCTTTACTTGGCCGAAATGGCGCGGGTAAATCAACGCTAATTAAACTGCTTTCGGGTGATTTAGAGCCTCAAGCTGGCGAAGTTATTCAGCACCATGGGCTAAATATTGGTTATTTTGCGCAGCATCAACTTGAATCTCTTGATTTAAAAGCCAATGCAATAACACATATACAACGACTAAACCCAAAGGCTACTGAGCAATCACTGCGTGATTTTTTAGGCGGATTTGCCTTTATTGGTGATAAAGCGCTTGAGCCAGTAGCACCCTTTTCGGGGGGCGAGAAAGCACGTTTAGTACTTGCCATGCTGGTATATCAAAAGCCAAATTTATTACTACTCGATGAGCCAACCAACCACCTTGATTTAGAAATGCGCCATGCACTTGTTATGGCACTGCAAGGCTTTGAGGGCGCTATGGTTACTGTATCGCACGACCGCCATATGCTTAAAAACACCGCCGATGAATTTTACTTAGTAGATGACGGCAAAGTAACTCAATTTGGTTACGACTTAGATGCGTATTACCAATGGCTGCTTAACGCCAATAAAGAAGCGACTAAAACAGATCAAAGTGACGAAGTAAAAGCTAATTCAGGTATTAACCGTAAAGAGCAAAAACGCCTTGAGGCCGAATTTAGAAAAGCCACGCAACCGCTTAAAAAACAAATTGAAAAGCTCGAAAAGCAACTCGACAAATACGCTGCAGAGCTCAATGAGGTTGAAGTAGCATTAGGTGATAACGAGCTATATTCTGATGACAATAAAGCCAAGCTAAAAGAGTTACTAGCCAAACAAGCCACACTTACACCTAAGCTTAACGACATTGAAGAAGCGCTCCTTATGGCGCTAGACGAAATGGAACAAAAAGAGCAGGCGTTCGCCGATGAACTTGCTCAATAGCGACCATTTTTGGCAATTTTCCTGCACTTTGTACGCAAAGCCAGTGCAACAACAAACCTTGCTGGAGTTACAAAACCAGCAAGGTAAAAACGTTAATTTGTGTTTATTACTCTTGTATTTAGATTCACTAAACTTAGTTGTAAATAGTCAGCAGCTTGGAGTATTAACACAAGTTGTTAATGAGCTCGATAATAACGTGATGCAGCAACTACGCGCAGCACGCAGTTATTTAAAAGTACACCAACAAGCTATTACTGACTATGCAAACATACGCAAAGAGCTGCTTAGCGCTGAGCTCAAGCTTGAAAAGCAGCAACAGCAAATGCTAATAAATGCAGTAAATGAATGTGAATTGGTAGAGTGTACCGAGCCAAATAATATTGAATTATATTTAAAGGCCAGCTTTTAGGTACAAAGCGCCAGAAAAAACAGCTCGCGCATATTTCAATACTTATGAGTCCTACCCTCTTTTACTGCTCATTCTTTTCTCTTTGTGCAAAAGATCTTTAAGTGACTTATTCACAAACAGGTTAAAAGGCGCTGCGCTTTTAGAGGGAAAAATTAAAACCTCTTTAATCCTTATATTCTCAGTGGTCAAAGCTGTTTTCACCTGCTCCCTTTACCCATCTGTTAAACCTAATACCTTCTTCTCAAAACATGATCCAAATCAACTTCATATCGCTCATTATTTCACTTAGGTAAATAACTTGATCTTGATCATAACTGTATCCCTAAACCCAGCTTATGATTAACCCATAGACATTAGGAGGCAAGTTATGGACGTATTCTTCAGAGATTTTTTTACCGACCCAGTACTGTTCTTATCGTTTGGTTTTCTGGGGATCGTTATTAGCTTGTGCCTTTTCTTTGTATACTACTTTATTAAGAAAGTACAAGAAGCAGAAATTCCTGACCAAAATTAAGCACGACGCACAAAGCGCCTATCAGTTTACTGATTAGGCGCTTTTTATTTTCCTAGCCGAAAAATTTGCTACACTAGCGCCTCGTTTATTGCAAAGTGTGTAGTACAAACATGATCCATAAGTTCAAACCCGCATGGTGGATGACCAATCGTCACGTTCAGACCATAATGCCGCGTTTTTTCCGCCCATTTCATCATACTCGCTACCAATTGGAGCAACTTGATACTCCCGATGGTGACTTTATCGAGCTTGCTTGGTCGCTACCGCATAACGAAACGGCTCCTCTTGCTGTGGTACTACATGGACTTGAAGGCAATATAAATAGCTTTTATGCCAAAGGCATGATGAAAGCCTTAAAAAAGCAAGGTTTTGCAGTGGTGCTTATGCATTTTAGAAACTGCTCCACCGAAGTAAATCGCTTACCACGTGCTTATCACAGTGGTGATACCGCCGACTTAAGCTTTTTTATAAACCACTTAAAGCAGCTATATCCAAACCGACCTTTAGTTGCGGTAGGCTTTTCGCTAGGTGGTAATGTATTAGCTAAGTATTTAGGCGAGCAACAGCAACAATGCCCGCTAAGTGCAGCAGCACTGGTATCTGCACCTTATGATTTATCGGCATCATCGGATGTTATTCGAAAAAGTTTAGGTAAAATTTATCAAAAGTATTTACTCGATCGCATGAAAAAATCAATGCAGCGTAAATTGCCACAAATTAAGCAGCAAATATCGATAACTACCGATCAATTAATGGAAATTGACGACTTGTTAGAGTTTGATAATCAACTTACCGCGCCTTTACACGGCTTTGAAAATGCACATGATTATTACCGCCAAGCCAGTGCTATGCCGTATTTAAAACATATAGCGGTGCCAACATTAATTATTCATGCCAAAGACGATCCTATGCTCTCTATAAAGGCCGTACCAAGTAGGCAAGATGTGAGTGAGCATGTTACGCTGCGCATCTCTGAAAAAGGCGGGCATGTGGGCTTTATTAGCGGTAAAAATCCATTTAAGCCGGTATTTTGGTTAGAGCAAGCGGTGCCAAGTTATTTTGGCCAATATGTATTAAATAAAACCAACAAAGAGTCAGTATGATCATTCCTTACGAGCAACTTGATAAAGACACCTTATACAACCTAATAGAAAGCTATGTACTGCGCGAAGGCACTGATTATGGCGAAGTAGAAGCCAGTATTGAATCGAAAGTAAACCAAGTAAAGCTGCAGCTTAAAAGTGGTGAAGCTATGGTGTTTTTTTCAGAACTACATGAGTCGGTAACTATCATTTCCAAAGGCGAATTTAAAGCGCTGCAAAGTGAAGAGCATCAGGCACAATCGTTTGATTAGATACAGTTAACTTTGTAGCACTTGTAACTTTTGTATTGAAAGTACACAATGGCTTTTTACCCAAAGAGCCATAAAATGATAAAACTCAGCACTCTAGTGGTAGCCATATCACTAGCATTAAGTAGCCAAGCTAATGCAACAACAATAACCGCATCAGATAAAGCAATTAAGCTGGCAAAAGACACAATTTTAATTGATACCCATATTGATGTACCTTACCGTCTACACGACAAATGGGCCGACGTTACCAAAGCCACCGACGATGGTGACTTTGACTACCCTCGCGCTATACAAGGCGGTTTAAATGCCCCATTTATGTCGATTTACATTCCTGCTCACTTAGAATTTGAAGGCAAAGGTAAAAGCTATCAACTTGCTAATTTACTTATTGATAGTATGGAAGCAATCGCACAACGTGCACCCGACAAATTTGCAATTGCCAGCTCAACTGTCGATATAGAAGAGCAGTTTAAGCAAGGTAAGCTTTCGATTGCTATGGGCATGGAAAATGGCTCACCTATTGAAGGTGATATGAAAAATCTACAACACTTTTTCGACCGTGGTGTGCGTTATATTACCCTTGCTCATTCGCAAAGCAACCATATTTCTGACTCGTCATACGACATTCGCCGTAAATGGAAAGGCTTAAGCCCTTTTGGTAAAAAGCTAGTTACTGAAATGAACAACATTGGCATGTTAATCGACGTTTCGCACATTTCTGATGATGCGTTTTATCAGGTAATAGAACTCTCTAAAACACCCGTTATAGCCTCGCATTCATCGCTACGCAAATACACACCCGGTTTTGAGCGTAATATGAATGACGACATGCTACTGGCGCTGAAAAAAAATGGCGGGGTTATTCAAATTAACTTTGGCTCAAGCTTTGTTACCGCTAAAGCAGGTAGTTGGGGCAAGCAGCTAAAAAGTACAAAAGAGTCTGCAAAAAAAGAAGGCACCAAATTAAGTAATGATTTTGATGCTGCATATCGCGCTAAAAACCCCTACCCATTTGCCAGTCTCGAGCAGGTGCTTGATCATATTGATCACGTAGTTGCGCTAATTGGTATTGATTATGTAGGTATTGGTTCTGATTATGATGGTGTTGGCGATTCGCTGCCAATTGGCTTAAAAGACGTATCTAGCTATCCTAACCTAGTACAAGGTTTAATGGACAGGGGCTACAGTGATACCGACATTAAAAAGATTTTAAGCGGCAATACACTACGCGTTTGGAAACAAGCCGAAGCGTATGCGAAAAAGCATTAGGCTCTAGGTATCAGGTATCAGGTATCAGGTATCAGGTATCAGGTATCAGGTATCAGGTATCAGGTATCAGGTATCAGGTATCAGGTATCAGGTTAGAAAAACATAACTAACACTAACTTCAATATATAACGCGGCCAATGGCCGCGTGTTTCTATCCTCAACTTGCATAAATCTAAGCCAACAACGCCACCCTCATGCTTTATCCTCGAGGTTCGTAAGCCTCAAACCCACGCTACGACGATAAAGTTAACACCGCTCTGCTCTACCTTAAACCTGAAGCCTCGTACCTAATATCTAAAACCTAATACCTGCAACCTGCACTTTATTACAGGCATTAAAAAAGGCCACCTAAGTGACCTTTTTCTAACAATTAACTTAAACGTTAATTATTACGCTACGATGTTTGCAACAACGCCAGCGCCTACAGTACGACCACCTTCACGGATAGCGAAACGAAGACCTTCGTCCATCGCGATTGGCGCGATTAGAGTTACTGTCATCTTAACGTTATCACCAGGCATTACCATTTCTACGCCTTCTGGTAACTGTACGTCACCAGTTACGTCAGTTGTACGGAAGTAGAACTGTGGACGGTAACCTTTGAAGAATGGAGTATGACGACCACCTTCATCTTTTGAAAGTACGTATACTTCTGATTCAAAAGTAGTGTGTGGCTTGATTGAACCAGGCTTAGCTAGTACTTGACCACGTTCAACGTCTTCACGCTTAGTACCACGTAAAAGTGCACCAATGTTCTCACCAGCACGACCTTCGTCAAGCAGTTTACGGAACATTTCAACACCAGTACAGATTGACTTAGTTGTATCACGGATACCAACAATTTCAATCTCGTCGTTGATGCGGATAATACCAGCTTCAACACGACCAGTTACAACAGTACCACGGCCTTGGATTGAGAAAACGTCTTCGATAGGCATGATGAATGCTTTATCGATGTCACGTTCTGGCTCTGGAATGTAAGAGTCAAGTGCGTTTGCAAGCTCAACAATCTTATCTTCCCACTCTTTCTCGCCTTCAAGCGCTTTAAGTGCTGAACCTTGAATTAGTGGTAAGTCATCACCTGGGAAATCGTATTCTGAAAGAAGTTCACGAACTTCCATTTCTACTAGCTCAAGTAGCTCTTCGTCATCAACCATGTCACATTTGTTCATGAACACGATGATGTAAGGAACGCCAACTTGGCGAGAAAGTAGGATGTGCTCACGTGTTTGTGGCATAGGACCATCAGTCGCAGCTACTACTAAAATAGCACCGTCCATTTGAGCAGCACCAGTGATCATGTTTTTAACATAATCGGCGTGACCAGGACAATCTACGTGTGCGTAGTGACGAGTAGGCGTATCGTATTCAACGTGAGACGTTGAAATTGTGATACCGCGCTCGCGCTCTTCTGGAGCGTTGTCGATTGATGCGAAATCTTTAGCAACACCGCCGTATACTTTTGCAAGTACGTTAGTGATTGCTGCAGTTAATGTAGTTTTACCGTGGTCAACGTGGCCAATTGTACCTACGTTAACATGCGGTTTTACGCGTTCAAACTTTGCTTTTGCCATGACGGAACCTATCAGTTTTGTGTATCTATATTACATATGAAAATAATCCACCATAGGTAGATTAAGTTGATTTTTTCAAATTTCAAATAGTTTTTTCTGACAGATAAAGGAAGCGCTTAAGGAGGTTCTTAAAACTGGTGCTGATAGGCAGAGTCGAACTGCCGACCTCACCCTTACCAAGGGTGCGCTCTACCAACTGAGCTATATCAGCATCACCATAAACTGGAGCGGGCAGCGGGAATCGAACCCGCATCATCAGCTTGGAAGGCTGAGGTAATAGCCATTATACGATGCCCGCGTTAGGAACCTGTTCTTAAAATACCTCTAACCGTCAAGAATAAAGTGGTGGAGGGAGCTGGATTCGAACCAGCGAAGGCTGAGCCGTCAGATTTACAGTCTGATCCCTTTGGCCGCTCGGGAACCCCTCCACGATAATTCTTTACTAATGCACTTTCGGTAAAAAGGAAAGTGGTGCCGACTAACCGAGTCGAACGGTTGACCTACTGATTACAAGTCAGTTGCTCTACCAGCTGAGCTAAGTCGGCACTGCTTTAGTACGGGGCGAGATATTAGAGTAAGCTTTATTGGGATGCAACTATAAAATTAAAATAAATGAGAATTTATTGTTTAAATGCTCACAATTCAGGCAAAAACCGGCTTTTTTATAATTTATTGCTGTTTTCATCTAATTCATACCAATAATTTAAGCCTTTAATAACCAGCATAGGATCAAAAATACTCTCTTTGAATTGCTGTTGTAATAACGAACCATAACCACCGGCAAAAATAATTTGCGTATTTTTATCATTTAAATAAGGTTTAGCTTGGTTAATTGCTCCTATGGTGGCAACCAAGGCACCATTTTTTAAACCATTTGGGGTGTTTATTCCCAGTTGATTAGTAAATGGCGTATTTTCATCATCAAAAACGCGCTGGGTATTTTGCGTTAACGAGCGGGTCATTAAATCAAGGCCAGGTAAAATCCAGCCACCTAAGTGCTGCCCGTCACTATTGAGTACATCAATTGTGGTAGCCGTACCGGCATCAACAACTATGCAGGCCTTATTTGGATACAAGGTAAAACTTGCAATAAGTGCCAGCCATCTATCTATGCCTAAATTATTAAAGTGCTCGTAAGCACAGGTGAGCCCACCTAGCGTTTTAGTTACTTTAGCTTCAAAGCAGCTAATACTATTAAAGGCGGCTTGCGCTAAAATAGCATTAAGTAGCTCACTGCGCCCTACGCAAGCATAAATAACGTGTGTAATTGCATGCCAAGGTAAATTATTTAAATCACATGCCTGAACTTGCTCGTTTTGCCACAGCTTAGCTTTAAGTGAAGTATTGCCTACATCTATGAGTAATTTCATAGTTGCGCCTTTCTGAGCGAAATTTCGCCGCCGTAATAGCTTTTTACTTCACCATCTTGGCGAATACGAATTCCGCCTTGTGAGTCTATTCCCTCACATATTCCGCGCCAACTACGATGTCCGGTATTTAGCTCTACACATTCACCAGCAAATGCATTTAAAGCATTCCATTGCTGATGCATGCTCTGTAAACCGCTTTCACTATACTGCTCTAAACGCTGCTCTAAATGATAAGTAAGCGAGGCAACCAACTGATTTTTATTAAGCTGCTGCGTATGTTGACTTAAATCAGTCCATGCTTGATCAATGTGCTGACTAAAGCTCTCTGGCATTTGTAAGTTAATACCTATGCCTATAACTAACTGACAAGGACCTTGCGGTTGCGCGTCGAGCTCAACTAATACGCCAGCGAGCTTTTGTTTATTGAGGTAAATATCGTTAGGCCATTTTAGCTCTACTTCTATGTTGTATAGCGCTTTAATAGCATCATATACAGCTAAGCCAACCACTATAGATACGCCCATAGCGGCTTGTATGCCATCATCTAAGCGCCAAAAGTAACTATAATATAAGTTGGCTCCAAATGGCGACTGCCAAACCCGGCCCCGACGCCCACGCCCCAACTGCTGCATTTCGGCCACAATAACAGTACCCGATTCAAGCTCAGTTTTTGCTTGTATGCGGCGCATTAGCTCACTATTAGTGGAGTCTATTATGGGGTGTACTTCTACTTTGGCGGTAGTTGCACCTAACGCTTGATAGTGTTGTTGTATTTGCGCTTGGTTTAACAGTCCGACTTGGCTATTTAAGCTGTAACCTTTACCAGTTACCTTAAAAATATCTAAGCCCATTTCTTGTAAGCTTTTAATATGCTTACTAATAGCTGCGCGGCTAATACCCAGTTGCTCGCCTAATACCTGCCCTGAAATAAAACCACCTTGATTGAGGGCATTTAAAATGGCGAGTTTATTCCCATCGGGTGCTTTCATGGCGTTGGATCCGCTGTAATATGGCATTCACTACTGTTATTAATTAAGCGTACTTCGTGCTCTAACATAATGTTGTAACGAGAAAATACGCTGTGTTGAATATGTTTAATCATCGCAATTAAATCGCTTCCTTGGCTTTGGCCGTAATTTACTAGCACTAGGGCTTGTTGTTTATGTACCTCAATACCTGCAATGCGGTAGCCTTTTAAACCCGCTTGCTCTATTAGCCAACCCGCAGCCACTTTATGGTGCTTTGCACCGTGTTTATAATGCGGTAAATCTGCAAAGGTAGTTAATAAAGCAGCTAAACATTGATTAGTAATAATGGGGTTTTTAAAAAAACTACCTGCATTAGGTAAGGTATAAGGATTGGGCAATTTGCTGTTACGTGTTGCTATTACTTGCTCAAATACCGCTTGTGGCGTAACGGCTGCAAGTTGCTGCAGCGGTCCATAACTCAATACCGGCTGCCACCCTTTAGGCAAGGCTAAATGCACAGTAGTGATCACCGCTTTATTTTTTAACGCGTGTTTAAAAATAGAATCGCGATAGCCAAATTCACATTGCGCATTATTTAAGGTATTAAAGGTTTTGTTTGCTATATCAAAATACTCAACCGACTCTACAAATTTAGCCAATTCAACTCCGTAGGCACCAATATTTTGCACCGGCGCAGCACCCACAGTACCGGGAATAAGCGCTAGGTTTTCAAGCCCGGGAATGTTTTTAGCCAACAGCTCGCTGACTAGTTGATGCCAGTTTTCGCCAGCGGCCACGCTAATTAAGTAATCGTTTGCGCGCTCTTTTATTTGTACACCTTGAGTTGCCATTTTAATAACAGTACCGGTGTAATCATTTAAAAATACTGTATTACTGCCCTCGCCTAATAGGCAAAATGGAGGCTTAAAGCTTTGCGTTTTAAGCTGCTCTAGGTTATTAATTTTAACAAATTGTTGGCATTGGCTGGTTAATGCAAATGTATGTAACGTTTGTAATGAGTGCGCCACAAAGCTCTCTAAATATACCGGTAACTAATCGCGTTAGTTTAACGCATTGTCGCAAATAGCGCATCTGAATGTAAAAATTGCTCAACCCGCCTCGCCAATCATGATATAAAACCAACACTTATTTATTTGTGTTCAGGGTAATTATGAAAATCACACCTCTTTTTTTAAGCCTAGCTATGGCTGGTATGTGCTCACAAGCAATGGCCAATGCTATTGATCAAAACTCGTATGCTAATCTTAATGACGTTATTACTACGCATTTAAACCTTGATTTAGATGTCGACTTTGCCGACAAGCAATTAGAAGGTTTTGTTGAGCACACCCTAGAATGGCAAAATAACAACAGTAAAACTCTAGTGCTCGATACTCGCGATTTAGATATTGATAAAGTAATGTATCAAACGCAAAACGGCACATGGCATAAAGCTAAATTTAGTTTAGCAACACGCGATGATGTTAAAGGCTCAAAATTAACTATTACTTTTAAAAGCCAAGCGCCAAAAGTACGTATTTACTATAATAGCCGCCCTGAAGCGTCTGGCCTACAATGGTTAACACCAGAGCAAACAGCCAGCAAAACACACCCGTTTATGTACAGCCAATCGCAAGCAATTCATGCACGTAGCTGGATCCCAGTACAAGACACGCCAGCAATGCGAGTAACGTACTCAGCGCGCATTCATACCCCTAAAGATATACGTGCGGTAATGAGTGCCGACAATAAAGACGCACTTTATAAAGATGGCGACTATATTTTTGATATGCCACAAGCTATTTCGCCTTACTTAATTGCTATTGGCGCAGGTAATTTAGAATTTAAAGCAATGTCGCATCAAACCGGTATTTTTGCTGAGCCAACTATTTTAGATGCTTCAGTTGCCGAATTTAACGACACCCAAGCGATGATCGATAAAACTAACGCACTTTACGGCGATTATGCATGGGGTCGTTACGATTTGCTTATGCTACCGCCAAGTTTTCCGTTTGGTGGCATGGAAAACCCACGCCTTTCGTTTATTACCCCAACCGTGGTTGCAGGCGACAAAAGCTTAGTAAATCTAATTGCACATGAGCTTGCTCATTCTTGGTCTGGTAACTTAGTTACCAATGCAACCTGGGAAGATTTATGGTTAAACGAAGGTTTTACCTCGTACGTTGAAAACCGCATTATGGAAGAAGTATTTGGTCGCGACCGCGCAGTAATGGAACAAGCCCTTGATGCAGCAGGTATTCGCGCCCAAATTAAAACGCTTGATGCACCAGACACGCGCCTTAACTTAAAGCTTAATGGCCGCGATCCTGATGATGCGTTTAGCTCTGTACCTTATACCAAAGGGCAGTTATTCTTAATTTACCTAGAAGAAAAATATGGCCGCGATAAGTTTGACGCCTTTGTAAAAACTTACTTTAACGAATTTGCCTTTAAATCTTTAACCACTGCACAATTTGTTACTTACCTAAAAGCTAACTTAATTGATAAGTACCCTGGTATTGTGAGCATGGATAAAGTAAATGAATGGATTTTTGCGCCAGGTTTACCAAGCGATACACCTAATCCAACATCAGATGCTTTTGATAAAGTAGATACAGCAACAGCTACTTGGTTAAATGGCGATATCACAGCAGCGCAATTGCCTACAGCTAATTGGTCGGTGCATGAATGGTTGCACTTTTTAAATAACTTACCGCGCGATTTAAGCCAAACACATATGAGCGAGCTTGATACTGCGTATAACTTAACGCAATCAACTAACGCTGAGCGTGCATTTGCTTGGTTTATGCTAGCGGTAGGTAATGGCTACCAGCCAATTTATCCGGCGCTTGATAAGCACTTAACCAGTATTGGTCGTCGCAAGCTAATTGTCCCGCTTTATAAGTCACTTATTGATAACGGCAAAAAAGACTGGGCACAAAGCGTGTACTTAAAAGCACGCCCGGGTTATCACCCACTAGCACATGGCACTATAGACGCATTATTTGAATAAATTATTTAAATAAAAACGAGCTTAATAAGCGAGTGTTTAAAATACAAAAAGGGCCGACATTCGGCCCTTTTTAATTGCATAAAAAAGCTACTTGGTTACTTTTTCTAAAAAGGCTTGTTGCTGAGCTGGAGTTGCTTGTTGCCACCAAAAGTCGAGCATTGCTGCTGCGCTAGGCATGCCCTTACCATTAATAGGTGCAACGAGTTTACTTACTTCGCTGGCGCTTGTTGCCATTGCCGTTGTATTACTAACTTGCTGTACTGGCACAGTGTTTGTAAGCTGGGCATTAGAAATTACACTTAATGGCGCAGCCAGTGCACTTCCTTTTGCTTTTAAGCTTACTTGTGGCGACTGTGCAAATACTTTAGCCGCAACCGCATTTTTGGCACGATTAAACTCTAAAGTATAATCTTTACCTGCTTCAATAGTTACATTTACCCAAAATGGTTCAGACTCTACCACTTCGTGATCGTCGTAACCTAGGTCATACAAGTCAGTATATTTAAGCTTTAATTTATAACTACCCGGTGCTAGCTCTATGTCATCAACACGGCTAAATATCGAGCTTTCAATAACACGCTCACCAACTTGCAGAGGTACAAACTCTTCTGGAAAGTGAATATTTTCTGCCATGCTCGACACACTAAACAATAGCGCTGCGGCACTACCTAATAATATTGATTTACGCATATTTTCTCCTTTATTTGATTTCAGTTTGACACTGCTTGTAAAGTTTGTCATTAGTGGAGCTTACTTTAATCATACTTAATTAGGGGCCATATAATGAGCCAAGAGACTATTTTTACTAAAATAATTAATCGTGAGATCCCAGCTGATATTATTTATGAAGATGAGCATACTCTCGCCTTTAAAGATATAAACCCTCAGGCGCCATTTCACGCACTTATTATCCCCAAAAAGGCAATTGCTACTATTAACGATGTAACGCCTGAAAACTCGCATTTAGTAGGTAATTTATATGTAGTAGCGGCTAAATTAGCCAAGCAACTAAACTTTGCCGACGATGGCTACCGAGTGGTCATGAATTGCAATGAACATGGTGGCCAAACCGTATATCATATTCATTTACATATGCTTGCAGGTAAAGAGATGGGCTGGCCTCCTTATCAAAACACCAAAAAAGTGGCGCTATAAACAGCTATTTATTTTATACAATTAGTTATAAGCTTTTTAGGTTGTTTTATTTTGTAATCGCAATCAATAAATAATTACTTATTTGCAACATTTTATGTTTAAATAATCATAATATCGTACTTGCTTTTTGCGTTACAACGCGACTTTCTAATACAAAAGGTGTGGAGGTCGTGGTAAACTTAATCATAAGCTTTATAAAAGAGTAAAAATAATATGAGCAGTTCAGCCTTTTTGTTATTAGATGAAGAGCCCATTAACACTATTGGTATTAACGTTTTAGAACCTTTGTTAAAAACGCAAGGTATTAGCGTAACCACAGGCACCAATATTTTAGATGTGCCTGTAGGAACACGACTTTTGTTTATCGAAACATCGAGCAAAGATGCGTGGGGAAAATTAAAAGAGCAACTGGTTAATTTACGGATTAAATGCGATATCGTATTATTTAATTTGGATGAAAACCCAGAGCTTGCTAATCGTGCCTTACTTAGCGGAATTCGTGGTGTATTTTACACCACAGATAACGCCGATGTATTGATGAAAGGTATTCGCTTACTACTTGAAGATCAACTTTGGTATCGCAGAGATATAATGTGTAATGCATTAAATCGTATGTTGCAGTTTAATAAAGATGCACTGCATAAGCTTACCGAAGGCGATATTGAGCCAGTTAAACTTACCAAGCGCGAAAAAGCCATAATTTCATTAATGAGTAATGGCTCAAAAAATAAAGAAATTGCTGAAGAGCTAAGCATTAGCCCACACACAGTTAAAACTCATTTATACAGCGCATTTAGAAAAACAAAATGTCGTAACCGTATTGAGCTACTATCGTGGGCACAGCAGCATATTCCAGACGAAATACGTTAATTTAAACTTTAGTTTAAACACAAAACAGGCACATACGTGTCTGTTTTTGTATCTGGGCAAGCTTAATCAGCAAGCTCAAATTTTAAATAATAAGTCGCTCCCCAGCGAATAAAGTATACGTTTTAATTTCAATACAGCTCAAGGTGTTAAATAATATATTGAGCTATTTTCGGTTAAGTAATTATTGTTATACTTTTAATCTAATAACACGCTATTGGTGCCTCAATGCTCGACTCTTTTACCCTATATTTTGCCAGTATCGCCGTTATGGTTGTAATGACCCTGCTAAATTTTTTAACCTGGCGCACCAATAAACACACTCCAGGCACTCTGCTTTATATTTTTTATCCTGTTTTATTGCTCGGCGTTATTATTGGCTTTACTCTGATCGGGCGAGTCCCTGAACTTGTCGCCATTAGCATTGCCAATATATTGATGTTTGCGGCCTCAATTGTGCATTGCCTTGCTATTAGCCAGTTTTTAGATTATCGCGGTATTGGCTTTAAACTTGTTTGTGCATTTACTGCTTTTAGCAGCGTAATGCTGGGTTATTACAGCTTTTTGTCGCCATCTATTCAAGATAGGCTGTTTATATCTGATATACAGCATATAGCTGAAGCTGCATTTTTACTGTTTATATTTATAAAGTATGCACGTAAGCCCTATCCCAACGGCAGCATTGTTTATATTATAATTTTAACTTTAGTTGCCGTAAGCTTTATTGCCCGCTCGATATTTATGCAAAAAATTGAGCAACATGACACCCTATTAAGCCCTTGGTTTAGCTCGTTACTTTTTTTAAACGGGGTTATAGCACCTATGTTTTATGCCGCTGGCATGGCACTGTTGTGTAATGAGCGCAGAGAGCAGCATCTTAATAAGCTCACTAAAAAAGCCCGTAAAGACCTAGAAATACGTGGGTTGTTTTTATCAACTATCAGCCACGAAATTCGCACCCCTTTAAACGGCATTTTAGGCAGTGCTCAGTTAGTTATGAACCAAACAAGTGATGCTCGCAATAAAGCCTATTGCGAGGCAATTATTAACTCTGCCGAATCCCTTAATTTACTGGTTGATAAAGTACTCGACTACGCCAGCCTTGATCAAAGCGACGAAGCTCTTTACGAAGAAGATATTGAGTTTAAAACTTGGATACAAAATTTATGCTTATTACTAAGCCCTCTGGCAGAGCAAAAGCAACTTAAGTTTGAGCTACTTTGCAATATACCCGATCAAGCCTGTTACTACTGCGATCAGCAAAAACTCAGACAAATTATTATTAACCTTGTGGGTAACGCAATTAAATTTACCGACCAAGGTAGCGTTAAAATTCAAATTGATCTAATCACTGAAAAACAACTTGAACACACTATTAAAATAAGCGTAAAAGACTCAGGCCCCGGCATCGAGAATGACGAAATAGCCTACCTAACCGAACCCTATGTGCAAAGTAGCGCCGGAAAAGAAAAAGGCGGTACAGGCCTTGGTTTAGCAATAACCAGCCGCTTACTCGAAAAACTGCATAGCAAGTTAGAAATAGCCAGTAGCCTAGGGAGTGGCAGCGTGTTTAGCTTTGATATTACGTGTGCGCTGGGCGAACTCAGCCTAGTAGCGCAACGTCATCAAAGTAAAGATTATTTAACCGGTTTAAAGGTGTTGTTAGTAGAGGATTTAGATTTAAATCAAAAAATAGCCGTAGAATTTATGGCCGACGACGAACATAAAATTAAGTTAGCAAAAGACGGTAAAACTGCAATAGAGTTAATGCAAGCGCATCATTTTGATGTAGTGCTGCTCGATATGAACCTACCTGATTTGACCGGCCAACAAGTACTTAAAACATTGGCTAAAATTGAGCATAAAAACCAGCGCACTCCCGTACTAGCCTTTACTGCAAGCTTAAGCCCTAGTGAGGTAAAAGAGTACTTAGCGCTGGGTATAAAAGACATTGTAGGTAAACCTATTAAACACCAAAAATTGCGCCAAGCACTAAGCGATTCACAGTCAACTAAAACGGCTACTGTAGCTGTAGATTTGGTTGATACTTTATATGACGCAAGCGCTAGCGAAACGCTTACCAGCTCTTTTAGTATTGATGAAGTGTCGTCTATTTATAACGAGTTTGTGCTCTCTACCCGCAGTAAACTAAATCGCTGCCAAGCGCTCGTAGAACAACAGCCCGAGCAATGCATTAAATTATTACATCGCCAAGCCAATACCGCACTACAGCTGGGCTTTAACCGTTATGGTTTAGCGCTGAAAAAAATAGAGCGTCGTATGCTTGATAAAAAGCCGCTAAAAAACGCCATCAATGAAGCGCTCGACCTTTGGCAGCAAAGTTTAGAAGAGTATTTAAGGTGTGTACGCAAAGGGCTGCAGTAAAGCGTTGTTAGTTTCTGCCATATTTATCATCAAACCGTTCAATGTCGCTTTCATCTAAAATAGTGCCTGTTTGTACCTCAATTACTATTAACGGCGCATTTTTATTATTAGCCAAACTATGAATTTGCTTAGCGGCAATATAACAAGACTGATCTGCACTGAGTGTTAGTGCTTGCTTATCAATGCATACATCGGCAACCCCAGATACAACTACCCAATGCTCGGCACGATATTGATGGCGCTGCGTAGAGAGCTTAGCGCCGCTGTTTACGGTTATTTTTTTAACCTTAAATCCACTGTTTTCTACCAAGGTACGATAATTTCCCCACGGCCGATAAACAACTTGGTGGTGGGTTAACTTGTCAGTTTGCGTAAGCGCTACTTTTTTGAGTAATAACGGCAGTGCATCAAGCTCATTTTGATTCGCAATAAGTGTGGCATCGTGGGTATGAATAACAGCTAAATTACTTACCCCTAAGGTGGCAATAGTATGATCGGTTTCGCTTATTATTAGATTGTTTTTACTGTTTTGCGCTACATAATTAGCATTTACATTGTTGCCTTGCGGATCTTTTTTTAGCAACTTAGCAAGTGATGAAAAACCACCTACGTCACTCCAGTTTAAGGCAACAGGCATGACAACTACGTTATCACTGCGCTCTAAAATAGCATAATCTATGGAGTCACTCGGGCAAGCTTCGAGCGTTTTTGCACTGGGGCGTGTAAAGCCTAAGTCCTGACTAAAATTGGCGGCGTTAGCCACACAATTGGCAATTTTAGGTGCAAAGCGAGCCAACTCTTGTAAATACGCTGCAGCAGTAAATAAAAACATACCGCTATTCCAACTATAACTTCCATCTAACAGGTAGCTTGTTGCGGTGGTTAAGCTGGGTTTTTCTTTAAATTCAGCTACTTCAAAGCAGTCAGTACCGATAATGGCGCTTCCTTGTTTTATATATCCGTAACCTGTGTGTGGCTCGGTAGGCGTAATAGAAAAGGTAACTAATTTACCTTGCTCAGCTAATATTGTCGCGCCGTGTAACTGCTCGGTGAGTAAGTTAAAATTATTTATATGATGATCCGCTGGCATAACTAACAGTGGCCCTGTTATGCCATTTTGTAGCGCATAATGCGCAGCTAAAGCAATTGCTGGGGCAGTATTTTTA
Organism: Pseudoalteromonas sp. 19-MNA-CIBAN-0066; assembly: GCF_040308705.1. Classification (NCBI taxonomy): domain Bacteria; kingdom Pseudomonadati; phylum Pseudomonadota; class Gammaproteobacteria; order Alteromonadales; family Pseudoalteromonadaceae; genus Pseudoalteromonas; species Pseudoalteromonas sp. 19-MNA-CIBAN-0066. The sequence continues at coordinate 68,065 of NZ_JBEONZ010000007.1, forward strand.
CCTGTGGGTTCTAAAAGTAATACGCGCGGATTTGCACTAGCAGCTTGCTCAGCGGCAATAAATCGGTGCTGTTCGTTACACACTAAAATAGCTCGATTGAATACCCTACCGGTTACCCGTGTTAGGGTATTTTGTAATAACGACTGCCCAGTAGGTTCAGCATCGAGTAAGGGTAAAAACTGTTTTGGCATTGCTTGGCGCGACAACGGCCATAAACGAGAGCCAATGCCGCCCGCTAAAATAACTGGAGTAATTAAAGAGTTGTTCATAGTGCTGCCGCCAATAAATATCAGCGGCTATTTTAACACTTAATTAGCCGCTGGCTAATTTAAGCTGCTTTATACTAAGTTAAAAGCATCCGCATCTAAATGCGCCGGAAATTTAGCCTTAAAGTCATTTAATGGTGCTTTGTGCAAAGTAGTGGTTATTAGCGCTTGGCTATTATCTGCAGCTTTTACTAAAGCATCACCTTTAAAGTCATATACCGCTGTGCCACCATTGTGAGCAACACCATTGGCATCATCACCAATGCGATTTACCCCAACCACATAACATACATTTTCCATCGCTCGCGCCATTAATAATGTATCCCAAACATGGCGTCGCACTGCGGGCCAATTAGCAATATTAATCATTACATCGTAATCGTTGTTATTGCGCTGAAATACCGGAAAGCGTAGGTCGTAGCACACTTGTGGTAATAGCTTAAAGCCATTAATAGTAAACACTTTGCGCGCTTGTCCTGCTACTACAAAGTCGCCTTCGTTGCCTAAACAAAACAAATGACGCTTATCGTAAAAGTCTACTTCTCCATTGGGCTGCACCCAATAAAACCGATTGGCCTTTTTACTGCCTTGCGTAACAAATACTGAGCCTGCAATTACTGCATTATGTTTATGCGCTTGCGCCTTTAACCAGGTAAGTACTTTGCCGTTTTCAGGCTCAGCGCAATCTAAGTTTATTGCAAAGCCTGTGGCAAAGGTTTCGGGCAGTAAAATCAAGTCTGACTGCTGAGTCACTGCATCTAACTGCTTATTAAACATAGCTAAATTAGCGTCTTTATCGAGCCAGTGTAGTGAGCTTTGCAATAATGTAAGTGTTAAAGTTGACATAGCTTTGTGCCGCCCTCTTTTAAGTTTTTAGTGTTTTTAGCTAAACCAACTTAATTGTTATTAGAGTTTGATAAAACATACCTTATGCTGGTAGCTTAGTTATTAACACTCTATATCCTTAATTGTGGTTTTGCACGCAAAGCGGTGCTACCATCACTTAAGATAGAAGTTTAGCCGTCTAAATACAATTAACTGATGCTCGTTTGTGAGGAATATATGCAAAACAACAATACCGCTATTTCGCAACTTATTGAAGCTGGGAAGTGGGTTAGCCAAAAAGAGTGGATACCCGCAACCGGTGGGAATTTTTCAGCAAGAACTGAGTCGGGCTTTGTAATAACAGCTAGTGGCCAAGATAAAGGCAAGTTGACCAATGAGCACTTTTTACAGCTAGATCTACAAGGCAAGCCTTTGGCAGGAACAAAAAAACGCTCAGCCGAAACACAACTGCACTTGAGCTTGTATCAGCTAATTCCCGAAGCGCAATGTGTACTGCACACGCATTCTGTTGCGGCTACCGTGCTTTCGCAAATAACAAAAAGTCATAAACTCGATTTAACTGGCTACGAAATGCAAAAAGCTTTAACCGGTTTTACCTCGCATTTAGAAACCCTAAGCATTCCTATTTTTAATAACGACCAAGACATAGACCATTTAAGTTTATTGGTAAGCGACCATCATTTACACACACCTATTGAACACGGAGTGCTTATACGTGGCCATGGTTTATATGCTGTAGGGCGAAATATTGATGAAGTTCGTCGTCATTTAGAAGTGCTGGAATTTTTATTTAGCTGTGAATTAGAGCGTTTAAAAATTACCGGCATTCAAGCAAATAATAAATAAATAAAATTAAGGCCCATTGTTATATTACGTAACAATGGGCCTTAATTAATGACCTAATAAATATTGAGTGCATAAAAAAGCAGCTTAGTTTAGTGCGCTTAAGCACTCATATATTTAATGCTCACTGTGTTATTTATAATTTTCGTAAATTTTATCTAATGGCTCTGAAAGACCACTTTCTTGAACTATACGCACATGTTCACGTTTTAACTCTCGCGCACTAGATACGCCGCACGAGTGCGCGATTAAGCCCGCTCCATAGTGCACATACTTATTATAGTTTGCCACACGCTGTGCTTTGTCTGCCACATTTAAGCCACGTTGCAGGCGCTTGTCGTGCGTGGTGATCCCTGTAGGGCAAGTGTCTTTATTACATTGCATTGCTTGAATACACCCTAGTGCAAACATATGGCCGCGAGCAGATACAACAAAATCAGCCCCCAGTGCTAATGCCCATGCAACTTTAGAGGGTACGATTAACTTACCTGAGGCAATAACCTTTACTCGCTCTCTGAGCCCATGTTTTTCTAACAAATTAATTACTAATGGCAAGCTTTCTCGCAGTGGTAAGCCCACTGAATCTAATAATGACTGTGGTGCGGCGCCTGTGCCACCGTCTGCACTATCAATAGTAATAAAGTCGGGCGCTGACTCAATACCGCGATGATTTATTTCAGCGAAAAGAGTTTCTAACCAAGTATACTCACCAATTACCGCTTTAAAGCCGGTTGGTTTACCGGTTGCGTTACGTACGGTTGCCAACATATCAAGAATATCTGACGGCTTTTTAATTTCAAGGTGGCCATTAGGGCTAATTGAATCTTGCCCTTCGGGAATACCGCGTATTTTTGCAATTTCAGCGTTAACTTTTCGCCCTGGTAACATACCGCCTTTACCTGGTTTAGCGCCTTGGCTTAGCTTTATTTCAAACATTTTTACTTGTTCGTGAGCTGCTATTTCTTTTAATTTAGCAGTGCTTAAATTGCCATTATCGTCGCGCACACCGTATTTAGCAGTACCAATTTGAAATACAATATCTCCCCCGCCTTCTAAATGATACGGGCTTAAACCGCCTTCACCGGTATTATACCAACAGCCAGCAAGCTTAGCTCCTTTAGATAAAGCACGTACTGCAGGTTTTGACAAAGCACCAAAACTCATACCTGAAATATTAAATATTGAATTAGTGGTGTAAGGTGTTTTACAGTAAGGGCCTAAAGTCACATTACTAGGATCGAGCGCTTCTTCATCTAAAGTAGGAAATGCACAGTTCATAAACATCACTGTACCGGTTACTTCAAGGCTTTGAGTCGAGCCAAACGCAGCAGTATGATCAACATCTTTTGCAGCGCGATATACCCAACTACGTTCAGCACGATTAAACGGCATTTCTTCTCTATCAAGTGCGAAAAAGTACTGGCGGAAAAATTCGCCTTGGCGCTCAAAAAAATATCGAAACCGACCAATTACCGGATAGTTGCGCCTAATTGCATGCTTTGTTTGGGTTATATCTCTAAAATAAAAAATAATAACCGATAAAACTATAAACCCTAATACAACAATAAAAAGGCTCGCAAATACATTAATACTTAGAACTATAAAATTGTTCACTCAAAACCCCTCTGCAGTACTTTTTCGCCAATAAATGAAAATGGCTTCAATAGACAAATGCGCATATCACTTATTATAGATGATATGCGCATTTTATTAATTTATAACCCTAGGGTCTGTTGACCTTTGCGGATTGAAATTTGTTCAAACTAGGGGCGATTTAATCACGGCGCGAGGTTTGTAACCTAGTGGGCTAAGTAAAAACCGAGCAAAGCTTCCGCGTCCTGCTCACGCCCCTTACCTACATCCATGTAGGCAACAAAGAGTCAATCGCCCCTAGGCAGAACCCTTCGGGCAGCGCATGTTTGGCATTGATGCTACGTTATCGCCTATTTATGGGGAGTAACCACACCACATAGGCTCTGCCTTGCCTAAATACCAAACACACTGCTGCAAATTTAACCTTGAAAGATAAACAGACCCTAATATAAGCCATTACGATTGATGCGGATTAATTAAATATCCTGTTTAGCTAGTTCGTTTTTAATATACAAACGAATTTGCTGCTCAAGTACAGATAACGGTACTGAACCATGGCGTAGCACTTGATGATGGAACTCTCGCACATCAAATTTTTGGCCAAGGGCCTGCTCCGCTTCTTTACGTAAGCGCTTAATAGTTAATTCTCCAATTTTATACGATAACGCCTGCGCAGGCCATGAAATATAACGATCTGTTTCAGTTTTAACGTTGTGCAACGACAAAGCAGTGTTATCGCCCATAAAGTTCATCGCGCGTTCACGGCTCCAGCCATACATATGCATTCCCGTATCAACAACTAAACGTGCAGCGCGCCACATTTCATAGGTTAAACGTCCGAAACGGCTATATGGATCTTGATAAAACCCAGCTTCTATTCCTAAGTACTCAGAATAAAGCCCCCACCCCTCGCCAAATGCTGATAAATAAGCATCACGACGATAACTCGGCAAATTTTCTAGCTCAGCATTAAGTGATATTTGTAAATGGTGCCCTGGTACAGCTTCATGCAGCGTTAACGCCTCTAGCGCGTAAAGAGGTCGCTTATCTAGCGCATAAGTGTTTACCCAGTAATAACCAGCTTGATCGTCGCGGTTCGAACCCGAGTAACGCCCTGTAGTATATTTAGGAGCAATATTGGCGGGAACAGCCACTACGCCATAAGGTTTGCGCGGCAAGGTATGAAATAATCTAGGCAGTTGCGCATCCATTTTTTTAGCAATATAAGCAGCTTCTTTTAGTAACTGCTCTGGAGTAGTTGCGTAGAACTGCGGATCAGTACGTAAAAAGTGGATAAATTCAGCGAACGTGCCTTTAAAACCAACTTCTTTTATTACCTCTTCCATTTCGCTACGAATACGTGCCACTTCTTTTAGGCCCAACTCATGAATTTCTTTTGGGGTCATATCTGTAGTGGTGTAATGCTTGGCGCGATTAGCATAAAAAGCAGCCCCATTAGGCGTTGCCGAAATACCAATACTGTCTCGAGCACCTGCTTGATACTCTTCAGTAAAAAAGGTGAGGTAATCTTTATATGCTGCTATTACTTGTTCTTTAATTATTGTTTTAGCTTGGAGTTGCAGCTCATAAAATTCGCTGCTACTTAAGCCTGCAGTATTCGTTAAAAATGGCTGATAAAATTCAGATTGTGTTACATCATCAACAATATAAACACTAATTGAATCTTCATAACCTTTAAGTACAGCTTTAGGCTGCGTTAACCCTATTGCTAAACCTTGTTTCATCCAATAAACATTTTGCTCAAAAAAGCGTGGTACCTGAGCTAATCGCGCTAAATAATTTTTATAATCTTGTAACGTTTTATATTGTGAACTTTTAACCATAAACGACAAGCTTGAATGAAACCCATATTCAGATGTAAGCGGCATATAGTGGGCATTAAATACATACTCATCCACGCTATTTTGCACTTGAGCACGCAAAATACTAAAGTTAATCCGATTTTCATCACTTAACTTATCAATGTTTACCGTATCTAAATCGGCAAGTAGCTGGGTATTTTTTTTATATTCTTGCGCTAAATACTCGGCAGTTAAGTTAGGTAGTAAGTAGCCATCTACACCCTGAGGATTATTATAAGGGCTAGCATCTTGTCTATTTTGCACAATGTTTTCGGCAACTTGAGTAAATTGCTTATCGGCATTAAGTGAGGTTGTTTGGCATGCACTTAAGGTGCATAAAAAAGTAATTCCCAGTAGCGAGTGGCGTAATGGTCGAGATAAAAGTTGATTCATTATTATATAGCTTCACAATTAAATAGATTTTGTAAACCTATCGCAGGCTAAATAAATAGCAAGATAAATACGACCAAGCACGCAAAAACTAATACGACTGATATAAGCAGGTTGGTATTTAATAACCAGTAATAAAACATGCTTTTGAATGAAACAAAAAGTAATTGATGATAAAAGCAGCCATTATGTTGCTAAAGTTACAATTTAGATAACTAACTGTCGTTTTTACTTTTAAATAACCGATATAATGATTATGGTACAAGTGCTTGGATGCGAAACGCTTCATTGGATGAGTTTATAAATTAATACGCATATGTATTTAGTTGGTATTTGCAAATGATGTTCCATGACTCTATGGCTGTAGCACAAGATAAAATGACAAAAGTGTGTGTATTTTTAGAGCGCCATGTTTTGCCACCTACACCACTTAATTATCAGGTTGTTTATACTTATATTAGCCAAGTAAACAACGACCTTAATAGCGCCATTGAGCGCGCTATTGCAAGTAACACTCTTATTGACAGTTTATTTACCGAGCAACTCTATTTTGAGCATTTAAATCAAGGCCATGCCACTGAAGTGTCGATGATAGAGAATGTTAATGGGGTAATTAACTCGCTGTCTAAAAGCGCACAACACACTGAAAAACAATTTATTAATTTTGCCGGCCATATTAGCGAGTGTATGCATTCGCTTGATGAAAATAACATTAAAAATAGCCGGATCGCACTTACAAGGCTAGATCAGCAAACAGCAACACTGTTAACGCAACACAAACAGTTTAAACAACAATTAAGTAATGCTAAACAACTCCACGAAAAAACTAAAAAGCAGCTTAACACCCTGCGTAAACAACATATTATTGATAGTCAAACTGGCTTGTATAAACGCCATTATTTAACCAAGCAAGTGCAAATATGGGCAAATCAACATAAACCGGTTTGTGCTATTGCTATTCAAATAGACAATTTAGATCACTTTATTGATAACTTTGGCGATGTAATCGCAGAAGCAATTTTAAGCAAAGTGGCTAAACAAGTACAAAAATATGTGTTTCAAAGCGGCCTAGCGGGGCGTACTGCAAAAGATCAATTTACTGTACTACTTACCGACGTAGATTGTGAAACAACCAATTTAATTGCAGAAAAAGTACGCGCTGGTGTTGCAAAGCTGCGCTTTATCAGCTCAAAAAACGCGCTGGCATTACCTGCAATTAAGCTCTCTTTGGGGATTGCGCAGCAACAACAAGCTGACTTTGAGCAATTAACTAAAAGTGCTTCTAATGCGGCATTTAAAGCACGCTCTTTAGGGCAAAATAGCTTTACTGCGGAGCATTAATTAGCTGATAAATCATATTCAAATTGCACCTTCAGGGCACAATCAAGTACACTAGTCTTTATTACCACGATAGAGATTAATGATGAGCGAAACACCACAAAAGACCACGCATTTTGGCTATAAAACGGTAGCCGAAAACGATAAAGCCTCAATGGTTGCAGACGTATTTCATTCAGTTGCGGCAAAATATGACGTAATGAATGACTTAATGTCTTTTGGGGTACATCGTTTATGGAAACGTCAAACAATAGCTAGCTCTGGCGTTCGTAAAGGCCACCATGTTTTAGATTTAGCCGGTGGTACGGGCGATTTAACTGCAAAATTTAGCCAACTAGTCGGAGAAACCGGTCAGGTTATACTCGGTGATATTAACTCGTCTATGTTAAAAGTGGGCCGTGAAAAACTCCATAATTTAGGCTTAGTTGGCAATATTGACTACGTGCAAATGAACGCTGAAGCCTTACCATTCCCAGATAATAGCTTTGATCTGATCACTATTGCATTTGGTTTACGTAATGTAACCGACAAAGACAAAGCATTACGTTCAATGTACCGCATTTTAAAACCAGGCGGGCGCTTACTGGTATTAGAGTTTTCAAAGCCAGAGCATGAAATACTCAGTAAAGCATACGACTTTTATTCATTTAACTTATTACCAACTATGGGTAAGTTAGTGGCAAACGACAGCGAATCGTACAAGTATTTAGCTGAGTCGATTCGTATGCATCCAGATCAAGACACGCTTAAAAGCATGATGTCTGATGCAGGCTTTGAGCAAACCACTTATCAAAACTTAACCGGTGGTATTGTTGCGCTGCATCGTGGCTTTAAATACTAAGGTAAATAATTATGGCGCTTGAGCAAGCAACCGAAAAAAATTCTACTGAGGCTCCCTCAAATGATTTTTTTATGTTACCCAACTTAGTACTTTCGCTCGTGGAGCGAATACTTAATCAAGCACTTAAACTCGATACAAGCCTATCGGGAAAGTTGGCAGCAGTTAAGCATCAGCGCTTAGTCGTTGATGTTAGGGGCTCTCAGCTAAAGCTGCAGCTAGTGTTTAGCGACAAGCAACTTCATTTATATAGCGCAACCAGTGATACAGACGCAGATTGCATGATTAGCGCCGACCTTAACACCCTGCTTGCGCTAAAAAACCCAGCCATGCTTACCCAGCTAATTCGCCAAGACAAACTTGATTTACAAGGCGATTTAAACATAGCTCAAACCTATAGCAATGCATTTTCAACACTAGATATAGATTGGCCTGAGCAGCTTTCATCGCACCTTGGTGATGCTCCCGCACAACAATTATATTTACACTTCAAAACGCTCCAGCAACACGGCAATAAAGCAAAAGCGCAGTTAAGCCGCACCCTAACAAGCTTATGCCAAGATGAATTGGCAATTACCATTCATCCGTTAGAGCTTAAACAATTTAAACAACAAAACCGTGAGCTTAAAGGCCAAGTTGCTGCTATAGAACAACGTATTAATGCCTTACTAACCACTTTGACTACCCGCTAAGGATTTTTTGTGTCAACTGCACGACTGTATTACATCACTAAAACACTGCTTAGCTACGGATTAGATGAGTTAGTACCAAAACATAAAATCCCTTGGTTTGCGAAAATAGCCCGAGGTAGTTTATTTTGGCTGCGTAATCAGCATAAAGATAAGCCAGCAGGGCTGCGATTACGTTTAGCCCTACAACAGCTTGGCCCAGTATGGGTTAAGTTTGGCCAAATGCTTTCTACGCGTCGTGACTTACTGCCGCACGAAATTGCATTAGAGCTGGCATTTTTGCAAGATCAGGTTGAACCTTTTCCCGGCGAACTTGCACAAAAAATAATAGAAAAAGCTCTCGAAATTAATGACATAAGCGAGCGTTTTAGTGAGTTTTCACAAACACCACTGGCGTCGGCATCAATAGCACAAGTACATACCGCAACGTTAGTTGACACAAATGGTATAGAGCAAGATGTAGTTATTAAAGTAATCCGCCCTAACATTAATCAACAAATTAACGCCGACTTAGCCTTAATGGAAAAGCTCGCTAAGGTGTTAGCAAAAGTACACCACGAGTCAAAACGTCTGCGTCCTGTGGAAGTAGTAAAAGAGTACAAAAAGACTCTACTTGATGAACTTGATTTAATGCGCGAAGGTGCAAACGGCATTCAACTTAAACGTAACTTTGAAGACTCAGATTCGCTTTACATCCCTACCGTTTATAGCGATTACAGCCGCCATAATATATTAGTAATGGAGCGTATTTATGGTATTGCGGTATCAGATACTGATGCTTTATTAGCGCAAAACACCAATATGAAACTACTGGCTGAGCGTGGCGTTGAAGTGTTTTTTACCCAAGTGTTCAGAGACAGCTTTTTTCATGCTGACATGCACCCAGGTAATATTTTTGTTTCTCGTGAGCACCCCGAAAACCCTAAATATATTGGTATAGATTGCGGTATTGTGGGCACCTTAAACAAAGAAGATAAACGCTATTTAGCGGAAAACTTTATAGCCTTTTTTAATCGTGATTATCGCCAAGTTGCGCAGTTGCATGTGGACTCGGGTTGGGTACCGCCCGACACCAGTATTGAAGAGTTTGAATTTGCTATTCGCACTGTCTGCGAGCCTATATTTAATAAGCCTTTAGCTGAAATTTCGTTTGGTCATGTATTGGTTAATTTATTTAATACTGCAAGGCGCTTTAATATGCAGGTACAACCACAATTGGTATTACTGCAAAAAACCTTACTGTATGTTGAAGGTTTAGGCCGCCAGCTTTATCCACAATTAGATTTATGGAAAACCGCTAAGCCCTTTTTAGAAGACTGGGTTAAGCAACAAGTTGGTCCGTTATCGGTTATAAAGCAAATGTATGCACAATTACCCTTTTGGGCCGAAAAAATGCCAGAGCTGCCCGATCTAATTTATCAAAGCTTAAAACGCCCACCACAAATTCAAGTACAGGCTCCGAAGGGATCTCATAAACCTTTGGTTTTAGGTTTGTTTAGCAGTGCGGCTATGGTTATTGCTGCATTATTTTATTTACAGCACGATTTAATTGCTGCAAGTATCGCTATAAGTAGCGCTATTATTGGTTTTATAGCAGCATGGCGTAGCACATAAACTAAGTGCTATTTACGTTTTTAGGCGTATAATTAGTATTTAAAATATACACTTTATAATTATGAAAACGGGAGATAAACATGGGATTTGGCGGTATTAGTCTTTGGCAGTTATTGATTGTATTAGCAATTATTGTACTTTTGTTTGGCACTAAAAAATTACGCGGTATTGGTGGTGATTTAGGTGGAGCAGTTAAAGGCTTTAAAAAAGCAATGTCTGACGAAAAAAATACAGATAAAGAAAAGCCAGAGCAGATTCAAAAATCAGAAGAAAGTGCACCGCTTGATTCTGCCCATACTGAAAAAAATAAAGACAATAACAAGGTTTAATTAGCATGGGGATGTGGGAGCTAATTGTTGTTTTAATTGTTGGTTTAGTGGTGCTTGGTCCAGAGCGTTTACCTGTAGCAATTAGAACGGTAAGCCGATGGATAAAAACTGCAAAGTCGCTTGCTAACTCAGTGAAAGCTGAAGTGAGCGAAGAGTTGCGTGTGCACGAATTACACGAAAACCTTAAAAAAGCGGAGCAACAAAACTTAACCGATTTAAGTCCTGAACTACAAAGTTCACTAACTGAACTTCAACAGGCCGCTCAGTCTGTGACCCACAGTTATAAAAAAAATCAAATCGATCCCTCTAATAAGCAAAATATTGATGATACAAAGTGAAATTAATTTCTCACTTTGTGGTCAACTTACTAAATGGTATAAAAAATAATGGCTGAGGAAGTAAAATCGGGGTTTGTCGCGCATTTAATTGAATTACGCGATCGGCTGATTAAATCACTATTAAGCATTTTAGTTATTTTTATTGCAATAGTGTATTTTGCAAACGACATTTATACATTTGTTGCAGCGCCATTAATTTCACATTTGCCAAGCACTGCAACCATGATAGCAACTGATGTCACAGCGCCATTTTTTGCCCCTTTTAAACTAACGTTATTTGTCGCATTATTTGCCTCTATTCCGTGGATATTACACCAGGTTTGGGGTTTTATAGCTCCGGGATTGTATAAGCACGAAAAACGCATGTTAATGCCAATACTCGCCTCAAGCATCTTTTTGTTTTATGGTGGTATTGCCTTTTGCTACTTTGTAGTACTGCCAATTATTTTAGGCTTTTTTACCAGTGCGGGTCCTGCAATGCTCACCTTAGCACCGGATATTAGTAGCTACTTAGGGTTTGTACTAAAACTATTTTTTGCCTTTGGTGTCGCTTTCGAAATTCCAGTAGCCATTATGCTGCTGTGCTGGAGCGGCGCTACAACAACGCAAAGCTTAAAAGAAAAACGTCCCTATATTGTAGTGGGTGTTTTTGTAGTAGCGATGTTTTTAACACCGCCCGATGTATTGTCACAAACTTTATTAGCGCTACCTATGCTTATTTTGTTTGAGCTAGGCCTAATTTTAGCTAAATTTTATACCGCTAAACCACAACAAGAATCTGAGGAATAACATGAACAAAAAACTACTCTCACTATTAGTTTTGTTAAGCGCACCGACTTTTGCAGCCACAGCTATTAACGAGCAAGCACTGCAAGCATGTAGCTTTATTGAAAACGACTTTAACCGCCTGCTTTGTTACGATAATACGGTTGCCGGTAAACCGCTGAGCAAGCCTACTGTAAATAAAACACTCTCACCAACAAATACAGAAGCCACCGCACCTGTTGCTGTAGCGGTAACACAAGCAGAAGAGTTTGGTTTAGAGCATAAAAATATTGCGAAAGAAAATGACAGCTCTATTAGCTCAACTGTATCAGCCATTAAAGAAGCAGCTTATGGTGAGTTAATTATTACTCTAGAAAACGGCCAACAATGGCGCCAAATTGGATCTGACGGCATAACGCTAAAAGAAGATGACAACGTGGTTATTAGTCGTGGTGTATTTAATTCTTTTTTATTAAAAAAAGAAGGTCAAAACCGCTCTATACGCGTTAAACGTACTCAATAATGCCATACAGCTTAATTGATGCTGGGGTTAATTTAACTAACCATCAGTTTGATAAACAGCATCAAGATATTATTGCCCGCGCTAATGCTGCGGGAGTAAAGCATATGCTGATTATAGGCTGCGATGTAGCAGCCAGTGAGCAGTCGCTTGAGCTGGCTATAGAGCATCAGCAATTTTCTACAGCAGGCGTACATCCTCACGATGCTAAATCGGCTACTGATGAGCTTGAGACGCAACTCACTCAACTTGCAAGCCATAAACAAGTTATAGCCATTGGGGAGTGCGGCCTTGATTATAACCGTGATTTTTCGCCTCGCGATGTACAACGAAGTGTACTTAGACGCCAGCTTGCCCTAGCTGAACAGCTAAACTTACCTGTATATTTGCATGAACGTGATGCCAGCGAAGACATGCTCAGTATTTTAAAAGAATTTAATGTACGCGGCGTATTACATTGCTTTACAGGTAACGCTCAGGCATTAAAAAGCTACTTAGCGTTAGGGCTTTATATCGGCATTACCGGCTGGGTTTGCGATGAACGCCGTGGAAAAGAACTACAACAATTAATCCCCAGTATCCCTCTTAATAAACTGTTAATAGAAACTGATGCGCCTTTTTTGATTCCGCGCACCGTTAGCCCAAAGCCTAAATCTCGCCGTAATGAACCTGCATTATTAACTTATGTGTGCGAAACAATTGCCCAATTATACAACCTTACTCCTGAGGCAATAGCGCAGCAAACTACTCTAAACTTTTATAATGTTTTTGGTTTAAAAGCTAAGTAATGAAAGTTATTGGGGTGTTATTAAGCTTATTAACTATCCTTTTTGCTGGTTTAGCAGCCGCTAATACGATAGAGATCGATGAGCAGTTTACATCTGAAAAAATTAACTCTGTTTATTATTCTTTTGCGCCTACATCCATAGCAACCGCCCAGCAGAGCGATCTTAAACAGTGGCAAACGTTAACCAACAAACCACTTAATTTAGGGATTGAACAACGCCCTGTTTGGATCCAATTTACAATTAAAAATACGCTCAATACGCGTGTAACGCCAATACTCTCTATCGATAATCCGCTATTAAATGAAGTACAGGTATATCACTTACTCGATAAGCGACGATCCTCCTCAATAAATATTAATGCCCCTCCTTTACTGCCACAACAACAAATAAAAAACGAACCTTTGCTGGTAAAATTAACGCTTCCTGCCCACAGTAATACCACTGTTATTGTTAAAGTGAGCAATAGCTCAGGGTTACGCGTGCCTTTAACCTTATGGCAGGCAGATGCGCTCTTTACATATAAAAGTAAGCTTAATTTGCTTTACGGATTATTAATTGGCTTTGTTTTTTCTTTAGCGATTAGCTGTCTTATTTTGTATGCTTTTTCGCGTAAGCAATACTTTGCTTACACGGGCGCTATAACATTAATGCTCAGCATCTTATTATATTTTATTTGTGGCTTTAGTTTCATCCACACACGTTCTGCGGGCACAGTACAACTTATGATCCCCATGTTGGTGATGCTGATAACGGTACTTTTCTTACCTCTACAGCAACAGGTATGTCAGCCTAAAACCGTTACATGGTTTAAAGTGCAAAAAATTATAATAGCTATATATGCACTGCTTATTGCGTTTGTTTGGCTTTTTCCCACACTTGTTGTCACCTTATTTTGCTTTATTACCACTCCCATTGTTTTAGGCTACTATGTTGTAACAACCTTACTTTGTATTCGCCAAAACCCATCAGAACCCCAAAAAGCACTTTTGCTAGCTTTATGCAGCTTTTTAGCCGCAATTGTTTATTTTATTATTACTGTTTCAGGGCTTTATATATTTACAAACAGTAGAGTGGCTTTTGTGTTTATTTGCTCTCTTAGCTGCGCTTTCTCCCTTGGATATGCGGTGATGAAACTCTTTATTTTACAGCGCGATGAACAAGTAACTACTCAACAAACCTTAATAGCCAAAAGTGCTGCCCAAGATGCCTTATTACATGAGCGGCTATCTTTACAAGAAAGCGTGCGTCAAGAGCTCGAAACACAAGTAGATGAGCGTACTTTTGAGTTACAAGTAACACTAAGAGAACTAGAAGAAAAAAACCGTGAGCTTGAACAGCTAAACATGGAAGATCCCTTAACTGGTATTAAAAACCGGCGCTTTTTTGATAAAAAATTAGTGATGGAGTTGCGCCGCTCGCGTCGCGAACAAACACCATTAAGTGTTATTATGCTTGATATAGACAAATTTAAGGTAATAAACGATACCTATGGCCACCTAACTGGCGATCAGGTTATTCGTACTGCTGCTGATACTATTAAAAAGCAATTACAGCGCCCGCTTGATGAAGTAGCACGTTACGGCGGCGAAGAATTTGTGGTGTTATTACCCAATACCCAAAATGATGGCGCGATAGCCATTGCTGAAAAAATTCGCCACGCTATTGCTACTAATAATGTGCATGTGGCTGGCACTACTATTTCATTTACAATCAGCGCGGGAGTGTATACTAGCGTTGCTGAAGATATAAATAATCCTGAAATTTTTACCGAACGTGCCGACAAAGCACTGTATTTTGCCAAGCAGCATGGTCGTAACCAAGTGATTAATTTTCCAATCCCACAATCCAAAAGTAGGAGCGTATAAATATGGCCCAATCTGGTCTAGATCTTTTCCCATATACTCGCATGCGCAGAATGCGCCGCGATGATTTTTCACGCCGTCTTATGGCTGAAAACCAGCTTAGCGTTAATGATCTTATTTATCCGGTATTTGTACTCGAAGGTAAAAACCGTCGTGAAGCAATTGAATCAATGCCCGGTATCGAGCGCTTATCAATTGACTTACTGCTTATAGAAGCCAAAGAACTGGTTGAGCTCGGTGTGCCCGCCATTGCTATTTTCCCGGTAACACCGGCCGACAAAAAGTCATTACATGCTGAAGAAGCGTATAGCGATGATGGTTTAGCACAACGTACAGTACGTGCATTAAAAGAAGCATTCCCTGAGTTAGGTGTAATTACTGATGCCGCGCTAGACCCGTTTACCACCCACGGACAAGACGGCATTATTGATGAAAGTGGCTATGTAATTAACGACATCACAACTGACATACTAGTTAAGCAAGCACTGTCGCACGCCCGAGCAGGTGCTGACGTTATTGCCCCTTCGGACATGATGGATGGCAGAATTGCCGCTATTCGCGAGGCACTTGAAGCCGATGGCTACATTCACACTCGCATTATGGCTTACTCAGCTAAATACGCCTCAAGCTATTATGGCCCATTTAGAGACGCGGTAGGCTCTGCCGGTAACTTAAAGGGTGCTGATAAAAAAACCTATCAAATGGATCCAGCTAATTCTGACGAAGCCATTCGCGAGGTCGCGCTTGATTTGCAAGAAGGCGCCGACATGGTAATGGTTAAACCTGGCATGCCATATTTGGATGTTGTACGCCGAGTTAAAGATGAGTTTGGCGTGCCAACCTTCGCTTATCAAGTAAGTGGGGAATACGCTATGCACAAAGCTGCTATTGATAACGGCTGGTTAGCTGAAGAGGCCACTATCATGGAGTCGTTACTGGCGTTTAAACGTGCTGGCGCCGACGGCATTCTTACCTATTTTGCTAAGCAAGCTGCACAATACTTAGCTAAAAAGTAAGCCTTACAAGGCGGGCAACAAGCCCGCCTTACTTTGCATTTACAATCATTCACACTGAATATTATTTTTGTAATATTTATTCTCTAAACTAATATCCTATCTGGAATTATAAACGGGAATAATGACCAATGTTTAAAACAAAAATAACCCCATTAGCGCTTATTATTGCAAGCATTAGTGCATCAGCCTCTGCCGAACTGATAATTTCTGAATATGTTGAGGGAAGTGGCTTTAATAAAGCTATTGAGATTTATAACACATCATCCGCAGAGGTTTCTTTAAATGGCTACTCACTTAGCTTGTATTCAAATGGCTCTGGATCAGCCAGTGTAACTGAAGAGCTTACGGGGTTGCTTGCTGCAAACAGTACCTATGTTATTGTCACTTCAGACTCTAGAGCAAATGATGAGCTTAAATTAAAAGCTCAGCTATTTAGTGGTGCAGTTAACTTTAATGGTGACGACGCATTAGTACTAATGCAAGGCTCTAATGTTATTGACAGTTTTGGGCAGCGTGGGGTAAAAGAAATTTGGTCTGCCGGGGGCGTAACTACAAAAGATAAAACGCTACGCCGTAAGGAAAATATTCTTATTGGTCGGGCAACCCCTGACTCCACTTTTAACCCAAGTGACGAATGGCTACAATTTGATAAAAACGACTTTTCAGGGCTAGGTTTTTTTGGTATCGGCACAACACCTGAACCTGAACCAGAGCCACTTGAACCACTGATATGTGGCAACGATAAAACAACCATTAACGCCATTCAAGGTACTGGTGCTGCCAGCCCATTGGTTAATACTACAGTAGAGTTAGAAGGGGTTGTAACGGCCAACTTCCAAGGTGACAATCAGTTAAAAGGCTTTTTTATTAGCTCTTTACCTGTTGATGACGATACTAACCCACTAACCTCTGAAGGCATCTTTGTTTATTTTGCAGCAGCAAATGTGAGTGTAGGCGACCATGTGCGTGTACAAGGCAGTGTTGAAGAGTATTTCAATGCCACTCAAATTGGTAGCGTTACCCAAGTGGCCGTTTGCAATTCGGGTTTAACTGTATCAGCAACTAAAATCTCACTCCCAGTTACAAATACAACAGATTTAGAAGCATTTGAAGGCATGCTTATTACACTAGAGCAGCCATTAATAGTGACTAATAACTTTGGTTTAGGACGCTATGGTGAAATAGAGCTGGCAACCGAGCGTTTGTATCAAGGTACACAAGTTGCCCTGCCCGGTGATGCCGCCAACACACTTGAAGCGAATAACTTAACTAAAAGAATTCTTTTAGACGATGGCTCAACTTTACAAAATATTGAGCCAATTTACCCTATACCGGGTTTATCTGCCGAAAATACGCTACGCACTGGCGATACCGTTAACACTGTAACTGGGGTGCTTGCATATAGCTTTGATACTTATCGCATTCACCCTACCATAACACCGCAGTTTATCACTACCAATGCACGTAAAAATGCTCCCGAACTTCACGTAGATGCGGATCTAAGGGTAGCTAGCTTTAACGTTCTTAATTATTTTAATGGCGATGGTCAGGGGGCCGGATTCCCCACTAGTCGTGGTGCCGATAGTGAAGCTGAGTTTATTCGTCAAGAAGCTAAAATTGTTAGTGCTATTAGTGCAATACAAGCCGATGTTATTGGCTTAATGGAAATAGAAAACGATGGCTTTGGTGAGTTTAGTGCAATTGCTAGCTTAGTAAATGCGCTTAACGACTTTGACACAGCTAACCAGTATGCATTTGTTAATTTTGGCCTTGATAAAATTGGTAGTGATGCAATTACCACAGCCTTAATCTATCGTGTAAATAGAGTAGTAGAAGTAGGTAGTGCAGCAATCACCACACAACCTCCGTTTGACTTTGGAAACCGCCCACCAATTGCACAAAGCTTTAAAGTATTAGCAACAGATGAGGTATTTACCGCTGCAGTAGCGCACCTTAAATCAAAAGGTGGTTGCAGTAGCGCAACAGGAGCAAACCAAGATAAAAGTGATGGCCAAGCATGTTGGAATGAAACACGCGTTGCCGGCGCTAATGCATACGCAAGCTGGCTTAATAGCAAGCCAACCGGTATTGATGATGAGGATATTATTCTTATTGGTGATTTAAATGCCTATGCCATGGAAGATCCTATTCGTGCATTTGCCGACAATGGCTATAAAAATGCAGTTGCAGAGCTTGATGGTAATACCCTTGGCTACTCTTATAGTTTTTCTGGACGTGCGGGTAGCTTAGATTATGCCTTAGTAAGCCCATCATTATTAAGCAAAATAGTTGCAACGAATGATTGGCATATTAATGCCGATGAGCCCACTTTACTCGATTACAATGTCGAGTTTAAAAGTGATGCTCAACAATCAAGCTTATACGCAGCAGGCCCATATCGTGCATCAGATCACGATCCAATAATTGTTGATATAAAATCTGAGGTTATTTTAACACCTGAGGAGCAAACCCCAGTTATAGCAGCTAACCAGACATTTATTGTTAATGAAAATAGCCCTGTTGGTACTGTGATTGGCCAGTTAGCGTTTAGCGATCCAAATGCTAATGACTCTCCCGTTGTTAAATTTATTGTGTCGGGTAGCAATAGCGTAACTATTAACAACCAGGGTCAGATCGTGGTGACTGCTGAACTTGATTATGAACAACAAAGTCTTATTACTTTAGTTGTGCAAGCCCAGGATAGTGCTGACAATATATCATTAGAGCAAACAGTTACTATAAATGTTAATAGTGATGAGGCTCAAAATGATGACGATGACTCTGGCTCATTATTTTGGTTAACTATTTTTTTGGTACCTCTTACTTTATTTCGCAGGTTTAAAAGCTAAAAGCCAACACTATAATTGTTAAAAAGCCGCTGTTGCGGCTTTTCTCTTTTTACACAAATGTAATTCAGACAAGCTTCAGTAAACTTTGTGTACTATCCGTACTAAATCTACTCACTCTCGTATTTAGCCTGTAAACAACAAAGCATACTTGAGCCTTTTTATACGTTTATTATTAAAAGTACCAATGAAACAAATTAATAAATCGATATTAATCTTAACTGTAAAAATAAGTCATGTTTTTATAAAGGAACGAAAATGAAAGCACCAATTCACCTAATATCAACATGGAAAAAAGCCTCAGTACCATTACTTAGCTTGTTTCTTGTTTTTTCAGCTCAGCAAGCATTTTCCGCCACGCTTGACGTTGCCATCCCGCAAGACAGTTTATTTGATGTGATCAGCGCCCGCGCTCAAAAATTAGCGAGTGAGGAGTATATTGCCCCTAAAAACATCGAGCTAGATGCGCTAAATAATATTGAGTATCAAGATTATCGCTCTATTCGTTTTAAACAAGACAAGTCAATGTGGAAAGGTGAAGGTCTTTACGAGCTACAGTTGTTTCACCCCGGCTTTTTATATAAAACACCAGTAACAATTAATACAGTTGATAGCGATTCTAAACTTAGCCGTTTGCCGTTTAGTACTGACTTTTATCAGTACGATGGTACTGCAGCACCTTTAAAAGATGAAATAGCCAAGAGTGTTGCCAATAAACAATTAGGCCATGCTGGATTTAGGCTGCATTACCCAATTAATACCACTGAGTACAAAGATGAAGTAATGGTGTTTCAAGGTGCTTCTTATTTTAGAGTTGTTGGGCCTAATCAAGTGTATGGCCTATCGGCGCGAGGGTTAGCAATTGATACTGCTGAAGCGTCTGGTGAGGAGTTTCCTGTGTTTAAAGAGTTTTGGCTAGTAAAACCACAGCCAGAACAAACTAACATTATCATTTTTGCACTGCTTGATAGCCCATCGGTTGCCGGCGCTTATAAGTTTAGTATTGACCCTACCACCAACACCAGCGTTAAAGTAGATATGCAAATTTTTGCCCGTAAAGACGTGAAAAAATTAGGCGTAGCACCACTAACAAGCATGTTTTATCACGGCGAAAACAGCACTAAGTTTTTTGACGATTACCGCCCAGAAGTGCATGACTCAGACGGACTGTTAACCCAATCTCAGGATAACAACTGGATTTGGCGTCCGCTTAATAATCCGTCGCAACTTAGCGTAACCTCTTTTTCATACGAGAACCCTAAGGGATTTGGCTTAGCGCAACGTGATCGTGAATTTAATAATTACTTTGATATTGAAGCGCATTATCACAACCGCCCTAGCCTGTGGATAGAGCCTGAAGGTGACTGGGGAAATGGTCGAGTAGAGCTGGTAGAAATACCGACAGATACAGAAACAAACGACAACATAGTGAGCTACTGGGTACCTGAAAAACCATTTAAAGCAGGCGATTCGTTAAAGCTAAGCTATAAAATGACCACCTTTAATGCTTACTTAACTCAGCATGATAAGGCACGCGCAGTTCGCACTCGCATTGGTAGCGCGGCATTACCGGGTGAAGATAATCCGCCACCTAAAAGCCATCGCCAATTTACGGTTGATTTTGCTGGGCCTGATATAAATAAGCTTTCAGAAAAGTTAAATTTAAATGCCGACATCCAATTAACAACGGGTGAGGTTAGAGATGTAACTGTGCAAAAATTACCTGATTCATTAGGCTGGCGAGTTGCTTTTAAAATAGCTCCACAAAACGGTAAACCTGTAGACATGCGCTTATCGTTAAAGCTGCATGATAAAGAAATTAGCGAGGTATGGAGTTATGTTTGGTATCCAAATGACATCAAGTAAACAAACCACCAAAATATCTATGCCCTTTAAGGCACTTCGTATTTGGTTATTTGCCATTGCCGCAATTGGTATATCTGCGTATGGCATCTCTATTATGTTTGAAATTTTAAACTCAAATGGTATGACACCACTTGAATATGCTTTGCTGGCATTATTTTCAATTACCTTTGCATGGATTGTTACCGCATTTTGTAGTGGTACTATAGGGTTTGTACTGCAGTTACTGCGTATTGATCCGCTTACCCTTAGGCGCATAAAACCTATAAAGCTTGATAGTCAGGCATTTTCTCAGCAAAAAACTGCCATAGTAATGCCTATTTATAACGAAGATACACACCGCGTTATTGCAGGCTTTGAAGTGAGCTTACAGTCATTAAAAGAGACTGGGGAATTAGCCAACTTTGATTTTTATTTACTCAGTGATACACAAGATCCAACAATAGCTAAAAATGAACTAAGTGCTTGGCATGCTTTGTGTGAGCGCCTAGGCGAGACATCAAAGCAGTTGTTTTATCGTCGCCGCGAAGATAATAAACACCGTAAAGTAGGTAATTTAACCGACTTTTGTGAGCGCTGGGGAAGCCAGTACGATCATATGATTGTGCTTGATGCCGACAGCGTTATGACAGGTAAATGCATGCTAGAGCTAACGGCAAGCATGATTAACAACCCGCAAGTAGGACTTATTCAAACCATTCCTATTCCGGTACGCCAAGATACCTTTTTTGGTCGTTTTTTACAGTTTGCTTCGGTACTTTATAGCCCTATGCTGGCAACAGGATCGGCATTTTGGCAAACCGATAAAGCAAACTACTGGGGCCATAATGCCATAATTAGAGTAAGCGCATTTATTGACTGCTGTGGTTTACCCACACTTAAAGGCAATGCTCCTTTTGGTGGTGAAATACTCAGCCATGACTTTGTAGAAGCATCATTACTACACAGTGCAAATTGGGAAGTATTACTACTTGCAGATATTGAAGGCAGCTATGAAGAAGTCCCAAGTAATATTTTAGATTATGCCGTGCGCGACAGACGTTGGGTACAGGGTAATATTCAACACATTGGATTACTCCCGTCACCAAAGTTAAAGCTGATGAGCAAATTTCACTTTTTACTTGGCGCTACCGCTTATATTTCGTCATTAATATGGTTACTTATGCTCGCGTTAAGTACGGTTGATGCCGTAACACGTGCTTTAAATAGCGACGTTTATTTTAACCGCGCTTATCAATTGTTCCCTACTTGGCAAATAGCTAAAACCGATTTAATTGATGCTCTGCTCTATCTTACTATTGTTATTTTATTGCTACCAAAACTAATGGGTATAATCGTAACCTTGGTGCACAGAAAAAACCGCTTCGGTGGTGCTATTAAGCTTACGTTAGGCGCAATTATAGAAACAGTTTTTGCTATTGTCATGGCTCCATTAATGATGGTGTTTCATGCTTATTTTGTTGTTTGTGTGTTTTTAGGAAAAAAAGTTAAGTGGGATGCTCAACCACGAGAAGGCCGTATGGTGCCATGGAAAGAAGCGTTTAGTTATACGTTATTTTCTACTTTGGTCGCTATTGCTTGGGGTAGCACAGCGTATTACTTCACGCCGGTATTTTTTTGGTGGCTATCACCTATATTACTAGGTTTAGTACTAGCTGCACCTATAGTGCGTTATTCAAGCAGTATAAAACTGGGGGTTAAACTCAGAAAGCTAGGTATATTTATCTGCCCTAGTGAAGTAGATAACGATACCATGCTAGAGGCACTTAAAGTGCACCTTAAAGAGGTTTCGGTACCCACCGCAGGGCAATACCCTTTAACTATACCCGCATTGCCAAAAGAGCACTTGGTTACCATGCCAATACAAAGCTTTAATAAGTCACGCTCGCCAAAGATGAAAGCGCTAAAAGAAAAGCTAATTAAAAAGCTTAGCTAGCGCCACACTTTAAAATAAAAAAGGAGCTACAAATAGCTCCTTTTTTATTACTAGATTAGGTTATATTTACAAAACAAAGCAAGCTCGTAATTATAGATAATTAACCAATTACTTTATCACTGTATAATTTATAAATGGCAGTACGAGTTTTCTCATCTAATCTCCAATTGTAAAAATATATACTTCTACCATTTAATAGAGATACTTTAAAAATAGTATTAATAAAAAATGACTTAAAGGAAATAGATTTTATCTCTTCTCTACTAATATAACGCTCACCAAATATTCGTTTATAACATATGCCAGGCTTGTAGCAATGTAATAGCTGTAAGTTCATCTTACTAACAATAAAAAATGTGAGTAGTGTTGGTATCAACACGATTATCGCCACTCTAAAAGTAACGGTGGAAAATATAGGTATTAAAAGAAATAAGCCTATAACAGTAATATATTTAAACAGTTGTAGAGACCAATTAGGCACTAACTTAATCATGTTCGTAAACGTCTTATATAAAAATAAATATAATCAATATCCCACTTGGAGACTTCCACATATGCAATCTATCCTCAGTTGAGGCTTGCTCTCGCGAATCCTACATCAGCACTGAGCCTATTTCAATTGTTACTACTACTTATTTAGTAATGACAAAAACAATGTCAACTAGTTGTTTATAAATATGTTTTACTAATTTTTTATTTTAATTATTTGTAACTTTTATACCATTAGGTAATTAACAGTGCGCTTTATGCAATAAATTATGGGCAATAAAAAACCCGCAACATGTGCGGGTTTTTTTAAAGAGTTAAGGTGCTAATTACTTAGCAGCTTTTTTCTCTTTTTCTGCAGCGATTACAGCTTCAGCAACGTTATTAGGACATGGTGCGTAATGTGAGAACTCCATAGAGAACTGACCACGACCTGATGTCATTGTACGTAATGAACCGATGTAACCGAACATTTCTGATAACGGTACGTCTACTTTAATGCGAACGCCAGTTAAACCAGGCTCTTGGTCTTTCATCATACCACGACGACGGTTAAGGTCACCGATTACGTCACCTACATGATCTTCCGGCGTGAACACGTCAACTTTCATGATTGGCTCAAGAAGTTGTGCACCCGCTTTAGGGATAGATTGACGGAAAGCACCTTTAGCAGCGATTTCGAACGCGATTGCTGATGAATCCACTGCGTGGAAGCCACCATCAAAAAGCTCAACTTCAACGTCAAGTACTGGGAAGCCAGCTAGAACACCAGTGCCCATCATTGACTTAAAGCCTTTCTCAACTGCAGGCCAGAATTCTTTAGGTACGTTACCACCAACAACAGATGATTTAAACGTGAAACCAGAAGCAACTTCGCCTGGCTTAATACGGTAATCAATTTTACCGAACTGACCAGAACCACCAGACTGTTTCTTATGCGTGTAGCTATCTTCAATTTCTTTAGTGATAGTTTCACGGTAAGCAACCTGTGGTTGACCAACAATAAGGTCTACACCGTAAGTACGCTTAAGGATATCTACTTTGATATCTAAGTGAAGCTCGCCCATTCCTTTAAGAATAGTTTCGCCTGAATCTTCATCAGTCTCAACTTGGAAAGATGGATCTTCTGCAACCATTTTACCGATAGCAACACCCATTTTCTCATTACCGCCTTTATCTTTAGGCTGTACAGCAATCGAGATTACTGGAGTTGGGAATACCATTGGCTCAAGTGTTACTGGGTGCTTAGGATCACATAATGTGTGACCAGTTTGCACGTTTTTCATGCCTACGATAGCAATGATGTCACCAGCTTGTGCGCTAGCTAATTCATTACGGTCATCTGCTTGCATCTCAACCATACGGCCAACACGCTCAGTTTTACCAGTAAACGCATTAAGGATAGTGTCACCCTTGTTTAGTTTACCTGAGTAAATACGTACGAATGTTAACGCACCAAAACGGTCATCCATTATTTTGAATGCTAACGCTTTAAATGGTAGGTCTGTAGATACGATAGCGAATTCGCCGTTTTCATTACCTTCTTCATCCATAAGAGGTTGAGGATCAACTTCTGTAGGAGATGGTAAGTAATCAACAACTGCGTCAAGAATAAGCTGCATACCTTTGTTTTTGTATGCTGAGCCACAGTATGTTGGGAAGAAAGCAAGGTCACGAGTACCTTTACGAATACAACGCTTCACATCTTCAATTGAAGGGATTACACCTTCCATGTACGTTTCTAGTAGCTCATCGTCTTGCTCAACAGCAGTTTCGATAAGTAACTCATGGTATTCCTCAACTTGGTCAACCATGTCTGCAGGAACGTCTTCAATAGTGTAGTTCTCTGGAAGACCAGTCGCATCCCAAACATATGCTTGCTTGGTTAGAACGTCAACAACACCAACAAACTCATCTTCTCTACCGATTGGTAAAGTCATGATTAATGGAGTTGCACCAAGTACTTTTTGTACTTGATTAGTTACACGGAAGAAATCAGCACCCATACGGTCTAATTTGTTTACGAAAATAACACGTGCTACACCTGACTCATTCGCATAACGCCAGTTAGTTTCTGATTGTGGTTCAACACCACCAGAGCCACAGAATACACCGATGCCGCCATCTAATACTTTAAGTGAACGGTAAACTTCAACAGTGAAGTCAACGTGTCCAGGAGTATCGATAACGTTAAAACGGTGATCTTTCCAGAAACAGCTTACAGCCGCAGACTGAATAGTAATACCGCGCTCAGACTCTTGATCCATGAAATCTGTAACTGATGTGCCATCGTGCGTGTCACCACTTTTGTGGATTTGACCAGTAAGCTTTAGTATACGCTCAGTGGTGGTAGTTTTACCCGCATCAACGTGCGCGAAAATACCAATGTTTCTGTACTTCGATAAATCTGCCATTAGTTTACTCTTAATAAAGTCGAAAAATTATTCGGCCAGAGTATAACATCACTTAAAGCGAACATCACCATAGAAGTCGCTTAAAATGCAGCCAATTATATAAAAAAAATGATCCATCCTTTGAAATAGCTATTTTTTGTAGTGCGAGCGAGCGATCTATTTACCTAATGAGGCCTTACCTTACTCAGTACTCTTTATTTTATTGGCATATTTTATAGCAACGCTCTGGACGACCAATACTACCATAGCTTTGATCAGCTCTAACCTGCCCCGCTTCAAGCATGTATTCTAGATATCGGCGAGCAGTAGATCGGCTTACACCCACTAAATCCCCCATTTGCTGAGCTGTAAATGCTGTTTCTTTATGTTCATTAAATGCAGTTATTATTTTTTTTAAGGTAAGCGAGTCGACTCCTTTGGGTAAGCGTGTTGTGGTACTAACACGCTCTTTTGAACCAAATAGGGTATCAACCATAGACTGCGTCACCTCAACAGCAGCCGAAAAGCATTGTTGGCGAGCTTCAAAACGTGCCAGAGCTTGATCTAACCTACTTAACATGAGTGGTTTTACTAAAAAGTCACTGGCGCCTAACTGCATTGCTTTTTCGAGTATTTCCACTTCTTTTGCCGCTGTGAGCAACATCACTTCGCTTTTTATGTTTAAGCGGCGCAAATCACTCAATAAGTCTAAGCCGTTACCGTCGGGCAAATGAATATCAAGTAACACTAAATCTGGATTAACTGCCTGCAACAAAGCCTTTGCCGTAGCTAAGTTACCGGCAATGCCCACTACCTGATACTGCCCTTGCCTGAGACTTTGCTTGGGTGTGTTGTTTCCTGCAACACCATTGGGTAGCAGTAAATATTGTGCTAATAACTGCGCAACCTCTACTTCATCTTCCACTATCACTACTGAGTACGTCATGTTTTATTACTCTTATTATTTGGGGATATAAACACTGAGGCGCGCACCCAGTAGATCTGATTCACCTATTTCTAAACTCCCACCGCACGAATCTAAATTAGTTTTAACTAAATACAAACCAATTCCATGTTCCGCCCCCGACTTAGAGCTGTATTGTGGGGTAAATATCACATTATGATCAGGTCCTAAACCAAAACCGCTATCTTCTACATCAAAAAGTAGCGTTTTGCTGGTTTCATCAACCGTTACCCGCACTTTAGCAGCACGAGTATCTGATGCTCGAATGGCCGCATCAATCGCGTTGTCGATTAGGTTACCTAAAATAGATACCACCCGCTCTAAAATATCTTTGCGAGTTATTTCACCAAGCAAGCTATCAGGGTTAAGCGTTAACACCACATTTAACTCTCTTGCTTTATGGTATTTACCAACTAACAAACCTGCAAGCACAGGATCTTGTATTCGCTCTAACAAGTTATGTATTTGCGCCTGCGATCCTTGGCTTTCTTGACCTATAATTTCAATCGCTTGCTCATTTTTGCCCATTTGCACTAACGCCCCAATTAAATTGAGCTTATTTGAATAGTCATGAGTTTGCACTCTTAACAGCTCCGCAAACGCTTGCACTTTAGTAAGTTGTTGGCTTAAATATTCGAGTTCATCAGAGGGGCGCATACTAAGTAAAATGCCATCAGCTTGGCCTTGTACCTGCAAAGCAAAGCGCGATAATATTATTCGTTTATCGGCGGCAAATAGTTCAAACCCTACTATTTCACGTGACTGGTTACGCAGCAAAAATTCAGCATGCTCAGGAAGTAAATCAGCAAGCGTGAGGGGTTGGTGAGTATAAGCAAGAGGTTTATCTAAAATTTCGCAAGCACGTTGATTCAACTTACGTACATTCCCCTCGGGGTCGAGCGCAATTATACCGTTACGCACCGTATTTAAAATAGCATTTTGTTCTGAAAACAACCGCGCAATCTCATCTGGCTGTAAACCAAAAATAGCATTTCGCACCCGCTGACCAATATAAATAGCCACCACAATACTTAAGCCCACCACCACTAAGCCCCAAATTAAAATCTCAATACTGCGAGAACGTATAAGAGGGTCAATTGACTGTACTAAAAACCCGACCGATACCAAGCCTATTATTTGGTTATTATTCGAATAAACAGGCACCTTACCGCGAATTGACTCTCCTAAACTGCCACGGGCAAGCGAAATATAGCGCTCACCCTTTAATGCAGCTTGGCTATCGCCACCCACCATACGCTTGCCAATTTTCTTTTCATCAGGATGCACAATACGCAATGCATTTTCATCGCCAATAACAATAAAGTCGGCTC
This sequence comes from Pseudoalteromonas sp. 19-MNA-CIBAN-0066, assembly GCF_040308705.1. NCBI lineage: Bacteria > Pseudomonadati > Pseudomonadota > Gammaproteobacteria > Alteromonadales > Pseudoalteromonadaceae > Pseudoalteromonas > Pseudoalteromonas sp. 19-MNA-CIBAN-0066. The sequence continues at coordinate 95,781 of NZ_JBEONZ010000007.1, forward strand.
CAGTGAGTTGCCTTATTTCTTCTACTTCCTCGTTAATAGCCAATAAATCTTTTGGATTTTGCAGTGCTTTTATAACATCAACGCGTGAGGCTATACTGCTGGCAACGGCCAATGCTTTGTCGCCAATGTGACTATGTAAGCTTTGCGCCGTAAGCTGATACACCAACGCGCCAAACAACAATGCTTGTAATACACATAAACCGGTTACCCAAATAATTAGCCGAGTTTCTAGGCGTTTAGGTTTTTTAACCATATGTTGCAATGGGCTTAGCGGGTTGGTGTTTTTCATTTTATGACTCTGTTAAGCCTGCTCTTGAAGCGCAGCTTTATCTGCACGGCGCTGCATTAAGTAATCTTTTAACGGAAATAAAAGCACTAAAATTGAAATAACAAATATACTCAATGTAAGTGGGCGATCCCATAAAAAGCTCAATGAACCATCAGAAATCATCATAGAGCGACGGAAATTACGTTCTATCATATCACCCAAAATAAAACCGAGTAATAAAGGTGCCATAGGAAAAGCTAATAATCGTAATACCAACGCCACTAAGGCAAATCCCACCATCATAAATAAGTCAAAGGTATTAAAAGACACCAAATACACACCAATTAAGCTAAAGAACAAAATCATTACTGTGAGTACCGATTTGGGCATAGCTAATACTTTTGCAAAGTAAGGAATAAGCGGTAAGTTTAAAATAAGCAGCACTATATTACCAAAGTACATACTAACAATAACAGACCAAAAAACACTGGGGTTTTCTTGCATAAGCATTGGCCCTGGTTGTATACCATAGGCAATTAATGCCCCTAGCATAATAGCCGTAGTACCTGAGCCCGGAATACCTAGCGTTAACAAAGGTACAAATGAGCCAGTACATGCCGCATTATTAGCCGATTCGGGTGCAGCTAAACCACGTAATGAGCCTTTACCAAATTTTTCTTTTAAGCCTTTCGGTGCTAAGTTGCGCTCGGTTGCATAAGCCATAAAACTTGCAATAGTTGCGCCTGCGCCCGGTAACACACCGACAATAAAGCCCAAAATAGACGAGCGACCAATCACTGGCGCTATTTCTTTAATCTCGCTTTTAGTTAACTTAGTTGAACCTATTTGCGGCGTATCTGAATCGTTAATATTTTTGGCGTCTTTTTTCTCTGGTTTTACTACGTTAACTAACGCTTCTGCTAATGCAAAGGTTGCCATAGCCACTAATAAAAAGCTAATACCATCAAGTAAGTCCGCTTGGCCAAAAGTAAATCGGTCGGTGCCCGATGAAGGATCGATGCCAACAGTAGCAAGCATTAGCCCAAATACCGTCATCATCATCGCTTTTAAAAATTGTCCTTTATTAGAAAACGCTGCAATTGCGGTTAAGCCTAAAAACATCAGCACTACATAATCTGGTGATTGAAAACTCAGCGATACTTTAGCTAATAAAGGTGCGGCAACCATTAACAATATAGCGCCGATAGTGCCCCCTATAAAGGAGGAGTAGGCAGCAATTGCCAATGCTTTACCTGCATGGCCTTGTTTTGCCAGTGGGTAGCCATCAAAGGAGGATGCCACCGTACCCGCAACCCCTGGTGCGTTAATTAAAATAGATGAAGTAGAACCACCAAAAATGGCACCATAATAAACACCTGCCATTAAAATCATGCCTGAGTCGGCACCTATGCTATAAGTAATCGGGATCATTAATGCAATCGCAGTAATTGGCCCTAACCCCGGTAACATACCAATAAAAGTGCCCACTAGGCAGCCAGCAATCACATACATTAAATTATTAAAGTCGAGCACGGTCGACAAACCAAGCATAATTCCATCAAACATAATTTAACTCCACAAATCGCCCGGAACTAAGTAAATACCTAGCACTTGAGTCATTAAAAACCAAAACACCACAGCAACCGGAATCGATGCAAATAATAAAATACCTTTGCGCCTTTCACCCATTACAAAAAAGCCTGCTAACAAAAATGTACTGGTCGAAATTAAAAACCCAACCGGCTCTAACATGGCGCTATAAATCACCATTAGCACTAATAAGCTAATAGTACGCAGTACATGTGATTTTTCGAGGTTTTCATCGGTAGCTTCTTTTTCGCTTGGTTTAAGTAATGTTGTAGCAATAGCAAGTAAACACACCACAATACCAAACGCGGCATATACTTTAGGTAGAGTTGCAGAAGTAACCGTTTCGTATTCTTCAAACGGTAAAAGTGGAATTTGCCATGCAACAACGGCGTACAGGGTAAATAGCGCCAAGAATAAACTTGGCCCTAGTAATTCGCGATTCATCATTTTAAACCTCGATTATTGCAATGTACGGATAAAGCCAAGCTCTTCCATCACTACTTTAAGCTGCGCTTCTTGCGCTTCTAATGACTTAATAAACTGCTCTTTTTCTTGGAATAAATTTAACCAACCGTTACGTGCACGGACAACTTCCCACTCAGGAGTACTTTGTAATTTGCGCAGTTTTTTGGTGTACTCTGCCAATTTTTCAGCAGGTAAGTTCGGCGCTGCAAAAAAACCACGCCAGTTTACAAATTCCATATCGTAACCAAGAGATTTAAGGGTAGGTATTTCTGGGTAATCCGGTAACGGCCCACCTGAGGTAACCGCTAAAATGCGTGCTTGACCACCATTAGCTACTTCTAGTGCTTCACTTAAGCCGGTAGAAAGTAAGTTAACTTCGCCTGATAGTAATCCAGCTTTTGCTTTACCACCGGCGTCGTAAGGAATATAACGTAAACGTCGACCATCAATACCCGCCGCTTTAACTGCTTGCGCTGCAACTAAATGATCCATACTGCCACGCGCAGAACCGCCCGCTACCTTTACTGAGCTTGGATCTTCTTTGATTGATTTAACAACATCTTGCCACGTTTTAAATGGCGAATCGTTACGCACCACAAATGCGCCATAATCGGCAATCATGCTGGCAACAGGAGTTAAATCGCGGTAGCTATAAGGAATGCGACCAGTTAATGCACGCAATACGATAGGTGTTGAGTTAACCATTAAAATATCGCCCTTTTTAGTGCCCGACTCAATTAAGTAAGCAATAGCACGACCGCCGCCGCCACCCGACATATTTTGAAAAGACGCATTATCTTCAATACCTGACTTAACTAAACCTTCGCCTACACCACGTGCTGTTGTATCCCAACCGCCACCAGGGCCGCCAGGTACTAAAAAGTGAATGTCGGCCATTACAAATGGGCTGCTAAGTACCAGCGATGCTGCAAGTACTGTGGTTTTTAGTGATTTAAGTGACTTAAATAATTTCATTGTATGATTCCTTAAAATAAATACTGCATACGCGCACTAAAGCCCATACCAGAGTCTTCATCGCCTACCAAAGCTGTAGTACCAGGGCCTGTCACATCACTGTAAATAAGGTTGCCCATAAACTTAATATCGCTACTGATGTAATAAGATGTGCCTAATGTATAAGTAGTTGCTTGCGTCCCTTGTAAGCTGCTAGTTGCATCCATTTGTGAAACACGCGCAACTAACTCCCATGCATTTTTAATGTTTTTAGGTTGTACAAATAATGCTGAACTTGCTTTGTATTGGCGCTGCTCGCCACCTAAAAAGTAACTTGCCGATACATGAAAACCATCAAAGCGCTCGCCATCTAGCAAGTCTGCGCTATTAACTGCGTTTAACGAGCGGCTTGCATATTCAGCTTCAAGGGTTAAAGAATCTGCTTGGTAAGCAAATTCAAGTCCGCTTTGCGATAAGCTATCAAGTGCTGCGGTTACGCCACCAGCGGCATAATCAACAAGCCTAGTATTAGCTTCGCGAACTTCTCCACGAGCAAAACGCGCACCTAATTCATTGCCGCCCATATCACGATATGAATGCCACGCCCCTAAATGAATCACATCACCCGGTGCAGCACTTGACCACGTTACGCGCCCTGTTGCAGCCAAAGTTAGCCTGTCGTTTTCATCATTACCCGTTGCGCCAAAGGCATCATTTTTATAAACACCCACTGCGTAGCGAAATCCCGAATCTTTAAAGTATTGGTAAGCCGATGCACCCCAACGAAAAAATGGCGAGAAGGTATTTGCTAAACTACTACGCTCAATAGTGTTGATATGTTTTGAGCTGGTTAATGCATTAAGCGATATATCTTCGCGAATTTTACCTGCTTTAATTTTAAGCCCGTTATCAAACGCATAACGTACACGTGCCATAACAATTTCAGCTGTGCCTTCGCCAAATTCGAGTAATAACTTGTGATCCCAATTACCATGCTCGCTAGCAACGTAAGTACGAATACGTCGCGGAAAAAAATCACTGCCGCCAGAGCCGCCATTATCTGCATTGTAAGCGCCATCAAAATAGTTGTAGTCAAGCTGTACGCGTCCACCAAACTCTAAATTAAAACCACTCGATTTTTTTAATGCACTGACTTCTTTTTGTAATGCATCTAATTGCTGTTGTAATTTATCGGTATCGTTATCGGCTAAAACTGATGTGCTCGCTAATGCGGCAGCTACTGCCAAAGCGAGTTGTGTGTTACTTGCTTTCATTGTTGTCTCCACGCTGTGTTGGTGTATTTATTGTCAGGTAGATAAGCGACTACAAACTGCTATCTAAAGCGCAGCTTATTGTTAACGTGAAATTAACTAAATATTTAGACGGTAAGGTGCATTGATGATCTTTACGCGCTTTTTGTGCATAAAAACCATGCGCAAAAAGGACAAAACTAGCCGCGCATTACTCTTTGATTTATAGTGCCTTTATATTTAAAGTGGTTTTATAATAAATAAATTGGTAGCTTTTTAAGTTATAAAAAAACCCGCAACAATGCGGGCTTAATTAATAAGCTATTATTAAAATGTCATTTCGGGTGTGTTTTTAGGGATAATTAAACGCCCCTGTGTTTTCGCTTGAATTTCTTCTACGCTCACTCCGGGGGCGCGCTCTAACAAATGAAATGCACCATCTTTAATTTCCAGTAAGGCCAAGTCGGTAATTACTTTATTAATACACCCCACACCGGTGAGCGGTAAGCTGCACTCACTGAGTAATTTTGACTCACCATGCTTATTAGCGTGGGTCATGGTACAAATAATGTTTTTTGCACCAGCCACTAAATCCATCGCACCGCCCATACCTTTTATTAACTTATTGGGGATCATCCAGCTAGCAATATTGCCGTTTTGGTCAACCTCAAAGGCACCCAATACGGTTAAGTCAACATGACCGCCGCGGATCATCGCAAAGCTTTCGGCTGAGTTAAAAATTGCTGCGCCAGTGGCGGCAGTAACGGTTTCTTTACCGGCGTTTATCATATCAGCATCGAGCGCATCGGCAGTAGGATACTGCCCCATACCCAGTAGGCCATTTTCTGATTGCAGCATTACTGCAATATTATCGGGGACATAGTTAGCTACTAAGGTAGGAATACCAATGCCTAAATTAACGTAATAGCCATCTTGTAATTCCATCGCGACTCGCTTGGCGATTTGTTCACGTGTTAATGCCATTAGCTTACTCCTTATTGCTTTGCTGCTTGGGTGGTCACTTTTTCTATGCGTTTTTCAAACACCCCTTTTATAACCCGATCGATATAAATACCGGGAGTGTGTATTTGGCTTGGCTCTAACTCCCCAGGCTCTACAATTTCTTCTACTTCGAGTACAGTTATTTTACCTGCGGTGGCGGCCATAGGATTAAAGTTCATCGCGGTATGGCGATAAATACAATTACCAAAGCGATCCGCTTTCCAGGCTTTTACAATGGCAAAGTCACCGGTAATACTGTGTTCTAACAAGTAGTCTCGACCATTAATATTGCGCGTTTCTTTGCCCTCAGCCACTGGCGTGCCTACTCCAGTGGCGGTATAAAAAGCAGGAATACCTGCACCACCAGCGCGCATTTTTTCAGCCAGTGTACCTTGTGGAGTAAGCTCTACATCTAGCTCACCACTAAGTAGTTGCTGCTCAAATAAGGCATTTTCGCCCACATACGAGGCCACCATTTTGCGTATTTGTTTATCCTCTAGTAACACGCCTAAACCAAAACCATCTACGCCACAGTTATTAGACACCACAGTTAAGTTACGAATACCTTGGCGTTTAATTTGGCCAATAAGTCCCTCCGGTATACCGCACAAGCCAAAACCACCGGCAATCACTGTCATGCCATCCTCAAGCCCTGCCATTGCTTCGCTGTAACTGCTTACTACTTTATCGAATCCTGCCATTGTTAGCTCCTATTGTGCGGTCCAGCCGCCATCTATTGCTATAGCTTGTGCGGTAATGTTTCGCGCCGCATCAGCCATTAAAAAGGTTACCGTATGGTGTATTTCATCTAAACCAATAAAGGCTTTTTTAGGCATGGGTGCTAGCATAATAGTATCGATAACTTGTTGCTCAGATAAACCATGCTCTTTGGCTTGTGCGGCAATTTGCTGCTCTACTAGCGGAGTTTTCACATACGCGGGGCACACGGTATTAATGGTTATATTGGCATCTCCTGTTTCAAGCGCTATGGTTTTACTAAAGCCAATTAAGCCATGTTTGGCGGCCACATAGGCCGACTTATATTTAGAGGCCACCATGGCATGAATAGAGCCAATATTAATAATTCGGCCAAAATTTTGTTCCCGCATTTTAGGCAATACCGCTTGGGTCATCATTGCAGGCCCAACGAGCATTACTTGCTGCAAAAATTGCCATTTATCAGCCGGAAATTCTTCAAGCTTTGCTACGTGCTGAATGCCGGCATTATTTATAAGTACATCAACAGCTTGCGGTAACTGCTTAAAAAAAACGGTAATTGCCTCGCTGTCGGCCACATTTAATGCATAACCTTGGGCTTTTCCACCATTAGTAACAATATCTTCTGCCGCTTCTTTTGCGTGCGCTGCATTTAGGTCGGTTACTATAATATGATGACCCGCTACGGCTAATTGCTGTGCTATATATAAGCCAATACCGCTGGCTGCACCGGTTATTAAAATTGTTTTGCTCATGCAGGCCTCCTAGTTGGCTAAAAACTCACTAATTTGCTGCGCTTTAGGCGCAATCGAAAACAGCCCATCTAAATGACCCCAGCCTCCCGCAATTTCAGAAATAGTAACCTCCTTACCTAGTTCATCCATTATTGAGTGCATTTTGCGGACATTTTCGGGACGTAGTAATAAATCGTTAGTGGCAGGTAGCAATAAGGTTTTTGCCTGCACCTTTTTTAGGGCATCAGTTAAATTGGCTGATCTACCTGCGGTAAATAACTGCGATGCTCGCACTAAGTACAACACATGGTTTGCATCTTGTAGCTTAGCTTTAGCTAATGCTCTAGCCTCTAAAACCTGGTTTACTTTTGGTAGAGTACGAATATCTTGCAGTGCGTCGTCATCTAGCACCTCAAAATTTGGGAAACTAGCGTTATAAATAAGCGGATGCATAGCATCTTGGGTAATGTTTAGTAGCGTAGCGGTAAGCCCTGCAAGCGGGCGCTCTTTATTATAGTAATTACCTTGCTGCCAGTTTTTATCTAAACGAATTGGCATAGCCCACTTTTCTAGTGCCGACACAGTCCATGCATCCATGGTTGCCGCACCAATTACATGTACTAAGCGCTCTACTTGCTCTGGATAACGTACCGCCCACTCCAGTGCCTGAAACGATCCCATTGAGGCACCTATTACGGCATGCAGTTTGTTAATACCTAAACTATCTAGTAAGCGTTTTTGCACTTCAACAAAATCAGTAATGGTCACTACCGGAAAATCAAGGCCATACGGTTTACCTGTTGCCGGATTAGTTGATGCAGGGCCAGTCGTAATTACATTAGGATCGTGCCAATTGGCATTAACTAAAGTGTCTGAGCTAATAACAAAGTATTTATTAGTGTCGATTGCTTTACCTGGGCCAATTAACGCATCCCAATAACCCGCTAAGGCATCGTCGGCTTTATATTTACCAGCTGCATGCGACGTGCCCGAAAAATAATGCGTAATTAGTACCACATTATCTTTAGCTTTATTTAAAGTACCGTAGCTCTCCCAGCCTACGTCTACTTGGCTAAGCGTAACTCCCGACACAGTAGTAAAATTTTTAGTGGTAAAATGTTGTTTTTCAACCAACATAGGCGCTATTTTATCATTGCTATAAGCAACTGTGCTTACTATTAACAGCAGTACACTCATTATTAATTTAGTTTTCATTGTTATCCCTTAAAAGAAAATAAATAAGCCAATTGCTAATGCAACCCCAATTAGCGGTACTACGGTTGTTAACGCAGCCATAGACCAATAAGCACGCTGATGTGTTTCTTTACAAATAGCGCGGATCAAAGTAACTACATAACCATTGTGCGGCAAGGTATCTAGCGCACCTGAACTAATAGCTACCACGCGGTGTAGTTGCTCTGGGTTAACCCCCATATCTATATATCCTGGAGCAACCAGTGGTAATGCAATAACTTGCCCTCCTGAGGCAGAACCCGTTAGCCCCGCTATTACACTTACCGCTACGGCCGCGCCTACTAGCTCATTACCTGGCATATGGGTCATTACTTCAACCGCGGCAGTAAATGCTGGTGACACTTTGGCAACTGCACCAAACCCAACCACCGCGGCTGTATTTCCTATTGCCACTAATGCCCCGGTTGTTCCTACATTTACAGCGCCAGCCAGATCATGAAAGTACTTAAAGTTAATTACCATAATACTCAGCACGCCACCTAGTAGGGCAATAATAAGCGCGGTTTGTTGTAATGTATCATGTAAAGTGAATGACAATAGCAGCACCACTAATAGCGGAATAAGCCCAGTAATAGGGTGTGGCCTTTTACGATCAACCACGCTTGGATCGTCATCGCGCTCTTCAAAATGTTCACCATTGGCAAGCGCTTTTTTTATCATTTTATTGAGCCAATAATAGCCAAATGTCGCCATAAAAATAGCCACCACTAGGCTTACTTCCCATGCGGCATAGGGGGAGGTGCCTAAATATTTTATTGGGATCCAATTTTGAATTTCGGGCGATCCTGCCGAGGTCATAGTAAAAGTAACCGAGCCAAAAGCCAGCGTAGCCGGAATAAAGCGCCGTGGCAGGTTTGCGTCTTTAAATAAGCTAAGCGCCATCGGGTACACCGAAAAAGCCACCACAAATAAACTAACACCACCATAGGTTAATACCGCACACGCTATCACTATTGCTAAAACAGCATGTTTCATACCTAATTTGCCAACTATATAACTGGCCACACTATCGGCAGCGCCGGTGTCTTCCATAAACTTACCAAATAGTGATCCCAGCAAGAACATAAAAAACCATGCACTTAAAAAACTAGCAAAACCATCCATATAAGCATTAATAAAATTAATATCGGCCGTGACAGGAAAAATTGCCATGTCGCTACTCAGTGCTACAAGTAACGCGCATAGCGGTGCGGCTATAAATAAATTTACCCCGCGCAAAGTTAAAATAATCAGCAGTATTAAACCACCTACTAGCCCTATCATGCTCAGCATAAGCTTTCCTAAAGTTATTGTTATTACAAAGATGAGGTGACATCGCAGTAATGTTAATTATATTGTTGCTTATTTGTAACTAAATACATAGCACTATGGTACTACATAGTTATATTTAGGCTTGCAGGCATTGTTATATATGGGTTTAACCTAGGTATAGCACTATGGTACTAATTCATTTTTTGTAACAATCTTCTAAAGTAGTTAACAGGTGACATGAGCAATGAGTAAAGGTCTGCAGCAATCTTAGTAGTTAGCGATGGCGAGGCTTAAACAACGGCACTTAGGTATAGGCAAATAAATAGCTGGTATTTATTCCGTTGGCATTAATCACAACAATAAAAGGTAATCAACATGATAAAGCTCAATAAAAAAGTCGCACCCGTTACACTCGCTGTGTCATTGGCGCTGATCGGTGCAAATAGTTATGCAGCAGAACAACAAACTAACCAAGTTAACAAAGGCGAGCTAGAGCGCATTGAAGTAACGGCGCGTAAAACGGTAGAAAACTTACAAGAAGTACCGGTAGCAGTAACCTCTATTGGCGCACAAGAACTGGCTGAAAACGGTATTAGTGTAATGACCGAAGTACAACAATTTTCGCCTAACACTACACTGCAATCTAGCCGTGGTACTAACTCAACTATTACTGCATTTATTAGGGGTGTAGGCCAACAAGATCCGCTATGGGGATACGAAGCCGGTGTAGGTATTTATATAGATGATGTATACATAGCGCGTCCACAAGGCGCGGTACTTGACCTGCTCGACGTGCAACAAATTGAAGTACTACGCGGCCCGCAAGGCACGCTATATGGTAAAAACACTATTGGCGGCGCAATTAAATACGTCACCAAAGAAATGGATGGCGATGCAACCCTTAACATTAAAGGCACGGTAGGTAGTTATGGTCAAAAAGATCTAAAAGTTACCGGGCAACTACCGCTTATTGATGAAAAGCTCTATGTTGGCTTTGGTTTTGCTACTTTAAACCGCGATGGCTTTGGTGAGTTTTTAACCTCAGATTTAACCAATCAAGATCGTGAAAACTACAACAAAGACGTAACCGCAGCCCGCGTTACCCTAGAGTACACGCCAACAGATGACTTATTTTTTAAACTTGCTTGGGATAAAACCAAAGACACCTCAAACTCAAAAGGCGGCTATCGTTTACTACCTAGCATACTCACTGACGCTCCGGTACCCGACAGCGTATACGACTCTTACACCAGCTTACCTACCTGGAACGAAGTAGAGCTTGAAGGTTATAGTTTTACCGCACGTTGGGATATGAGTGACAGTACAAGCATTAAATATGTTGGCGCCAGCCGAGATGGTTACTCGCCAACCAATATCGACTTTGATAACACCTCAAAGCGTATTTTTGATGTACCCGCTATATATGAAGATGAGCAAACCACTCACGAAATACAGCTAAATCATCAAGGCGATAACTATAAATTAGTGTCGGGCTTGTATTACTACGATGGCGAGTCATGTGGTCAATTCCAAGCAATTTTAGAAGAGTATGGTAAATCTTTAAACTTACCAGGCTTAACTCGTGAAGTAAGTGGTTGTAGTAACTCAACAAGTAAAGCTGCCTATATTCAAGGCTCTTACGACTTTGATAACAAATGGTCAATGACCCTAGGCGCGCGTTATACCAAAGACAGCAAAGAAGCGATTGTAAATAATGGCCTCATATTCGACACTGTTTACCCTGAGTCGGGCTGGATCCCAGGTTATGTTCGCCCAGAAGGACAACTAGTACCTACCGTACTAGATGATAGCGAAGATTGGTCGCGCTTTACCCCAAGAGCGGGCGTTGAGTACCAATACAGTAACGATATTATGTTTTTTGCCAGTTACGCCCAAGGCTTTAAGTCGGGTACATTTAACCCAAGAGCCACCACGCCTGAACCAGCAGCAAAACCAGAAGTTGTTGATTCATTTGAATTTGGTATGAAAAGCGAATGGAATAATAACTTACGCGCAAACATAACCTTGTTTACCCTTGATCATAAAGACCGCCAGTATATTTCGGTACTCCCAGGCGACAGCGGATCTGACCTAAACCAACGTTTAGGTAATATTGGTGAATCAACATCAGATGGCGTAGAAATAGAGCTTAACTATGTTGCTACTGAGTCACTAAGCTTTAATGCCTCAATTGGTTATATAGACAGTAGCTTTGATAACGTAATTGATTTTGACCCAAATACCGGCGCAGCCTTTGATAAATCTGATCGCTTTAGCGTATCAAACACGCCAGACTTAACCTTTAACTTAGGCGCTACGTACCGCATGTACACAGATATGGGCGACTTTGTAGTTAATGGTAATTACTACCACCGTGGTGATTACGCCTTATTTGAAGAAGACAGCCTACTAACTCAAGACGCGTACGGACTGCTTAATCTAGGCGTTACTTGGTACAGCGCCGACGGCCATTGGACCGCTGGTGTATATGGTAAAAACCTCACCAATGAAGAATACATGATTGGCGGTTACCAGTTTGTAGCACCCGATCCGAGTGATCCAACGAATGTAAGCAAATACCAGCCTGGTTTAGGCGGTGATAATACCTTAATTGGCTACTTTGGCGACCCACGTACTGTGTCGTTAACTGTTGGCTACCGCTTCTAGTCTTTATTATGTGAAAGGTTTGTCTGTGTTATCCCCAACAGACAAACCTTGTTTCACTGTGCAAAATCACTTATAACTAAATGTATTGGAGAATATTTGGAATGTCTTTTGCTGTGAATACCATAATTGCCGACGACCACCCGTTGTTTAGAAGTGCATTACGCCAAGCAGCCGCAACCTGCGTTCCTGAAGAACATATACAAGAAACCAGCGACATAGACGGACTGTTTGCCTTACTCAAAATACACCCAGAAATAGAACTTATATTTTTAGATTTAACCATTCCCGGTGCTAATGGCCTACAAGCGCTATCGCAACTACGTAATCATTACCCCGACATTTTAGTAATTATGGTTTCTGCCAACGAAACTCCCAGCATTATAAAACAAGCTATGAGCTTAGGTGCCGCAGGTTATATTCCTAAATCATCATCGCTCGATATAATAGGCGAAGCTATTGGCCATGTACTCAATGGCGACACTTGGCTGCCCGCAGATATTGATTTAACCGACGTAGTTGTTAATGACGAGCAAAGCAGCTTTGCCCTAAATCTCGAAAAGCTTACCCCGCAACAATACCGCGTACTTGCCATGATTGCCGACGGTTTACTGAATAAGCAAATAGCTTTTGAAATGTCGATTCAAGAAACCACTATTAAGCAGCATGTTTCTGCTATTTTACGCAAACTCAACGTTTATAACCGCACCCAAGCTGGCATTTTATTTAACCAGCTATCGCAAGTCGGTAAGTTAGAAGTAAACTAGCCCACAAACACTACACGTTAACTTACTTGGTTAGTCGCTTAATCATACGCTTTAATGCCGGTGCTTTTAGCGGTTTATACAATAGCGGATAACCTGCATCAAGCACTTGCTCACGTATGCTTTCATCATGATTTGCTGTATTTACAATTACCGGCAAGTTAGTAAGCAGCGCCTTATTAAGCACCTCAAGCCCGGTTACACCATCATCGAGCTGATAATCAATAATAAGTAGTTGTGGTAATGCAGCGCTTGCTTTTAATTGCTCAAGCTCAGCTAAATTAGTTGCCGTGGCTATTTCGCAGCCCCAGTTTTGCAGTAGTTGCTTAAGTGCATCAAGCACATTTTTATCGTTATCAAGCAGCCAAATACGCAAGCGACCTAGTTCGGTATCGGGGTTAAGCATTACCCGCTGAGTAGGTTGTACCGCTTTACTTACTGTGCATGCCATGGTGAGCGTAAATTGCGTTCCTTTACCTAGCTCAGAACCCATAACCAAAGGTATTTGCAGTAAGTCGCAAATACGCTTAGTGATCGACAGTCCTAACCCTAGGCCTTCGGCATTGGGCTTTTCGCCCAGCTGCTTAAACTCTTGATAAATACTTTGCTGATCGCTTGCGGCAATCCCCACACCGGTATCTTCAATAACAAACGACACATGGCTGTCATCTTCAAGCAACACTTTTAAGCGTACCTCGCCGCGCTCGGTATAGCGTATGGCATTACTAAGTAAATTACGTAATACCCGCCGCAACAGTGCTTTATCTGTATGTATGCGTACATCGCATTGCTTTACAATAAATTTAAGGCCTTTTTCTGCTGCTAATGCCGAATAATCGTTGCGTAGCGGCTCAATTAAACTACTAACATCAAACTCGCTGGCCTGCACTTTAAATGAGCCAGAATCTAACTTGGTTAATTCTAAAATACTGCTAAGCAGTTCTTCTGCACTGCCTAATGAGTTTTTAATATTGAGTGCTAGCGCTTTTAGCTCAGAGCTTTGTGCTTTTTCGTTCATTAAAGAACAAAACAAGCTGGCGGCATTAAATGGTTGCAATAAGTCATGGCTGGCCGCCGCAAAAAAGCGGGTTTTGCTCACAGTAGCTTGCTCGGCTACTTGTTTTGCCTGCGATAACTCTTGGTTAGCTTGCGTTAATGCTGCGGTACGAGTTGCTACTTTTTCCTCTAGGCTTACATTGGCTAGCGTTAGTGCTTTTTGTTGTTTTACAAACTCGGTAATATCGGTATAAGTAGTTACAAAGCCACCACCGGGCAGTGGGTTGCCTTGCATTTCGAACACTCGGCCATCGCTGTGCGAACGCTGAAACTTATAAGCACTGCCTTGCTTTAAATACGCTAAGCGCTTATCTATTTCAATGGCAATATTACCGCTATTAAATAACCCTCGCAGCGCATTAAAGCGAATAATATCGGCTACTGGCCGGCCAATATATAAAGCATCGTCTGGGTAAGTAAACATACGTTTATAGCCTTTATTCCACGCCACTAAACGCAATTCACTATCTACCACACTTATACCTTGTTGAATGTTTTCAATTGTAGATTGTAAAAGATCGCGGTTAAATTTAAGTACTTGGCTGGCCTCATCTACAAATTCGGCCACTTGCTCTAATGGTTGGCGTTGCTCATTTTTAGCTACGTCTAAAATAAGCCGTGCCGATGCACCGCCTATTACTGCCGACATTTCACGCTCTACCAATAACTCTAACTCGGCTTTAGCCGGGCTTTTCCATTGGCTTTTATCATCAGGAAAATAATGATTAACCAACGATTGACTGGCCTCTTTTTCAGCAAAACGCTGCAATAAAGCCCCCAGGTCATGATAACTCAACGGATGCAATGTAGTGTCTAGGCGCGAATCATGGGGTTGTGCAATAAATTTATTACTTTGTAATCGCTCAGCAAGAGTGGCTTGGCTAAAAAAGGGCATTAATAAATACACTAAGCAATTTGCACCTAAAGATAGCAATAACGCTTGGCTAATACTCTCCAAACCAAGCGACAATAAATCGGTAGGCGCCAGCCAAGCTATTTGCCATGGCCCTTCTGTTAGCCAACTACTTTGGCTCCCCAGGCCACTGGCCAAGTTTGGTAATAGTAAGGTATAACCCCAAATAACAAAGCCGGTTAAAATACCCAGTTGCGCGCCTCTGCAAGAGGCATGTCGCCACCACAAACCAATTATCATGGCAGGTGCAAACTGCGCCACTAAAGTAAACGACATTAAGCCCACTGTGGCTAAAGTGCTGGTTTCTCCAAGTACTCGGTGAGTAAAGTAACTAAGTAGTAAAATGAGCACAATAACAATTTTGCGCGCATGTAATAAGTTGTTTTTATCTAACCCACGGCTACTTGAGGTAAGCTGCGAGCGACGTAAAATAAACTGATTAATAAAATCATTAGTGATCATTACCGATAATACAATCGACGATACAATCACCATACTGGTTGCTGCCGAAAACCCACCTAAAAATGCCAATAACGTTACCAGCGTATTGTTTGCCGCCATAGGCAATGCTAATACAAAAGAATCGTGGCCAATATCATTGCCATTAAAGTAAACCAAGCCGGCGTAAGCTATAGGCAAAATAAATAAATTTATTAGTAGTAAATAAAGTGGAAATATCCACCGCGCTTTGGCCAGTTCATTGTCGTTATTGTTTTCAATAAAGCTCATATGAAACTGACGCGGCAAACATAACGTAGCTAAAAGCCCTAGTAAGGTGTGCGCAACATATACATAAACAGGGCTTTGCGTAGCGGTAACTTGGGTGGGTAGTTTAAGCTCATAGGCTTTTTCGTATAAGGCGACTGGGTTATCAAATAGTGCAAAGCAAACATATAAACCCACTGTAATAAATGCCAGCAACTTTACCACCGACTCAAACGCAATACTGGCGATAAGCCCTGGGTTATGCTCGCTTGGGCGTAACCGCCTAGCACCAAATAAAATAGCAAATAAAGCTAAAAGCAAGGTGATATAAAAAGTACTGTCGGCCCACACCGCATTACTTTGCGTGGGCGCTCGGTCGGTAAGCAAGTTAATACTTTGCGCCGTAGCACTGAGCTGCAAAGAAATATACGGCACAATTGCAATCACCGAAATAAGCGACACCAAACCCGACAAACTCGATGATTGTCCATACCGAGTGGCTATAAAGTCGGCCATTGAGGTAAGTTTTTGTTGCCGACAAATATGCGCAATGCGGCAATATAGCTGCCAACCAAAAATAAATAATATAATAGTGCCCGCATAAGTAGGGGCGAGCCACCAGCCATTACTTGCAGCCTGTGCGGTAGTGCCAAAAAAAGCCCACGAGGTACAATAAACCCCTAACGACAAACCATAAGTTAAGCCTTTAAAAGGTAAAACCTTACGCTTATCGGCCCACCCTGCAACAGCAAACAATATGCCTAAATACACCACGGCAATTAAGCTAATCGACCAAATAGAAAACATAGTTTTATTCTTTTAATTATTTTTATAATTATTTAACTAGCATATGTGTTTTTGCAGAAAAAAGCAGCACCCACTTTAGTGCTAACAATTCAAAACATACTCGATAAAAATAAATAAGAACTATTTGCATTTGAGTGTTGACACACACCTAAATCTAATTGATAATCAATATCAACAAGAAGGGAGTACATCCTAACTTGTTACGAAATAAACTGATTTGTTTCTCGACCCTGGAACAACGTGTAGCGCACGTTAACTGCTATGGTTACTTGTAAATTCAACACAACGCCCCTTGATGTTGATAACGAGTAACCGCCCTACTATTTTACTTGCTACATTGCTCATATCGGTGACGGTAGATATGAAACTAAAAAAGCCCTTACGGGCTTTTTTTATGTCTGTAATTTAACAAACTTTAATTACTTTCAGTTATCTAAATTCAGGTTAATTATTAACGACGATTTTTACGCGCTCGCGCTCGGCGTTGTAACTTTTCGTCTTCTTTGGCTTGCTTTTTAGCCGCCGCAGCCGCACGTAAACCAGCAACCATTATCTCTTCCTCCTCACGCATTTGTGGGGTTTCCATAGTAATGCGGCCAATAATGCCATCGCGTAGTTCGTTAATTAAAATTTCCGACATTTTGTAAGTGTCTATTTGGTTACCACCACGAATACAACCACGCTTTTTACCCGCTAATTCAACAAACTCCCAGTCACTCTCTGGTAGTTCATCTATTTTGTAGCGTGTTTTTAGTAGCTCAGGGTACGCCTTTATTAAATACTCAGCTGTGTAGCTCGCCACTTCTTCATACTCAAGTGCTGTATCGCGTATTGCGCCAGTTGCGCCTAAGCGGTAACCCGAGTTTTCATTTTCAACTTTTGGCCATAGCATACCCGGCGTATCGTAAAGCATAATGCCGTCTTCAAGCTTAATACGTTGCTGCGCTTTAGTTACCGCAGGTTCGTTACCTGTTTTAGCAACTATACGCCCAGCTAACACATTAATTAACGTAGATTTCCCCACGTTAGGAATACCCATAATCATGGCTTTAATTTGCTTATCGGCACCCACCTTGTGAGGCACTAACTTTTTACACAGCTCATTAATACGGTGTACTTCAGCCGCTTTATCATTACCAAAAGCAATTGCTTTTACGCCGTTTTCTTGCTCAAAGTAATCTTTCCATATTTGAGTCATTTTGGGATCAGCTAAATCGGCTTTATTCAAAATTTTAATTACCGGTTTACCTTCACGCAGCGTCGCCACCATAGGGTTTTCGCTACTATAAGGAATGCGCGCATCAAGCACCTCAATAATCACATCCATTTGCGGCATTATTTCTTTAATTTCGTTACGGGCTTTATTCATGTGCCCAGGGAACCACTGTATTCCTGCTCTACTCATTTGATTTGCAAACCTTTTATTCTAACCCATAACGCCATGGGGTACTGTGTGGGGTACTAAAGAGTACAATTACACTTTTTGTACTTGGCTAATAGTGTCAGTTTACTACACAAAGAGGATTTAATTCTTCTTAAAATAAACTAGCCGTTGAAATTTTAATCATGCTATCGCACTTAAGCTTTGATAGAAAAATATCTTATTTACGCTCGGATAAAAAGTATGTGGCTACATTGAGTAAATTTTCTTTATTTTTCAGCCTATAAGGTATACAACTAATAAAATAACCTCATGCCCAATACAAACTAAAAACAAAAAATTCAATCCCATGAATAAAACCCAATCAACCTCTATAAAACATAACTAACAATTATTAATCTTACTCAGTAAATTGATATGGCAGCAGTTAAACACTATTGTAAATTTCTTGCTATTTTCACAGGCAATTCATTTAATTGCGCTATACTGGCGCAAATTTTTTCAAATAAGTAGTTATGGCTCTTAAATCCACCATTATGAAAGTGCAGTTGTCGCTTAGCGATATGGACCGTCACGTTTACCAAGATTTTAATTTAACCTTGGCCCAGCATCCTTCAGAAACCGAACAACGTTTGATGATCCGCTTACTCGCTTTTGCACTCAATAGCTGTGATGGTTTAGAATTTACCAAAGGGTTAAGTTCTGACGATGAGCCCGAGCTGTGGCATAAAAACTACAGTGAAGAAATAGAGCTGTGGATAGAGCTGGGTTTACCTGACGAAAAGCGCCTTAAAAAAGCCTGTAATAAAGCTAAAAAAGTGGTGCTTTACACTTATGGCGAAAACAACCAAGCTATTTGGTGGCAAAAACAGCAGCCTAAATTACGTGATTTTAAAAACCTTAGTATATTTAGTTTAGATTATGGTGTTACCCAAGCTTTGGCCAATTTGGTTGATCGTAATATAAAGCTTGCTATTACTATTCAAGATGGCGAGATGTGGGTTAATACCGACACGACCAATATTGAAATAAAACCACAGCAGTTAATGTGATAACACCAAGGTGAGGGGCGTATGAAGGTTAAGCAGGTTATTGTTTTACACGGCTTATATATGTCTGGCTTTGTGATGCGCCCGTTGTGCTCTCGCTTAAAAAGTTCTGGCGTAAAAGTGTTAAACCTAACTTACAATACGCTCACTCCTAATCGCGATGCTATTTTTGCGCAAATAGATGAGTTTATAGGCGATCAGCCTTCGGCTTTTGTTTGCCATTCTATGGGCGGGCTTGTTGCTCGTGCGTATCTTGAGGCGAACTCGCCTGCAAGCCAACATGTTGAAAAAGTAATTACTTTAGGCACCCCACATAAAGGCAGCCATATTGCGCAAAAAATGCAGCAAAAAGGGTTTGAATCTTTTTTAAAAAATAGCGTAGAGTTTTTACTTTCTAAAAACGGTAATTGGCCTTTTAAAGCCAAACTTTACAGTATTGCTGGTGATTTACCCATAGGGCTTATGCCGCTTATTGTTAAAGGCAGTTGCTCTGATGGCACTGTATTACTTGATGAAACCAAGCTCAAAGGTATGGCCGAACATAAAGTGTTTCATTTAAGCCATACCAGTATGATTTACTCTCGCCAAGTACTCGATTATATTTTAGAGCGCTTAAACGAAGACGATTAATCTTCTGCCGCTGCTGCAATTTTATAACTAATTAAAAATATAATACCTAATACTAGTGGTATAGGTGCGGCTATATAACCAAAAGTATCAAAGTTAGCAAAGCTGGCACTGGCTAAATGCGCTATTACGCCAATTAAAAACACTACCACGGCGATACCCGTTACGATCAATTCAGCTTTATGTTGTTTAGCTGTTTTTGTGCTCACTTTATTTCTCCTAATGATTGCTACCTCCTTATTATGCGTTATCAAGTCGAATGATTTTTGACCTAAATCAATTAATGCGACAGCGGCGCACTTAACTTGTTTAAAGCTTGTTTTGGATCATGATTTGTAGTGTTGAAGATATATTTTCCCTTCAGGGGTGGTATTTTAATTAATCCGACCCATTACTATTAATGATCTATTTATTATTTTTATAAGTAATGTAAGTACACGATTTATTTAAGCTATTAATCCCATCTATTTAAATTATTTTACTAACGGCTGATGATAGGCAATACTCATTAGCAGTTAACGTTATTAACGGTTATTTAAGGAACAAGCTATGTCACAGGTAAATGCTATTGGTTTAAACAGTGCAAAAAGTGAAGACATTATTAAGTCATTAAACTCGCTACTGAGCAGCTATCAAATTCAGTACATGAACGCACGTGGGTTTCATTGGAATATTAAAGGCCGTAACTTTTTTGAACTACACATTAAGTTTGAAGAAATTTATAACTTATTGCTTTTAAAAGTAGATGAAGTTGCTGAGCGTATTTTAACGCTAGATGGTGCGCCACTGCATGCGTTTTCAGATTACCTAGAAGTAAGTAAAATTAAAGAAGCTAAAGGTATTAGCGACGGTGTAGCTGCAGTAGAGAACTTACTTGCAGGTTACAGTGTGTTGATTAAAATGCAGCGCGAAATTTTAAGCCAAGCAGCCGATGCAAACGACGAAGGTACAGCCGCGCTAATGAGTGATTATATTTCAGAGCAAGAAAAACTTGTTTGGATGTTAAAAGCTTACTTAGATTAATAAAAGTTAAATGCATTAACCGCTGTATTTAAGCAGCTATAAAATAAAAACATCGCCTACTTTACAGTGGCGATGTTTTTATTTGTGCACTTTTTAATTGTTGCCTAATTATTTAGTAAGGCGATAAAAAAGGCCATTTCGAGCGCTCTTTCTTCTAAGCTTTTAAAACGCCCAGATGCGCCACCGTGTCCGGCATCCATATCGGTTTTAAATACTAAAATATTATTATCGGTTTTTAGCTCGCGCATTTTAGCTACCCACTTCATCGGCTCCCAATATTGTACCTGTGAGTCGTGCAGCCCTGTGGTTATTAGCATATGCGGATACTCTTGCGCGCAAATATTATCGTACGGCGAATAGGCTGCAATTACATCATAAAATTGCGCATCGTTAGGGTTACCCCACTCGTCGTATTCGTTGGTGGTTAGCGGAATACTTTCATCTAACATAGTGGTTAGCACATCTAAAAATGGCACATGACAACCAACGCCACAATAAAGCTCAGGTGCTTGGTTTACCACGGCTCCCATTAATAAACCACCCGCACTGCCACCCGATGCAAATACTTTATTTTTATCGCCGTAACCTTGCTCAACCAGCGCTTTAGTAACGTCTATAAAGTCGTTAAAGCTGTTTTGTTTATGTTGTTTTTTACCTTGCTCGTACCACTGCCTGCCTAACATTTCTGAGCCGCGCACATGCGCAATAACATACACAAAGCCGCGATCGAGTAAGCTTAATGATGTACTCGAAAAACTAGGATCAATAGTATAGCCATAAGCACCATAGCCATATTGAAACAACGGATTAGTACCGTCCTTTTTAAAGCTCTCTTTACGGTAAACAACAGATACAGGTACTTTTACGCCATCGCGTGCAGTTATCATTAGGCGTTCTGACTGATAATTATCGGCGTTAAAGTCTCCTAATATTTGCTGTTGTTTTAGTAAGGTTTTTTCGCCTGTAGTTAAATCAACATCGTATAGCGAGCCAGGCGTAGTTAAGCTTGAGTAGTAAATACGGGCACTGCGTGATTCTGGCTCTGGATTCATTGCTATGGCGGCGTAGTAGCAAGGATCTTCAAACGCTAATGTCATGCGTTCACCTTGTTTATTAACAACCACAAAACGGGCTTGCCCTTGCTCGCGCTCACTTAATACTAAAAAGTCGTTAAATAATTCAACACCTTCAAGCAGTACATCATCGCGATGAGCTGTGTGCTGCTGCCACTGGGTTTTATCGGCAATAGTTTGACTGGTTGCGGTCATTAAGCGAAAGTTTTTTGCTTGCCAATTCGTCACTATGTAAAAAGTATCGCCAAGCTTATCAACGTCAAATTCATGGCCTTCTTCGCGTGGTATTAATGCGTTGAACTCGCCGTTTGGCTGGTCAGCATCAAGTACCCAAGTGTCGTTAGTTTCGGTGCTGGCTAAATCAATAATAATAAGGCTTTCGTCGCGACTTTTGCCCAGCCCCATAAAAAAGCTGCTGTCTTGCTCTTCGTACACCATTACATCTTGGCTTTGCTCTGTACCCAGCACGTGCCTAAATACTTGGTAACCTAATAATGTTTTTAGATCTTTTTTAACGTAAAAAACCGTTTTATTGTCGTTAGCCCAAACCACTTGGCCTTCGGTGTTTTCTAACTTATCGGTGAGCATTTCGTCAGTGGTTATATTTTTAAAGTGCACGGTATAAATACGACGCCCTTCAGTATCTTCTGAGTACGCCATTAATTGCTCACACGGGCTCAGTGCTACTTCGCCTAGCTCAAAAAATTCAAATCCGGCCGCTAGCTTATTTACATCTAATAAAATTTGCTTATCGCTAGTACTCATATCACTACTGCGATAATGACGAGAATATTCGTCATCGCCACGCACTTCAGAGTGATACCAGTATTTGCCATCTTTAACCGGTACTGTATTGTCGTCTTTTACAATACGGCCCTTTAGCTCTTCAAAAAGAATGTTTTGCAATGGCTGCATTGGCGCTAATTGCGCTTCACAATAGCTGTTTTCAGCATGTAAATGCGCTAATACATCTTTATTTTGACGTTCGTCATCACGCATCCAATAGTAATTATCGATACGTGTTTTATCGTGTGTGTTAAGGGTATAGGCTTGCTTTTCAGCAATAGGGAAGCTTGGCAGCAAGGCCAAAGAAAAATCAGAAGTAGACACAAATAAACCGATTAAAAAATAACAATATTTGCCAGTTTAACATAAAAATAAAAAAGCCCACTCATTGCTGAGCGGGCTAAACGGTATAAGTACAATTACTAAAATTTCTGCAATTTTTATTGTTGTCTTTATACCTTGGGAAGAGAGCACCTTGGGAAGAGAGTACCTCAAGAAGAATATCTTAAGAAAAACACCTTGAGAAATAATTCCAATTCAAAACTGTATACAAGCTATTTATTTTACTTGCTGCCAAGCCATAGCCCAGCTTTTACCCACACCGGGTTCAAACATGGCACTTTGCTCACCATTAACACGGCAATATTCACTAAATGGCCATGCTTTACACTGATAAATATGCCCTGTTTTGGGCTGCAATACTTTTATGCCCGCATTATAGTTATCGCCACCAGCGGGATAAACGCTATCGTATTCTGCGCTATTTTCTATTACCGACACATTGCGTTTAGTCAAACAATTAAAACTAACATCCGCTTTACAAATACCGCTTGATTCTAGTGCAAATATTTGATTATAACGATAAGCAACTACTAGCCCTGTATCGGTCATGCGCCCTGCGCTAACTAAGGGAACATGCACATTAATATATTCTGCTATTAGGCGCGGCCACGCATTAGGCCCTCCCTGCTCAGATACCGTCACTTCATAACTAAATGATAAATCGACTAGCTCTCCTTGCATGTCATAAAAGGTTACTACCACAGAATCGCCAATAGATAATTGGACATCCTGATTTAAGCAACCTATTGGTGTCCATTTTCCACAGACCAATGACGTATGCATAAACACAGCAACACCTTAAAATCCAAACCTTGCATTGGTAATACACAAATACACAGTCAAGACATTTAGAGCAATAAACAAACAAATGTAAACTAAATATTAGCTCAGTTTATTAATAAGATGAAGATTATAATTCGCAAGCTTGCAACAATCAAACAAAAGAATGTAACCAGAATTTAAATCTAATACTTAAGCTCTATATAAAACAAAAAAGCCAACCTAATTCGGTTGGCTTTTTACTTTGCTGCTTACTAACAATGCTATTTTAAATTGTAGCTTTAGTGGTTTTTTTACTAAACGGGCGTTTAAATAACGCGCCTATATCCGTTAAAATAATATATAAACACGGTACTAAAATCAGTGTTATTAAAGTAGCAAACATGACAGCAAAGCCCAGCGCCACTGCCATTGGGGTAACAAATTTAGCTTGTAGGCTGGTTTCAAACATAATAGGTAATACCCCTGCAAAGGTAGTAATTGAGGTGAGTAATATAGCTCTAAAACGCGCACAGCCTGCCTCAATAACGGCATCTTTAATACTTACGCCGTTACGGCGCACTTGGTTTACATAATCGGTCATAACTAGGGAGTCGTTTATTACTACCCCTGCGGCGGCTATTAAACCAAAGCCCGACATTAAACTAATATCTAAACCAAACCAATAATGCCCCCAAATAGCCCCCGTTAAGCTAAACGGAATAACCGACATAACAATAAGCGGTTGCGAGTAACTTTTTAATGGCACGGCCAGTAAAATATAAACGAGGATCATGCCGCCAATAAAAAACATCATTTGCTCACTTGCTTGCGCTTGTTGCTCCTCTATTGCGCCACCAAGCTCAGATTTAACTGTAGGGAACTCATCTTTAAGCTGCGGTAATAAGTTCTCTTTAACTTGTTTAACTACTTCGCCTGGCTCTATTTGTTCTTCGTCGATGTTGCCATATACATAAACTGTACGATAGCCTCCTTCACGGCGAATATAACTAATGCCTGGTGTTTCGGTTAGCTCAACTACATCACCGAGTAATACCTCACGCCCTTGTGGTGTGGTGATCACTGCATGTTTAAGTGATGAAAATGCTTCGCGAGTAAGCTTAGGGTAACGAACCATTACACGTACTTCTTCGCCGTTTCTGATCACGCGCTGCGCTTCACCACCATAAAAGCTAGCACCTACTTGGGTGGCAACACTCGAAAGATCTAAACCTAAGTCGTAAGCAACCGGTTTTAAGCTCATTTGCACTTCTTTACTAGCAGGATCAATGGTCGAGCTAATATCAAACAAACCTTTTTGTTGCTGCAGTAATTGAATAAAACGACGCCCTGCACTATTTAGCGTGTCTATGTCTGAGCCATACAATAAATAGCCAAACTCACCATTACCGTTGGCACCGCCGCCGCCAGCATCATCTTGAATAGTTAACGACTTAACGCCAGCTATGGTTGGCATAGCCTCACGCCAACGACGCGATAACTCAAAGGCGTTATACGGACGCAAGTCTTCATCAACTAATGGCGCTAATAACTGTGACTCTGTTCTACCTTGGTTAAATACCAAGATATCGCGGATCATTTTTTTACCAAATTCACGCTCGGTTGCTTCATCAACTTGCAGCACCATAGCTTCAATGTCGCGAATAGCTGCAATGGTTTGTATGTCTGAAACATTATCATTCATTTCTACGCGTATTTGTGGAAAGTCGTGCGGTACTTTAGGGGTGGGTACAGTACGTACTTTGTTTGAGGTAATTAACCCAACGCTAAGAATAAGCATTGCTATAAATGCAAACATCACCGTCCAGCGCCATTCTACGCAGCGCACAATAAAGCGTTTATACGGGCCATTTACAAAGCCAAAAAAACGGGTATTAAAGCGATCGCGCCAACTGCCTTTTTTAATAGGTGCAAAGTGCGTATGAGCAATATGCGCCGGTAAAATTAGTTTTGATTCAACCAAACTAAATACTAAGCACAGCATTACCACTACCGCTATACCGTAAAAAAACGCGCTTTCTGGGCCGCTCGATAAGGTAAATGGTGCAAACACTGCAATTGTGGTTAATACGCCAAAAGTCGCAGGCGTTGCAACACGATTAGCGCCGCGCACTACGCTTTCAACACCACCACCACTTCTTTCTATTTCGGTGTAGGCGCTCTCTCCTATGACTATGGCGTCGTCCACCACTATTCCCAGCACCATAATAAACGCAAATAACGAAATAATATTAATGCTAATACCAAATACCGGCATCATCATCATCGCACCTAAAAAGCACACTGGCAGCCCTAGCATTACCCACAGCGCCAGTTTAAAACGCAAAAATAACGACAACATAATTGCCACTAAAATAGCGCCCTGAAACAAGTTAGCTTTCATCATATCAAGGCGAGCATTTAGATAGTAAGTCATATCCATTAATGGCTCTAACCGTATACTGGGTGGCAGCTGATTATTTTTTTGCTCTATAAATGCTTTAACCGACTCGGCAACCGGGATCATGTTTTGCTCTTGGGTTGCTTTAACCGAAAGATACACCGCATTTTGCCCATTAAACTTAAAGTAGCGCTCACCTTCGGTAAATTGGTCTTTAATTACGGCAATATCTTGCAACAATACTTTTGCGCCATATTCGCCAATTTTTACCGGTATTTTTCGAAACTCTTCGCCGCTATAAAATTGATTTTCTACGCGTACCGAAATAACTCCCGAGTCAGTTTTTAGCTGCCCTGCCGAAAAGTTAGCTGAATATCTGCGTACTGCAGTCATTACATCGCTTAAGGTTAAGTTATATTGGCGCAGCGTATCGGGTTCAATTTCAATGGCTATTTCATCAAGTGGCACATCGTTAACAACTAGCGATACATTAGAAAGCTGCAATAACTCACTCTCTATTTGGTTTGCAATTGGCTTAAGCTCGCTCAGTGGCAGGTCGGCTACTAAGGTCATGCCTATTACGTCTTGTCTAAACTCTACTTGGCTAATTGTTACCGGCTCCATACCGCCAGGAAACGTGGCTATACCATCTACGCGAAGTTTTACTTTATCGAGCACGTCGGTAAGTTTAACGTCAGTATTTATTTCTAAGCTCGCACGGCCACCATTACGAAACGCACGATACACGCCTTTTTTAATTTCGGTTACATCCTTAAGCGACTCCTCAATTTTTATGAGAATGCTTTCTTCTATTTCTTGTGGCGATGCACCTGGATAGTTAGCTTCAATATTAATGTAGTTAATTTCTACATTAGGAAACATTTGGCGCTGAATAGTAAAGTAACTAATAATCCCCATTACAATGATAAAAAACATCATTAAATTGGCAGCTACCGAATTCTTTGCAAAGTAGGCAATAATACCCGTTTGTTTTTGCTCTATTGGTTCATTCATATTTGCTGCCTTACAACTGCTGAGTATTAGAGTTGCTTGTCTCTGAGCTTTCAGTTGCGCTGTTAGTACTAGTACCAGCCACTTTTACTTCCATGCCCTTTTGCGGATACTCTGGCAAGGTAACAACGAGTTTATCGTCTGCATTTAAACCGCTGTTAATATAAAAAAACTCACCTTCTTCTCTAATAACCGTTACTTTGCGCGGCTCAAGTTGCTGCTGCTCATTTACTATCCATACCGTTTGATTATTCACTAATGCTTGCGGTAAACGGTAAATGTTACTGAGCATAGCGCCTGCAAATCTTACCTGTACGTAGCTGCCAAATTTAATTGCTGGTTGTTTGCTTTTTAAACCGTAAGGGTCGTCAATTCGCACCACTAAACTACTCATGCGGGTAGCACTATCTACAATACCTAAATCGCGGTCTATTACTGCTTCACGAGTAAAGCTATTTAGTCCTTTTTGAATCACTGTTGCAGTAATACCTTTAATTCGCTCTGGTAAAAAAATACTATCAAAGCCGGCAATAGGAATGATCACCTCTGCGGTTTCTATGTTATTAATTTCGGCCACTTGCGAACCCATAGATACAAACTGACCCACACCAATATTACGACTAATAACGAGCGCATCGTATGGCGCAGTTATTTCGCAATTTTCTAAGTCACGTTGCGCACGCTTTAAGGCAGCTTGCGCCGATTTAACCGACGCTTGTGCACTCAAAACTTGTGGTTTACGTAAAAATAAATCTGTACGGGCCTTACCTGGAAAGCGGGTTGCTTCGTCTGCTGCTACTTGTGCTTGTGCTTGCTCTTCAATTAAGCCTGCTTGTGCGCGTGCAAGCTCAGCCTCTGCCATTAAAACGGCTGCTTGGTAATTGTCTTTTTCAATAGTAAATAGGGTTTCGCCTCGGCCAACTACACCACCGGCAATAAAGTTAGGATGCCAACTTAATACCTCACCCGACACCTGCGCCGACAATTGGGTATTTTCAAGCGGCTTTACTTCACCGTAACTATTAATAATAACCTGATGATTATTTGCCAAAGCACTTTCTACTGTAACGGTAGGACGTGTATCTACTGGTTTTTTTTCTGCCGATTCTTCTGCAATAGCGTTAATTCCCATAAAGCTCACTATGCCAATGGCAAGTGCAACAAAAGGAAAAACCCATTTAAGTATTCTTGTTTGCATAACTTAATTACCTCAAAAACTCACTAACAACATAATAACAGAGCTTAACCAAATATTAACGACGCATTTGTAAGTAACTATTTCTAAAATAGCTCTAAATTAATAAAAAGAATAACAAGTAATACTACAGAGAAATTAAAGCTGTAATTTTTAAGTTTATAAATCAACAACTTTAAACAAGAATAAATAGTAGAGGCGCGGTTTGAAGTAATAAGTATATAGTGGCGGCTGCGTCGCCTGTGCTAACTTTCAAAAATTATATTTTTAAATAAAAGCGTTTTATTCGCAGCGCAAGAGTAATAGCATAATTGATTTATACACAATTTAGACAGCATATAGCGCTTTGCTAAATAAAAATAGTGCCGGTTAAATACCTTACCGCATGCCCTGTGATCGTTACATATGTATCACCAACATCGCATAGTAACTGCCCTCCGCGGCTCGAAGCCTGATAAGCACGTAACCTTGTTTTAGTTAATTGCTGCGCCCAATAAGGGGCAAGGCCGGTATGAATAGAGCCTGTTACATAATCTTCATCGCCACCACTGGCGGGCCAAAAGTAGCGAGACACAAAATCGTATTTATCTCCAGGCGCGCTGGCAACCACATCGAGCGGAAATAACGTTTTTAGTAACTGCGAATCGGTTTTAAGCTGAGTTACATCTTGCTCATTATCGTAAATAACAAAATAAGCTTGGCGGTTTTTTAGCACTTTTGTGGGCGCTTTTGATAAACCATTTAGCAGTGCAGAAGGGGTATTTAATACAGCAACCGGGGCTTGTTTTGGAAAGGTCATGGCAAAGCTACCATCGCTATTTTTATTAACGACTAACTCGCCCACGGCAGCAGCATAAAAACGCACTTGCGCTAAATTATGCTGCTCACAAAGCACATAAGCAGCTGCCAGTGTGGCATGGCCACAAAAGTCAATTTCCATCAAAGGTGAGAACCAGCGAATAGCAAAGCTGCCATCGCTTTGCTGGCAAGTGAAAGCGGTTTCAGACACGTTATTTTCTGCGCCAATTTTTAGCATTAAATCGTCGCTTAACCACGTATCTAGGGGGATCACTGCGGCATAATTGCCTTTAAATAATTCATTAGTAAACGCATCTATTTGATGAATAGTTAATTGCATGGTTTAAACTTTATAATTACGAATAGCTTAAACCTGCCACAGTTAAATTAAATTATCACTACTATTTTAAACGTTATACTGTATTAGGGCGCATTTTATAATATTGAATGCAACCAAGCTGCGCAGCGTTGGTGAGTAAAATCATTACAAACGTTAAAATATGCGCAATACTTTGCGTAGCCATAGCAAACTCGGCAAATAAACCACAAATACCCGCCACAAACTGCAAGCTAAAATAACGTGCACTTAAATTACTAATATCACCACTGCGAATAGTTTTATACGTTTGTGGCATTACACGCACCGAGCTCATTACCAAACCAACAAAGGTTAACCATGTTAGTACCTTAGCTGTATCGAGTGCTGGGTTAGCTAATAACGTAAATGGAATAAGCGAAAAAGCCAACATACACAGTAACTGAATACGCTCTTTTCGCTCAGCATTATAACGCGCAAAATAATATAAAATAGAACCACTTAATATGCCTGTTACTACAAATGGCAGCGCCATATAAAAGCGCTCAAAATACAGATTAAAGGCAATAAAGTACGTACTTTGTGCAACACCAAAGGTCATCATCAACAGCGATAAACCCGACACGCTGCGATTTTTACGAATTTTATTTAGCAGTGGTAAAAAACTAAAGACTAAAATAAATGAAGACAATACAGGCAGAAAATGTGCCAAAGCAACCTCGTTCGTTACGTAAGTGTTAATAGGAATTAAAATAGAAACATATAATAAACATATGTTTTTAAAGGGTTTTACCTTATGACGGCATTGTAGTGGCGACTAGATTTTACTCAACTAAATTGAAAATATTTTTTTAGCAGCTGGCAACTTAGCTATACAAAAATCGTTAGCTTAAGTTCACGCTTTTGCTGTTTCTAGCATAACCATCTGCAAAACTTGAATTGCAATTGATAATTGTTATCATACGTAATACTTATCATCTTTTCTTGCTTTATATATGCGAAAAACACTGTTTAAAATTCATAGCTGGGTTGCCCTTATTGCTATCATCCCCCTTATTGTTATTAGCATTACAGGGAGTGTTTTAGTATTTAAAAGCGAAATAGATGGCCTGCTAATGCCAAATAGCCACTTTGTGGTAAAAGCACTACCTGAGCGGCTACCTATTGATAAGTTAATCGCTAAAACAGAGCGTACTTACCCTAATTATATAGTAGCTAGTTGGGAAATATTTAACGATGATACTGCTGATCGGGTTTACTTAATAAAGCGCGGTACAGAGCAATGGGCTAAGTTACATTTAAACCAATACACAGGTGATATTTTGTCAGAGCCTTTGGGTACCAGCCATTATTTCACCGATTGGTTTTTAGAGCTGCATTACACCTTTTTACTTAACGATTTTAAAAATTTACCAGGGCAAACGGGCACTGTATTAGGGTTCTTTTTTGCGGTGTTTTTACTCGTATTGGGTATTAGCGGCCTGATTATTTATCGCAAATTTTGGCGACGCTTATTTAGCGTACGCTGGCGTGCAACACTACAAATAGTGCTTAGCGACATTCATAAAATGACCGGCGTGTTAGGCTCACCCATTATTATTATTTTAGCCATTACTGGCGGCTACTTCAACTGGGCTGTGTGGTATCACGAAGTGATAGAACACGCACAAGAAGAGCATTATGTACTAACCAACCCCTTATACAGTCACGACATTTCGTTGCAGCAAATACTCGATGACAGCAAAAAACAAATCTCTACTTTTAACGGTACTTTTTTAGTTTTGCCATTAGAGCCAGACGAAAACATTACCTTATTTGGTGAAGTAAGCACAACCAATCCGCTGGCTAGTGAATACGCCAATACAATTACTTACAGTAAGCTAACTGGCGAACACATGGCTAACTGGGATATTCGCGAAGTAGGAATTGGCTGGCAAGTAATTGATAGCTTTAGAAAGCTCCACTTTGGCTACTTTGCAGGGCTTGTAAGTAAGGTGCTGTGGGCTGTTATTGGCTTAAGCCCTGTATGGCTTGCAGGTACTGGCTTTTATTTATGGCTTACCCGACGTGCACGCAAAAAGCAGTCACGACAAAACCGTTTAAATAAACGCCGCACAGCAAACCCTTGATTAAAAAACAAACTCATTATAATGTTAGGTAAAGTAGTAATTAACTCTATTTAAGCTACTTACTTTTGTATCAATGGAGTGAGTTTATGAAATTTTATACGCTTGTGATAATTACTATTTTTTCATTAATAACCGGCTGCAGCAGTACTAACAATCAAAAGCAAATACTGCAAACTATACCGCTTACACAAGTAATTAATCATGCTTTATTTAGCCAGCAACCCACTTTATCTGAACAAGCTATTTTTGAGCTGTCTGAGGTCGAGACAGAGCAGTTTTTAGCGTATGCCAAAAAACAGCTATTATCTGGGATTCGTACCGATAGAGTTGTTTATAATTACCTTGAAAACCAACTAACTAACTTTACATATCACGGCGATACACTCACTTCTACACAAACAGTTAATCGAGCGCAAGGAAACTGTATTAGCCTAGCGGTGCTTACCCAAAGCTATGCTCGCATTCTTGGTTTAGATACGAGTTTTCAAGAAATGACCAGCGAGCCTGTTTACGCAAAAGAAAGTAACTTAGTGTATGTAGCTAACCATTTTAGAACTATGGTTTATGCCCCTAAAGAAATAGGTACCGCTAAAAACATAAATCCAATAAGCACAATAACAACCCGCGCAGGTACGTTAATCGACTACTTCCCAACTCGAGACAGTATTTACTCAGGTAGTGCTAACCATAATGACTTACTCGCTAAGTTTTATAGCAATTTAGCCGCTAGCGCATTAGCAAACAAACAATTAAACATGGCATATTCTCTTATTTTGCAAGCTAATAACTACACCCCTAAAGATCCTGAGCTATTTAACTTAGCAGGCATATTACACCGCCATGCTGGCGACTTACAAAGCGCGAAAAATATTTATCAAGCAGCATTAAATAACAATTATGCGAGCATAAATTTAATTAGTAACTATCAATTATTAGCTCAACAGCTTGGTGATACTCAGCTTGCGCAGCAGTTATCTTTACAACTAATAAATATAGAAAAAGATCCTTATGAGTTATTAGTACTGGCTAAAAATGAGTTACAAACAGGAAATATTTATAGCGCTAACAAACATGTTGAGCAAGCAATAGTAAAAGCACCGTATATAGCCGATCTGTATTTAGAGCTGGCGAAAATACGCTTTCAGCAAGGTAAAACTCAACAAACACAAAGCTTACTTGAAAAAGCCATCGAACTTGAACGCGACAAACAAAAGCTTAATGTGTATCAAGCTAAGTTACTGTCGTTAAGTATGACAAAGTAAATGTGGGTTTTACGGCACTTAAATCGCCGCTCAAACCCCGTTATTAATTATTTTTACCTTTGCTTTTAAAAACGCTAAAGCGAATAATAAAAACTTAACCACGCGCGCATCTCATCTGCAAAGCTATCGCCTTCTACGCGCGATAAGCCCAAATTAAACGTTAAATCATTTATACCTGCAGGCCCCATCCCAAAGCTAAGATCACCTTGATATTTTAAGCCGTAACTTTGTGCATATACCATGCTATCAAGTTGGTGTTGCTTGTAATAAAGCCAAGGTAACCCCTCTTTAAAGCTAAACCCAGCACCATAACCTTGATAACGCTTTGCAGTTGCACTGTAAAAAGGCAGCTCAGATGAAAGTACAAATTCGCTACTTTGTTGCTGATTAATCAGGTTTGAGCCAAAGCCACCTAATGCAAGGCTGCCATCATCACGTTGCTTTTGCTCAAGGCTTGCATAAAGAGGAATACCAAATGCTTTACCAAAAATTTGGGCGGCTAAATCGTAACCTTGCCAATTATTACTTTTGCTGCTGCCATCGTACCAGCTCGCATAAGTACTTTGGCCTATAACAAAGTCTTGGCGGTCATATTGCCAGCTTTGAGTAACGCCAAAGCGCGTCCAGCTTTTATGGTTTTGTTTGTAGTCAGTGTAATTATAAGCAAGCTCTGGCGTTAAGTTTAACTGCCCAAATTTAAGAGGGTAACTTATTGCAGCAAAACCACCGCGCGCAGTAATATCGGCGCTTAAGCTTGTTTGATTTAAGGATTTATATTGGCGTGCTGTATTTAAATTATAATCAAACACGCTAAGTTTGAATTTTACTGGTAATGCACTGTATTTTGCCTGCACAAAACCACCATGCAAAGCACCATTGTGCAAGTCGGCGCTATACCCTGCCTGTAAGTCGAGCTGTTTTAATAAATCGCTACTTTTAACCCCTAAATTCAACAAACTGGTTGCAGCCGAATAATACTGCGCGCCTAGTGCAAAAGTGGCTTGTTGCTCAAGTGCATTGTAGCTACTTTGTGTGCCTACTTGGTTAGTGTAAATGTTAGCTTTTGGAAGTGTGTGTTGATTAACCATAAGCAGTGGCGCATGTTTAGTGGTTGCAATATCACTAACCATATTCCCTTGGTGTGTTTTCGCTAGTTGTTTTACATTGGGGCCATCTGCGCTAATCGAGAAATAAAGTAATGAGCCATCAGTCATTTCAATGGGATGTGCAACCGCTTCTTGCCCTTGAGTTAGTTTAGTGAGTGTTTTGCTTGCAATATGATAACTATAAATATCGGTAGCGCTATTTAAGCCAGCAATAAAGTAAAGCGACTCTCCATTTTGGCTAAAACTTGGTTGGCTTAAATATTGATACCCGTTTGGCATAGCCACTGATTGACGGTGCTCACCATCCGTATTTTGTATATATAATTGCCAATTTTCGTTTAAAGATGCTGATAAGTAAGCTAATTTAGTTTCATCAGGGTTTAATATTGGGTAGTCATACGCCGTTTTTAAACTTTTACTAAATAACTCAGTGACGACTTTAGTGGTTAAATTTACTTTCACTAATTCTGAGTAACCACCTCTTACTTGCTCAGCATATAAGGTTTCACCATCGCTGGTTACGCTAAAACGGCGAATACCTGCAAGCTCGGTAAGCTGCTCTATATTGCCGGTTTCAGTGTTGTAGCTAAAAACATCAGAAACACGATTATAACTCCCCGATTCCTCAGTACTAAAAGCACTAAAGTAAAGCGTGGTATTATTAATCCATTGTGGGTTAGCTATGCCTGCTCGGTTAATTTGGTTAAGCACTTGTTTTTGCTCACGCTTAAATACACCAGGTGCAGTGTCAGCAATATCTAGGGGATCATTTTCTAATAGCTTTTTTTGTGCTTTATTAAAGCTATTTTCGGCTTTAGTATTTTGCTCTGTGCTGTACACAATAAGCTTAGTGTTATCGTTTTTATCACGCTCTACAATTGCCAGCTTACTGCCATCTTTTGCAAGCGCAGGGTTACTTGCATATAAACTAAGCTGTAGCCACAGCTCACTATTAAGCTTAGGTTCTAATTGCTCTTTGGCCATAGCTTTGTAAGTGTATTCAGCTACAAAACGGCGGTACAGCTTAGCGGCACTTTGCCCAAACACGCCGCTAAATGCTTGATCAAAATCACGCACTTTTACGCCTTGCATGCGTGTCCAAACGCTATCGAGCGTTTGCTCTGAATAGTTTTGCTCTAACCAATTTAAAAAACGGCTACCAATTAAATACGCCATGGAGCTGGCCATAAAGCCACCTTCGGTACTATTTAACTGTGAGTAGCTGGGCAACGCTCCTTGCTGGGCAAACTCTACTAATATTGCTTCTGAGTAGTTATCAAATAAGCGCCCACGACCGGTCATTTTAGATTCAATTAACGTGGCATAACCTTCGGCAACCCAACGAGGGGTATTGCTGTAAGTTAAATCGTATAGATCCCATAGACTGCGTATTTTTTGCTGCCAGTTATTACGTGTTGGCTGTGCTAAATGCACTAAGTGAATGTACTCGTGCAATACCAATAACTGCTGCCAACCTGAGGTATTTGATATAACAGTATCTGATTGTGGCGGCGTGGTAAAAAGTGCCATTATCGGGTTATTTGAGGTAGGTAGCGCAAAACCATTCGCTGCATTTAAGGGATCAAACACCACTACATCTACAGTTTTATCGAGTGCGCGGTTTTGTTGCTCAAGCACTTTGGTACGTACTATTTCGAGCTCTACAGCAGTCGATTTGGCAAAGTCGGTATGCTCAATACTGTAATGCACATTAAAGTGCTCGGTATGAATGGTTTGCCAGTCGTTGCCATAGCTCGGCGCGGTAAGTAATAAAGCCGCTGCGATAAGTGTTTTTTTCATTATAGTCCCTTAGATGATCCCTTAACTGCACCTAGGTTATTACTAATTACTTTTAGTTGGCAGTAATAAAGTGTAATAAAACATGTGCAACTATAAACTACACATGCTTTTAGTAGAGCTACATCCAGCTACGGGGATCAGATTCAACCTGCATAAGTGTAAAATCAATTATAAAGTCAGCATCTTGCTGCTTTATATAGGGCATAAAAGCGTAACCTGAGGCGAGTTGTATATACACACTTTTTAACCCTGAGCGACGCATTAAGTAGGTACTTATACTACGGGCACTTTGTGTTTTATACAGTTCAAACACCCGATAATGTACGCCAATCAAGCCTTTGCGCACCACCATATAATACCGGCCATTATCTTCATGTAAGTAATAGCCATAACGCTGATACGACAAGGTAACTAAACCAGCAAATGCAACAAATACACCTAAACTAAGCCACATATTAAACTCAGCTACTAAGCAAAAAACAAATACTAATATGCTCGGTAAAAGCGCATAAAAAACTAAGTTTTTATATAGTAGTGCGCGCTCTGCGCCTGTAAATGCGAGGTTTTTGCTATTAAACCAAGGATAAATCCATTGGCAAACACTGTTTACTTGTGCCGCGTTTAATACCGGTAAGAGCAAGGTTTGTTTATTATTTTTAGCAGCAACGCCTGCTACCATACCACCACTGCTCGCTTGCAAGCATTCAACGGTAAAGCGTTTTAATAGTCGGGCAACTAAGTTTTGTTTTATAACAATTGATTGCACCTTATCTAAGCTCATAGATAACTGATGGCGCTCTAATAAGCCAGCAATGCGTTTAAACTTTTGTCCTTTAAAATACAGCTCGTAGTTATAAAACCGAATCAACGACATGCCAACCGATAACAACACCGCAATAATAACCAACAAAACAATTAAGGTGATCACCGCAAACATGGCAGCATTGGCCACTATACCTAGCTCTTGCTGGTAAAAGCCCTCCATTTTAGCAATCAGCTTTTGCTCTAAAAAATCGATAACAACATTTATAAATGGCGCAATAGCTGCAAAGGCTAAAATAGCCATATTTGATATTAAACCAAACTTAGCAATTTCTTTATTGCTAATAAATAGACTGCTTTGTGCTGTTACTTGGT
Source organism: Pseudoalteromonas sp. 19-MNA-CIBAN-0066 (assembly GCF_040308705.1). Taxonomy (NCBI): domain Bacteria; kingdom Pseudomonadati; phylum Pseudomonadota; class Gammaproteobacteria; order Alteromonadales; family Pseudoalteromonadaceae; genus Pseudoalteromonas; species Pseudoalteromonas sp. 19-MNA-CIBAN-0066. The sequence goes on from NZ_JBEONZ010000007.1 coordinate 132,370, forward strand.
GATCTACATTGTCAGTTACAGTATCTTGCTGCTGGGCTTTGTAAGCAAAAATTTGCTTACGCATTTGTTGTGCGTGTTCTTTGGTTATTCCCGGCAGTACCACTTCTTGCGCTACGCTACCTGCGGCATCAAAAATACAATTTACTAAGTTAATAGGGGTAAAATAAAACGGCTCAGCAATATTTACGTTTTGTACGCGAGCAAATTTAAGGGTTAAACGCTCTTTTTTAAATACGCCTTTTTTGAGTAAAATTTCGTGTTCTTCAGAAATACAAAAACGAAAGCTTTTATAATATAAAAAAGAGTAAATAAGCAAAGCAACAAGCGCGACGGCTCCGGCAATTTGTCCCCAAAATAGTTTGTTTTCAACTTGAGTTACAAACACAATCGTAATAGGTAGCAAATTAAATATGCCATCTCTTATAACTCGCACCATAAAATGGACAACAAAATACACTAACGCCCAAGGCGATACAGCTTGCCAATGTAAACTACTTGCGCTACCAGCGTTACTCATCTGCAGGGGTTGCTTGTGCGATGTTATCGTCGTTGCGGTAGTTTTGTACAAACTGGCGCATATTTTTACAATCGTCGTGAGTTAAGCCGCTAATTTGCAGGTCGGCGCTCATGCCACCAGCGCTGTATAGCTTTAAACTCGCTAAGCCGAGTTTGCGCTCAATTGGTCCGCGGTGCACCTCAATATGCTGTACTCGCGCTAGCGGCAAAATAACTATTTGCTGCCAAATAATTCCCTTTTTAAACGCGATATCGTGGGTGCGCATTGCTACCCCTTGCAGCTTTATACTCACTACATTATAAAACATTGATAATATGATAATTATTGGCATGCCAATCAACAAATACGTTTGCGCTAGATTAGCAAAAGCAGCATTTAAGTAACACGCCACCACTAAGCCGGTTATTAAAGGAACATAAAACGCCAGCCAATTAAGTTGCACATGCAGCAAAGCGTTAGCCGCCAATGGCTTAAACTCAATATTACTATGTTGTGGTAAGTTGGTTATTTGTTGATTATTAAACACCATATTATTGTTTAAACTCACTATTACTTATATAAATACAAGGCTCAACTCAGCCATTTAATGATGGTAATTAAGGTATGGCTTTGTTTTGGCGCGAGCGTAACGGCATCATTTAATACGTTGGCTGCTTCAAGGCAAAGCATGTTGTTATATTCAGTATTAGCAAAGTTAGATAAACGCTTTGATTTTTCTATCCATGGATTCCACAATACGCAAGAGCTGGAATTTTCTCGGCCCACACTAATTATACCCTCGGGAGTATTAATGGTTTGCACTGGCGCTGCTTGGGTATAAACCATGTCGGTTTCGCGGGCAAAACTAACCACATCACTTTGCATTACTTGAGCTTCGCCAAATTCAGTATATTGCGCACCTTGCAAACCATCAACGCTGGTATTGTTAATATCTGATGTTGGAAAATAAGTATGCAGCGCTTGCGAAAAGCTAAACGGTGCATTGCTTAAATTTGTGGTTGTTAAGCGCACTTGTAACTGCTCGTTTAGTACAAACTCAACTCGTAAGCTTGATTGATGCGGCCAATAATCAAGATTAACTAGTTTCATGGGTAATTTAAGGCTAACAATAACTTCGTATTCGGTTTCATGCACTTCATCGGCCTGCCACAAACTCGTTCGAGCAAAACCATGCGCCGGAAAATCGCTGTTATCGTGTGCTCCAAACCAAGGCCAACAAATTGGGATACCGCCGCGAATACTGGCATTTTCTTGGAATGTTTCTTCTTGAGATACCCATAACAATGGCTGCTTACCTTTTGGGGTAAACTCGGTAATTTGCCCGCCTTGCAAAAATATTTTTGCATCGCAATGGCTGCTATTTATATTAATAAATTCTAAACCGGTATCAGTATGACAAATACTAACGGAAGGTGATAACTTCATATTATTTCCTATAATGCTGGCACGTAGTGTTAAATGTGCACCTAAATAGTCAAGTAAGCTTATAAATCATCTACATGATAAGCGAAATAATTTAAATATCGATCGCTTTATTTTCACTCGGTAATACCTGCGAGGTATTTATAAATAATTACTTTGTACTAATACTTATTTATAAATGTCACCCTCAGTAAATTAGCAATACTTATAAATTGATAAAAAAAACTCATTATCTATACTCTATAGGCTTAAAGGTATACTACAGCCATTAGCGAATAAAACACTACAGACATAGATTAAAAATTAAAAAACACAAATTTTAATTACTGCTCAAACTAATAAAAACCACAAAAAGCAGGCTAAAATGCAATATATCATTTGAATTCAATTTACTTGATGTGTAACATTTCGCGATTATGGCAAACCATTGCGCCCTTTTAACGAGATTAGCTAAATGCAAAAACATAACGAGTTATTGGTTTCTTTACGTAAAGTGATTCGTGCGATCGATTTACACTCTAAGCAACTGAATAAAACTTCAGGCTTAACTGGGCCACAACTGCTTATAATGCAAGAGGTTTCCCATACAGATGGGATAACAGCAAGCCGTATAGCTCAAAATGTAAATTTAAGCCCGGCAACCGTTACTAATATTCTTGATAGGATAGAAGGTAGAGACTTAGTAACTCGGGTACGTAGCCAAATGGATAAGCGTCGAGTGAGTTTATACCTCACCGATAAAGGAAAGGAGTTACTTGATAAAGCACCGCAACCACTACAAGAGCATTTTATTGCTAAGTTTTCGGCACTTGCAGAGTGGGAGCAGAGCCTATTACTGTCGTCAATGCAGCGCATTGCCGCAATGATGGATGCAGATAAACTTGATGCATCGCCTCTGTTAGAAGTGGGTGCGCTTACTCAAGCTCCTAAATAATAAATTTACACAGGATGTGCTTTTACATCTTAAATTTTCAATCAAAATCTGAGCAGCAATTTATGACTAAACTTTCGAAATTAACACTTGCCCTCATGCTAGCTGGTGCGTCGAGCAATGTATTCGCCGCAGATCTAGACACGCTTCAAACTCAGCTTAAACAACTTAAACAGCAAATGCAGATGCTAGAGCAGCAATTAGCAGCTGAAAAAACCAAACAACAACAAATTAATGAGCAACACGAACAACAAGTTGCTCAAATAAGTAAAAAAGCGGATACAAAAATTGTTGCTGTTGCAGAGTCTGAATCAGATAAAAAAGACGAAGGCATTAAAATTGGCGGTGCTATTCGCGCTAATTACAGCATTAATTCATACGATGATGACAATAAAGATCGCGGCGGCGACTTTGATTTTGATATTTTCCGTTTAAATGTATCTGGTGAAATTAATGATATTTCTCTAAATGGTGAAATTCGCTTTTACGATTACATGACTGTAATTAAATACGCTTACCTTGGTTATGAGTTTGTGGATGGTTGGGAAGGCCAAGCAGGTATAACATCTGTTCCTTTTGGTAACGGCCCGTACAACTCACACAGTTATTTTTTTAGCACTAACTATTACGTAGGGTTAGAAGACGATTTTGATTTAGGTGTGGTAGTAAAACGTAAACTTAAAGACAACTGGAAGCTAGACCTTGGTTTTTTCAAAAATGATGAACTAGGCGGAGTAGACGGTGGTTCCGATAAAAGCAAGCGTTACTCGTACGATATTGTAGGTAGTCGTGCACCAAATGAAGGTACATACGCAGAACCTGTAAATAAAATTGGTGAATACAATACCTTTGCAGGTCGCGCAACGTATCAAGTAGAGCATAGTAAAAACGTAATTACCGATCTGGGTGTATCGCTATTAAGTGGCGGCCTACATGACGGTAATGACCGTGCTGGAAGCTACGGTGCATGGGCTGTGCATCTTGATAGCAAAATTAATAACTGGAACGTACAATTTCAACATGGCGAGTACGACTACGACCTAGACGATAATAGCAACCGTTTTGCTGTAGGTGCTTACGCTTATTACGATACTGTTTCGAGCAAAGCAACAATGACTAACTTCAACGTAGCTTATAACTACTCACTTGAGTGGGGCCCAGTGACCGACATTCAGTTTTACAACGATTACGGTATTATTTACGACAAGTCTGATAACAGCGCAAATACTTGGATGAATGTAACGGGTATGAGTGTTGCTGCAGGTGGTTTCTTTAGTTACTTCGACTTTATCCAAGCACGTAATCAACCATTTATTGGCGGAACAATTATTGGTGAAGGCGATACAGAACGTCGCTTTAATATTAACCTTGGTTATTACTTTTAAGCCAAGCAAGGTTAATTAGCTAGTTAACCTGAACTCTGGTTAAGATATTTACTAACGTATTGAATCATAGTTATATTTGATTTTATTTTCTCTAGCCAGAGGTTTTCAGTGAAAACAAGGCGAATTTACGCGTCAATAGCTGGCCTATTGCAAGTAAATTCAACGCAGTTAGCGCTGAAAATAGCTGCTTGAGATAAGTTTATTATCCGCAGCTCAGGTTACTTATAAAGGGCAACTTTGTTTGCCCTTTTTGCTGCGCTAATTTTACTTATTCCTTTATGTCCACGTATTAAGTAACTGCAATTGCGCTTAAATTACGGCATTAATTACTCTATAATCAAACTAACTATAATTTAATAAAACTAACCTAAGTGAATATAAAAACAACCTATATATATTACAAAAAGGTATGGTTTAAAGTACTTGGCTTAATGCTAGTTGTACTTGGAATTATAGGTATAGTACTACCGGTTATGCCCACCACCATCTTTTTTATTTTAGCTCTGGCCTGTTTTACTCGCTCATCGCCTGCACTTGAGCATTGGCTTTTAAATCATCCACGATACGGCACTACCCTGCACCAGTGGCAAGCACATAAAGTAGTGCCTGTTAAAGCCAAATATTGCGCCGCTTTGGGCATGCTGGTTGGTTTTATATTTTTACTGGCTTCATCTCCTGCTGTTTGGGTTATTTTTTTAGTTGCCATAATTGAAGTGGCTGTAATGATTTATTTAATTTTAAGACCCTCTTCCATACCAAAAAGTTGAATATCCCGCTTTAACAACGTAAATACCCGCTGTTTATAAAAACTTAATGTAAAGTTTAGTAAGTATATTTGTAATAGCTAATACAAATCATTATCATGTGGTAAATATTAATTAGTTTACAGTTATTATGGCGTTTATTAACAAACGAGCTTTATATAGCACCAGCCGGGCTTTACACATTTATATTTCTACAGCGCTATTTTTTTTGCTTATTTTATTTTGTGTTAGCGGCATAGTACTTAACCATGTTGATTGGCTTAAAAATGATAAAAATAATGGCCAAATATCAACTCCAATTCCAAGTGCATTGGCTGCCAAAGCAAATGCGCAGTTAAGTACCTTACCTACACTCTACCCCGAAATAGAAGCTTACTTAGCCAAGCAATATGCGCTCACTAACGTAAAAAGCATTGAATGGGAAAAAGAGGACGCACTGGTAATGCTCGACTACCCATTACCCGCGGGGTTTGCCTACGCCGAGCTCGACTTTATAAGTGGCACACTAAACCTTGATTACCAAACAGGTGGTTTTTTAAGCCTAATTGGCGATCTACATAAAGGCCGACATAGTGGCGAAGCATGGAGTTGGGTAATAGATATCTCAGCTGTATTAATGATCTTATTTGCCATTACCGGCATGATTATTTTATTTCAAAACAGAAAAAAACGCTTAGCAGGAATATGGATAACGGTGTTAGGCATAGCAACGCCTGTCGTTATTTATTTATGTTGGGTTCCACAATTAAAAGGAGTGTATTAATGATTAAATTTAAAGTGTTTATAAGCGCAGCATTACTGCTAGTTGCGACGTTTTTTCAAGCGACTGCGCATGCACAAACTGCACAATTAGAAATTGAATTAAACCTACCCGAATTAGACGTACAACCGTATCACCGCCCTTATGTTGCAGTTTGGCTAGAAACAAGCGAGCGCAAACACGTTACTACGCTGGCACTTTGGGTACAAAAAGCCGAATGGTTTAAAGACTTACGCCAATGGTGGCGTAAAGCCGGTAAGAGTAACCTTAACTTCGACGGCATAAGCGGCGCAACCAAACGAGCTGGATCTTACACCATTAATTGGCAGGGCAATGATTTAGACGGTAACCCAGTAAAACCGGGTAAATACTTACTTAATATTGAAGTGGTACGCGAAGAAGGCGGCCGAGATTACAGCCGTGTCGAAATAGACCTAACACAAGAGGGTAAAATCACGATTGATGGTACCAATGAATTTTCACAAAGCTTCGTCACTATTATTGCCAAGTAATAATAGCAGCAAATAAAGCATCCGCTAAAACCATTTAAAAAGGAACGATTATGAAAATCAATTTACTTAAAAGTGCATTAATTGGCGCACTTACAGTCACTGCACTTGCATCAAGCTATGCTAACGCCCATGCACAATGGTTAGTACCATCGCACACTTCTTTATCTGGCGATAAAGCGCATTATGTAATGATTGACGCGAGTATTTCTAATGAAATTTTTGCTCCCGACAAAGCATACCGCCCAACTGAGAAAGACGCACAATACGACGACAATTTACTGATGGCTATCGGCCCTGACGGCAAACCTATTAGCGATAATATTCGCGCTTACTTTTTACAGCGTAAAAACTCTGCGGCAGTTAAATTAACCAACGAAGGGACTTACCATATTGCAATGAAACGTGAACCACGTTTAATGACCTTTTATAAGGATGCAAAAGGTGAGCGTCGTCGTGTTTTTGGTGGCAAAAACAGTAAAGATATTCCAGCAGACGCTACAGATATTAAAACAACCAAAGCATTTTCTACCGTTGATACGTTTGTAAGTCGTAACGGCACATCTAAGCCAGCACTACTTGGTCAAGGTTTAGAGATTAGCGGCCCAACTCACCCTAACGATTTATTTGTTGGCGAACAAGCGCGTTTTCAGTTACTCAAAGCTGGTAAGCCGGCAGCAAACGTTGAGCTGGCAATATTAAAAGGTGATACACGCTACCGTAACGAACGTGGCGAAGTTAAAGTAACCACTGACAAAAACGGCTTTTTTAGCACAACGTGGCAGCACCCGGGTTTATACTTAATTGAAGCAAGCGTGAGCGAAGAGTCGTCTGAAAAAGGCATAGATAACGTGCGTTACTCGTTATTTACTACATTAGACGTTGCGCCAGAGTAATACTTAACTCTTGAATTAAAACATTAAAAACAATAAAGAGGCCAAGTAATTTACTTGGCCTTTTTTATTTACATTTACTAAATTAATTGTATTAAAAAACACCTCAATTCACCCTGTGGTTGCAACTACTCAACACAAGCACACCTATTTAAATTAGTACGTTCAGCGCAAAGTAAACACCAGCCTTAGCTATTTGCATAACTTAGTTTGTTTTGATCTTTGCACTATCCTATTAGCTTCTTTAAGATGCGGCGCTTTTAGACTCAACAATAGCAGCCCTTGGGGGATCACATGACCATACAGCGCTTTTCAGCGAAAAAATTAGCACTTAGCTTGGCCGTTACTACTGCATTGAGCACGCCTTATTCAGTAGCTGTAGCCGCAGAGCCAGATAGTCAAGCACAAGAAAATATCGAAGTAATTTCGGTAACGGGTACTCGTCGCAGCTTACGCAGTATTGCTGAAAGTTCAGTACCTGTTGATATTATTACCAGTCGCGATATGGCCAGTACAGGCCAGCTTGAAATCAGCCAAGTACTAGCAAACCAAGTGCCAAGCTTTAACTACCCAAGCGCAACAATGGGCGATGGTACAGACCATGCTAAACCTGCAGTTTTGCGTGGTTTAGCCCCCGATCACACCCTAGTGCTTATTAATGGTAAGCGTCGTCATTCAGGTGCGCTATTAAACTTAGCTGGCGTAGTTGGGCGTGGTTCAACAGCTGTTGATTTAAATATGATCCCAACATCGGCAATTAAGCGCGTAGAAGTATTACGCGACGGTGCCGCAGCGCAATACGGCTCAGATGCTATTGCAGGGGTTATTAATATAATTCTTAAAGATGCAGCGCAGGGCGGCAGTGTAAGCGTAACTTACGGACAATATGATACTCAAATGGCCGGAGTACCTCAGCTTGAAAGCGTGTACGCAGATGCAAACGGCAACTTAGCATTTAATACTGGCGACGATCGTAAAATGAGCGATGGCGCAACGCGTACTATTAGCGCTAATTCTGGTTTTTCGTTAGCCGATAACGGTTTTGTAAACGTATCTATTGAATATCGTGATAACGACTCTACCCAGCGCTCTGGTTTTGACCCTCGCGAGCAATATAGCCGCCTTGATGATGGTAGCCTAGATCCACGCGAGTTCACTATCGATCGTTACAATCACCGCTTTGGTAAAGCAGAGCTTGAAGACTATGCACTGTTTTACAACATGGGCTACGACTTTGATAACGGCTTAAACTTATACTCTTTTGGTAGCTACTCTAAGCGTGAAGGCAACTCAGGCGGGTTTTATCGCCGAGCTGTAGATAAAAATAACATTTTAGACGTTTACCCTAATGGCTTTTTGCCACAAATTGAAACCGACGTAGAAGATTACTCTCTCGCTCTTGGTTTACAAGGTGAAACAGGCGACTGGACATGGGATGTAAGTACCAACTACGGCCGCAACGACTTTGCATTAGGCGTAGTAAATAGCTTAAATACATCTTTAGGTGCCACCAGCCAAACCGAATTTGATAACGGCGCATTGGTTTATGACCAATTTATTGTTAATGGAGATGCCAGCACAGCATTTGATTTAGGTTTACCAGATGACGTATTTTTTACTATAGGTGCTGAATACCGCCACGAAAGCTACAAAATAGAACAAGGCGAAGAAGCTTCTTATATTACCGCGCTTGATAGTAACGGCAACCCAATTGCAGCAGGTGGTGCACAGGTACTATCTGGTTTTGGTCCGCAAAGTGTTACCGACGAAAGCCGCCACAACGTAGCACTTTTTGTTGAATTTGATACCTACCTAACAGAAAAGTGGAATGTGGTTTTAGCCAGCCGTTATGAAGATTACAGCGACTTTGGCGACACATTCACCTCAAAAATAGCAACGCGTTACAGTATTACTGATAACTTATCGTTACGTGGTGCAGCAAGTACCGGCTTTCGCGCGCCATCGCTAGCACAAAGCTCGTATCGTCAAATATCAACCATACTTGAAAACAACCAAGCGTTTGAAGTAGGTTTATTTCCAAGTGACTCTCCAGCAGCACAAGCATTAGGCGCTAAAAAACTAGACGCTGAAGACTCTGTAAACTTAACCGCTGGCTTTGTCTACACTCAAGGTAATTTTAGCCTAACGGTTGATGCATATCGTATTGATATTGATGACCGGATTGTACTCTCTGAAAACCTAGCCGGTGCAGCAGTTGCGCAAATTTTAGCAAACGCTGGTGAGCTAAACACCGAAAGCGTACGCTACTTTACCAATGCAATAGACTCACGTACGCAAGGTGTAGACATAGTTGCAACTTATTTACTGGAACTAGATAACCTAGGCGACGTACGCTTAAACGCAGCGGTTAACTTTAACGACACTAAAGTCACCCATATAGACGACAACCCTGAAGAACTCAATTCGTTAGGTGATGACTATGTTGTATTTGCTCGGCGTGAAGTGGGCCGTTTTGAAGAAGGCACACCAGATAGCAAACTAAACTTATCGGCTGTTTGGAGCTTTAACGAATGGCAAACTACACTGCGTGCCACGCGTTATGGCGAAGTTGCTGATATTTCTACAAGCAGCGACCGAGATGAATACCTAGATGCAAAATGGATAACCGATCTTGAAGTGGCTTATAGCCCTAACGATGAATGGAAATTTGCCGTAGGCGCTAACAACCTGTTTGATCAGTACCCACAAGCAACTGTAGATAACATTGGTTACTCTAACTTTGGTCAAATATTCCCGTACACCCCCTACGTGCCATACAGTTTAGATGGCCGCTTTTTATACGGTAATATTACTTACCGCTTTTAATAAAAGTGCTAGCTAAAAGTTGAAAGTTATAAAGGATGCATTACGCATCCTTTTTTTGCTGCTTAACGATTGATCTAAGTAACATTCGCGTTAATCCTGAAAAAAAATCTCATTATGATTAAAGCAGAGCTAGGGTATGTCAGCGTTAATAATACTTTGAAGGCTGTAAAATTTTAAAAAAAACAGCATTTTTAGCCACTTAAATTATTGTATTTTATAAGCGTGTCAGTCATTCTATTTATACGCAAACCACTTGGGTTTAAAAACTCACCTAGGAAAAACACGTGTTAGAAATAGCTTTAATTTACTTAGCGGCAGCAATTGTAGCTGTGCCTATTGCCAAACGAGTAGGACTCGGATCGGTGCTGGGTTATTTAATCGCAGGCATACTTATTGGCCCTTATGCCTTAGCTATGGTTGGCGATCAAACCGATGTAATGCACTTTGCCGAATTTGGCGTAGTAATGATGCTATTTTTAGTTGGTTTAGAGCTGCAACCTTCACGTTTATGGACATTACGCCACTCAATTTTAGGGTTAGGTGGTTTACAAGTAGTGTTAACCGCAGCCGTTATTTTTGCATCTTGTTATTGGCTGTTTGCCATGCATTGGCAAACAGCCCTTGCCATTGGTTTAATGCTGGCGCTTTCCTCTACCGCTATTGTACTGCAAAGCCTAGAAGAAAAAGGCTGGCTAAAACAAGAAGCTGGGCAAAATGCTTTTTCTGTACTGCTATTTCAAGATATCGCTATTATTCCTATTTTAGCGTTATTACCCTTACTCGCATTTGCACCACTGAGTGGCAACGCCGAGGTTAGTGATTCAATTATTGCCAACTGGCCGGTTTGGCAACAAGTAGGTGCATCGATTGCTGTTATTGCCGCCATTATTGCTTGCGGTAAATATATATCGGCCCCCATTTTTAGATATATAGCGCAAACACATATACGTGAAATATTTACCATTTTTGCGCTTTTTTTAGTGGTTGCCATTGCATTGGTTATGCAAAGTATTGGCTTATCACCTGCGCTGGGTACCTTTTTAGCTGGCGTAGTACTTGCCGAAAGTGAATTTAGGCACGAGTTAGAGGCCGACATAGAGCCTTTTAAAGGTCTGCTATTAGGGCTATTTTTTATTACTGTGGGCGCGTCGATTAACTTTGAACTGTTTTTTAATCAATTTAGCACTGTGATTAGCTTAGTTGTTTTATTGATAGTAATTAAAGCCTGTATTTTATTTGCGCTGGCTTTTACCTTTCAAATAAATAAAAAGCAGCAACTATTATTTACACTGGCTTTGGCACAAGGAGGCGAATTTGCTTTTGTATTATTAAGTGTAACTAGTACGCTAAGCATTTTAACGCCCGAACAAACCGCATTAACAACCTTAGTGGTGGCTATTTCTATGTTAATAGCACCTTTATTATTAATGTTTTACGAGCAACTGCAAAAACGCGATAGCAGCGTAAAGCCTGAATTTGATAAACCCGAGCATATTAGCAGCGCTAAACATGTCATTATTGCGGGCTACGGTCGCTTTGGCCAAGTAATGGGGCGTTTACTGCATGCCCAGGGTTACGAAATAACAGTACTTGATCATAGCCCTACGCAAATTGAATTATTACGCCGCTTTGGTAAAACGGTATTTTATGGTGATGCTGGGCGTCAGGAGCTACTTGAAGCCGCAGGTGCAAAAACAGCACAAATGCTGGTAGTGGCTATAGATAACCCCGATAAAACATTAGAAATTATTAAGCTTGCGCAAAAAAACTACCCGCAGTTAAAAATTGTTGCACGTGCTATCGACCGTCGTCACGCTTATCAATTACTTAGTTTAAAAGTAGATGCCTTTAATCGTGAAACTGTTGATTCTGCCATCAGCCTTGCAGTTAAAGCGCTCGAGTTATTAGGTAACAATAAACCCGATGCCGAGCGAGCTGGTAAGCTATTTAGAGATCACGACCGCGCCAGTGTATTACAGTTAGCAAAATTATGGGGCGACGATATTAGCTACGGTGTAGCTGTACGCCAGCGTATGGAAGATTTAAAACAAGTACTACAACAAGACAAACAAGCACAAGAAGATTTAAATACCTGCGACGACAACGACTATATTGCGGGCTTAACAGAGGACGCTGCCAAGCCCAAAAAATCTAATGATAATGCTCACCTTGGATAGCTTGCCCCTGCTGGTTATAAAAGCCAGTGGCGCTATGCTCAATAAAACCAAGGTTAATCATTTTAGCTAAAAAGGGATCGTTTTCGTTGTCGCCTATATCGGCATAGTCAGTAGTTTGAAAGTTATCCCATTTAGCAAACTGAGCAACTATCGCTTGCTCGTTACTGCTTACATTATTAAGGCTGAGTAAGGTGCTTACTTGGCCTTTTTTACTGCTGACACTAAATGTTTTAACCAACTTTGACTGTGTAAATAAAGCCAGCTTATACTCAGTTTCAGCTTCGTTTAACACATAGTTTTTTACTTCATCACAACCTGTACCCTGAGTATTTACTAACGTCATTTTTGCTATTAAATGCGCATCCACCAGCTGGTTTTTTGCACTCCAGTTTTGTACTCCACGTACTTCTGACGGTTGGTATTCAATACCCCGCTGCTGAGCATTAAAGTAACGAATTGGCCGTATTTGCTTATTAGTTAAATGCTGCCACAGTTCGGTCGTTATTTCGTTTTGATGCGCTACTTGTTGCTGGTTTCGCCACAGGGTTAGCGCTTGAGTTGTTGGCTCGTTATTTTTATTGTTGGTTACAGTGTAAGTTGCTTTTAATAGCGCTGGGTTAACATTGCATTGCTGGGAAAAAGCGCTGCTACTGAATAATACGGTCATCATTAATAATGCTTTTTTCATTGGGTACTCTTTTTAAATGCTCTAATTTATGCTTTTAACATAGCTAAAAATAATGGCTGTTTTATGACAAAATATAATATAAAAACAACCCGCACAGAGTACGAGTTGTTTTGCACACACAAATTATAAACTTACTACTGCGCCACTTTGTCGTTTGCTGTTTTAACTAAATCTGCGGCAAAGTCCATTACATGAAATAAAAAGCTTTGCTCATTAGTGCCTGTCACTAAGTGCGCACCAGGGCCTATAGCATATACGCCAACATCTTCACCTGCGTGTGTTTCTGAGCTCATTGGTACCAGCGCTTCTTGATGAAAACCAGGGGTAGTAGTATCAACATTGGTTAAATCAACCCGCCCTGTTACTGGTGCAAAGTTATAACCTACGTCAGCATCTGTTTCGCTACCGAGGTTTCTAAAACCACCACCATTGGTATAACCTAGCGTTGTATATGGCATATCATCGGCCGCTAGACTTGGCGTTGTTTCGCCTACGCCCACCACTTTACCTAAAATAGGATTACCGCGTTTAGGGTAACCCGCAATGGTAAATACATGGCTGTGATCGGCTGTTACAACAATAAGCGTTTCCTCTGGATTGGTGTTATCAACCGCAACTTTAACTGCTTTTGCCAATTCAATGGTGTCGTTTAAAGCGTTATATGCATTACCCGCATGGTGCGCGTGATCAATACGACCCGACTCAACGGTTAAGAAAAACCCTTTGTCGTTTTTGCCCAGTACATTTATGGCTTTTTCGGTCATTTGCGAAAGCGAAGGCTCGCCAGCAATATCATTTGCGCGGTCTGCTTCGTACTGCATGTGAGATTCGTTAAACAGCCCAAATACTTTAGTAGCATCATCGCTAATTGCATCAAAACCGGTTTGATCCATTACGTAAGTACCATTTGGATATTGCGTTTTCCATTCACTAATTAAATTACGATTATCAGTACGATCCCCTTCAACTGCACTTACTGCATCGGCTGAATTAAACGCAGCATCTTTTGGTAAAAAATGACGACGCCCGCCACCCATAACAACATCAATGCCATCTACATCAACACCATTAAAGCGCGCTTTTAGGTTGGCTTCAAAGTTAACCAGTTGCGATGCAATATCTTCACAATTAGCTGACTCGCTCGCGGGCATATCTGAAATATCTTCCCAGTTACGATCGGCCGATTTTGCGTACATAGCCGCAGGTGTTGCATGAGTAATGCGGGCAGTTGAAATAATACCGGTCGCTTTACCCGCAATTTCAGCAAGCTCTAGTGAGGTAACTAGCTCATGTCCTTTGCCCGACACACAATTACCACGCTCAACCGCTTCATCAATACCAATAACACCCACATCGGTTTTAACCCCTGAGGCCATTGCGGTCATAGTGCCGGCCGAATCGGGCGTTTGTGCATCTACGTTATAGGTTTTTACAAAACCTGAATACGGCATAGTTTCAAAGCTTAATTGATGCTCCTCACCCATTTCACCTTCTAACTGCCCGGCTAAAATACGCGCTGCAGTTATTGTCGAAATTCCCATACCATCGCCAACAAATAAAATAACATTTTTAGCCTTGCCTGACTCAGTCACTATCCTCGCATTTGCTGTTTTTGTGGTTGCTAACTTGGTTTGTGCATCACTAAACCAAGCATTACTAGTAAGCGATGCTAACTGCTCGCTGCTAAGCGACGTAGCTGGTGCATTACATACTAAGTTACTTGATGTAGCCTCACTGCTTTCTAATATTCCATTACCGTTGGTATCTTCGCCTGTTTGTGTTGTTACTCCGCCGTTAACACATTGCTCAGACCCGACAGCAATTACGTTATTGACCGTTAATATACTATTTTGGTTTTTATCGCTGTCACTTGAGCAACCCGTTAGTGCAAGAGTTACTGCTAAAGAAAGTACCGTTAATTTTTTCATGTTAGCCGCCATTATTGCTGAGTTAGTTCAAGAGCTTGATTAATTATATGAAACACTACATTTTGCTCAATTACGCCTTGTGCAAGCTGAGCACCGGGGCCTGTTGCATGCAATGAAATGTCTTCACCTGCGTGTGTTTCCGAAGCCAATGGCACTGTTGTTTCTTGATGAAAACCAGGGGTTGTTGTATCAATCCCTTGTAACTCAACGCGCCCTGCCACAGCAGCACTTGCATAGCTTGCATCGGCATCTGTTTCATCACCTAAGTTTCTAAACCCTAAACCATTGGCGTAACCAACTGTGGTATAGGGCTTGTTATCGGCAGCTAGGCTGGGGGCTGTTTCGCCCACGGCCACAACTTGACCTAAAATAGGGTTGCCGCGTTTGGGATAGCCCGCAATAGTAAATACATGACTGTGATCGGCAGTGACTAAAATGAGGGTTTCTTCTGGATTGGTGTTATCAACCGCAGCTTGTACCGCTTTGGCCAACTCTATTGTGTCGTTAAGTGCATTATAGGCATTGCCCGCATGGTGCGCGTGATCAATACGACCCGATTCAACGGTTAAGAAAAAGCCTTTGTCGTTTTTGCCCAGCACTTCAATTGCTTTAGTAGTCATATCGGTAAGTGAAGGCTCGCCAGCAATATCGTTTGCGCGGTCTGCTTCGTATTGTATGTGGGATTCGTTAAATAAGCCAAATACTTTAGTAGCGTCATCGGCAATATTATCAAAGCCGGTTTGGTCCATAACATACGTTGCAGTAGGGTATTGCGCTTGCCATTCACTAATCAAATTACGATTATCGGTACGATCCCCTTCTATTGCGCTTACTGCGTCTGTTGAATTAGCTGCTACGTTTTTGGGTAAAAAGTGCCGACGTCCGCCGCCCATAACAACATCAAGGCCATCTATATCAGTACCAACAAAACGCGCCTCTAGGTTTTTTTCAAAGTTAATTAGTTGCGAGGCAATATCTTCACAGCCAGCTGCAATTGCATCCTCTGGCATGTCTGAAATATCTTCCCAGTTACGATCGGCCGATTTAGCATACGTTGCTGCAGGCGTTGCATGGGTAATTCGCGCTGTTGAAATAACCCCAGTTGCTAGGCCTTTAATTTCTGCCAGCTCTGTTGCTGTTAGTAACTCGTTGCCCGCAACTGTTGAACACATCCCACGCTCTATATTTTCGTCAACACCTATTACGCCAACATCGGTTTTTACACCCGAGATCATCGCAGTCATAGTGCCCGCAGAATCGGGAGTTTGTGCATCTACGTTATAGGTTTTAACTTGTGCGGAATACGGAAATGCCTCAAAGCTTAAGTAACCCTCTTCCCCCGATTGGTTATTGCGTTGTCCTTGTAAAATACGTGCGGCGGTTAGCGTTGATACCCCCATACCATCACCAATAAATAAAATTACGTTTTTAGCTTTGGTGGCTTTAACACTCTGCGCTTGGGTAGTTTTTGTTGTTAATTTTGTTTGCGCAGCACTATACCAACTGCTGTCTTTTTGGCTTTGCAGTAATACATTGGCATAACTAGCTGCGTTAAACGCAAATGTTAGCGCTATTGCCGCAGCAACTTTTTTAATTTTCATCCATAATTCCCATTATTAAGTGATTATTTTTTAAAAAATGTGTGACCACAAAAAGATCAACCGCTGCACTATAAAAAATAGATATGACTAATAAAGGTAATTTTTATGAAAGTTAAATGACTAAATTTATGAATGTAACTACTATAAAATCAAAACACATCAAAAATGCAAAACAAAGTTAAAAAATAAAACCCTTAATTTACAAAAGGATATAAAATAATCATGCCGTTTTATATAACTTTTAATTATATAAAGCTTGCTACATGTTTTAACTTACTCTAACATGCCTGCATCGGGTTGATTGAAAACCCAGCTTATTTGTAAGTACCACGTTGTTATTAGTAATAATCCTGCGCGTTATCCTCAGTTATATGCTTGTTTTCTCCCTGTTAAATTGCCTATTTTAAGGCACACTTTTATTAATTCTTAGGATACTATTATGTCTAATACTACAACTGGTACAGTAAAATTTTTTAACGAAGCAAAAGGTTTTGGCTTTATCGAGCAAGAATCTGGCGCAGACGTGTTTGCACATTTCAGTGCAATTTCAGGCGACGGTTTCAAAACTTTAGCTGAAGGCCAACGTGTACAGTTTACTGTTACTCAAGGTCAAAAAGGCCCACAAGCC